>NZ_JYMU01000077.1:0-105137 GCF_000938235.1 Bradyrhizobium sp. LTSPM299
CTTTCGCGGTAGGGACGCGAGTTACCTCGCGCCCCCCGCACAGATCCGTACGGGCCCAATTCGGGCATACGGCTCCCACCTTGGGTGTCTAACGGCGAAGCGACTTTGTGGCCACGGATGAAGGATTCGCGGCTTCGGAAGCCAGTCGTCTGCCAACCGCTTGATCCGCTCCCAAGTCGTCCAGTCTTTCTGGCTCCGCTGCCGCAGCGTGCGCCGCCAGAGATTGGTAACGTGGAATAGGAACGCGGTCAGTGTCGAACTGTTTGTCGGCACCGCGTGGTAGTTGAAGTAGCCGGTGACGACCTGCTGCAACCATCTTCCCTGCTGGGGAATCGGCTGATGCATGCTCCGTCGCAATTCCTGTTTGATGGCTTGCAACTTTGCTTGCATGCGGTCCCGCCGAGACTTCCGTTTGATTTGGAATTTACCCCGACGAGTTTTGCTGCAAATAAAGATGAAGCCCAGGAAGGTGAAGGTCTCCGGTTTACCGAGCCCGCGCCGCTTGCGGTTTTCCACCGCGAAGCGTCCAAACTCGATCAGCCGGGTCTTCTCCGAATGAAACGACAGTGCAAACTCCTGTAACCGCTTACGCATCTCGTCTAGGAAGCGACGGGCGTCGGTCTCGTGCTCGAAGCCAACAATGAGGTCGTCGGCGTAGCGCACGATGATCATATTGCCCGCGGCCTCACGCCGTCGCCAGCGCTCGGCCCAGAGATCGAAAACGTAGTGTAAGTAGAGATTGGCCAGAAGCGGTGAGATCACCGATCCCTGCCCGGTCCCCTTGTCACTGACCGTCACGATCCCGTCTCCCAGGACGCCTGCCTTGAGCCATTTCTGGATCAGGCGGATGATACGTCGGTCGCCGACGCGATGTTCCACAAACTTGATGAGCCACTCCTGGCTCACCGTGTCGAAGAACGAGCGGATGTCGGCGTCCAGTATCCAGTTCACCTTTGTGCTGGTGATCCCGACCACGAGCGCATCCATCGCATCGTGCGTGCTGCGTCCGGGTCGGAACCCATACGAGAACCCGAGGAAATCTTCCTCGTAGATCGCGCTCAGCACCGCAGCCGTCGCCCTCTGGACGATCTTGTCTTCAAGGGCGGCGACCGCGATCGGGCGTTGCCGACCATCCGGCTTGGGTATGTAGACCCGCCGCGCCGGTAGTGCCCGATACGCTCCCCGATGGACGCGAGCATGCAGGTCCTCAAGATTGCGCTCAAGGTGCTGCTCGTAATCCCGACATGTCAGCCCATCCACTCCAGCTGCAGCATTCTCCTTGAGTTCAGAGAATGCCTCTGCGAGGTGATCAATACTGACGTGATGGAAGAGCGCGGTGAACTTCTCCTTCTTCCTTTGCCTTGCAGCTTGCCGTATGCGCTCCAGCGCCTGTGACACGGTTCCCCGGTACTGTGCCCGGCCCGTGCTTTGCTGACTCGCATTCCCCTCGGCCCCCGCCCTTGGCTCCACCAACTCCGCCGCCGGTTGCCCGGCTTTGTTCGTCGGCTTCACAGCTACTATGACGGGGTCAGACTTCTCATGATCGTACATCATCGGCTACGGCTCCTCGCCTTCCCGACGCGGGCCAGTGCAGCACACATGCTGGTGCTGGCCGACCATGAGATCTCCCGGTTCCCACGCAAAGAGCGTGCGCACATGCCAGTGTCTAAGACCACGCCGGGCCGTCTGGGCGCTCGCGTTATCGCGCCCATCCGTGTTGCCTTCCGTCACCGGAACGACGTCGGCACCCAGGATGAGGGTACTTTCGCGGCTCAATGGCTGGCCTATGCGCTCCCCTGTCAACGCTTCGCCGATGCCCTCGCGGGCTTCTGCGCATGACTCGGGGTCGATGCGGTTCGCTACTCCTTCATCGTGATGGACTTGCACCATCTACTCCTTGCCGGTCTCCCGGCGCACTCCGGTCTACCCTCAACTTCGGACATGTCACTGCACCGCGGTAACTGACGCTATAGGCCCAGGCCGTGTTAAAATCGCGCAACTTGGGGCGCGCTGACGCATTTCGCGGCCGTCAGGCTGCTAGTTCGATGGAATCGAGCTGTAATTTTCAGTGGTAACCAGGAGCTTCGCGTAGGAGCTGATTTGGTCGTCCAGAGGCCAGCCTCACGCCCGCATCGCCTCCAGTAATCCGGCTACGCCCATGATCGTCATCACGCGCTTCATGTTGTAGGCGAGCACGTTGAGCACCATCTCGGTGGCTACCTTCGGTAGCTTTTTTTGTGAGGAAATGCGTTGCTCCCGTCCAGCACTTCATCGTGCCGAACGGATGCTCCACTGTCTGACGACGGACACCCATTGCATCGGGGCTGTGGTCGAGCCGATCCTGAACTTTCTCCAGAACGGAAGGACCGATCTGGGCCGGATCGGGCTCCGCTCCTATCGCGGTGAATGTCCGCATGTTTCGAGCAACAAGTGCACAAAAGATAGTCTGCGGATCAGATATCAGATGAACCAAAAACAAAATCGATAGACTTTTCAATGGTGAGGTCTTTGGTATGCCGCTTGCTCGTAACGAGTCGCGGCGAAAGCCGGAATGCGTCGAAGGCCGTTACCGTTTTATCGCGAAGATCTGTGAATTGCCGACAACTTCGTCGCAGAACTAGAACGGCATCGGCTTTAAGCTGACGAGTATTGGTGAAGTCGGTTGATTGCTTTTTTTGTTCCGCCGGTGTGAACGACGTCACACCTGCTAGGTCGCCTCCGAATGTATTTTAGTGATGCGCCGGATCGCATCGACCACATTGGAGATTAGACAATGGAAATCGTACAGCGGGCTAGGCTCAAGACGGATCAACGTAAAGGCGCAAGGCACGACGCAGCGATCATGCTGGGCTACGTGACTTTTGCGGTCGTGTTCATGATCGCAATATACTTTGGCTCCTTGTCGCCGGGAACGGCACCTGGCGATCTCGCAAGAATGACAGTTTTTCCGTAGCGCACTCTTGCCAAGTTTGACCTGACCGGCGCCGCTGCGGTTTGCAGAAGCCGGTATTGCACTCATCGCGGGTCGATTATCAGCGGTCCGGGATGCCAACAGTTTTTTGTACAGCCATTCCGCTCGGTGATGGCCTGCGAGCGAGCGCGGGCACTTGGGAATTATCTGAGGTGCCTTCAAGCAGGCTGATTAGCCTCGCTGAGGTGCACTCGCTAGCGCAAATTGCCCTTCTCCGAATACTTTGAGGAGTTAGACGTGCGACATGCGAAGTACGATCTTGACGGCGATGATTTTGCCAAGGTCTGGCGGAGCGCACAACATCGCCGCTCCATAGATGCTTCTCTTTGGTTCACTGGCATTTTCAAGCGTCGATCGTGGTTTCGATTGGCCAATAGATTGGTTGATCTACTCTTCCGTTCGTTCAGACGCGGTAGCGAACCTATCATCCTCTCAGGGAAACGGCGGCCCGCTTTCAAAGGTGCCATAAACAAGGGAGGGCGAAGTGGGCGCTGAGCTAACTCTGGCTGTGTTTGGGTTGAGTGGGGTTGCAGCGGGGTTCTTCGCCGGCTTGTTCGGCATTGGCGGAGGACTGATCATGGTGCCAGTGTTGGTGTACGCGTTCAAGACAACGGGGACAGGCACAGAGCACGCAGTCGCAATGGCTCTTGGAACGTCGATGGCTGCAATTGTGTTTTCCGCGGCGCAGAGCGCATACGGCCATTATCGCCGCGGCAGTACTTCCGCCGACATGATCTGCCGAGCCACACCCTGGGTCGTCGTCGGCGTCGCATTTGGAAGTGCAGTTGCCGCTGAGGCGCCAGCGATTTCACTCCTCATTTTCGTGGCTTGTTTCCAATTGTTCGCGGCGGCGTTGATGGTGACCGATGTGTCAAAAATAGGCGCGCTGCAAGTAGTCGCGCGCCGTGGCCTCTCATTGAAAGTATTCAGCTTGGCTTTCGGCGGCATTGCGGCCCTCGCCGGGATCGGAGGCGGAACGCTGTTCACGCCCTATTTCAAGGCCGCTGGAATGGAGCCGAAGCTTGCGATCGGCACTTCCGCGGCGATCGGACTGCCGGTCAGCCTGGCCGGCGCTTTTGCCTACGCCTGGGAGGGCCGAAACGTCCCACTAGGTCATTGGATGCTTGGCTACATCAATTTACCCGCACTGGCTGCGCTCGTTGCGGGAACGTTGTTTACCGTGCGTCTTGGCGTGGCAGTTGCGCATTGGCTGCCCTCGCGCGTTTTGGCCGGGTTATTCGCGCTGTTTCTGGTCGTCAACGGCACACACCTTTTATATTCCGCGTTGACGTGAAAGCCGCCGTTTGACGTCTCCAACATGCAGACGTTCGGAGAAGACGCAATGAACAACATCGTTCTGCTCTTTTTTTGCCTGCTGCTCGGCATGGGTCTCCACGCCGCTAAAAAGGCGCCGGAGAACGCTCATCTCGCGCTCAATGCTTTTATCATTCACATATCGCTGCCGGCGTTGATTATTCTGCAGATCCATAATGCCAAGCTGCACACTTCGTTGCTGTTCAGCATTGCGATGCCATGGCTTATGTTCGGCCTCGGGGTCTGGTTCTTCTGGGCGCTCTCCGCTCGCTTGAACTTTTCGCGGGAAACGACCGGCGCGCTGATGCTCGCGGGTGGCCTTGCCAACACGTCTTTCGTCGGCCTGCCGATGATCGAAGCGTTTTTTGGCGCCCCAAACTTGGCGACCGGTATTCTGATCGATCAGCTTGGCACCTATCTCGTGCTGAGCACGTTGGGTATCACCGTTGCAACCATTTATTCCGCGGGCACGCAGTCGAAGGCTGCCATCTTCAAGCGGATTATCGTGTTCCCGCCGCTGATTGCGTTGGTCGTTGCTTTCGCTCTGATGCCCTTTGAGTTCCCGATTTGGGCTGCCGACGCACTAAAGCGATTGGGCGACACGCTCGCACCGCTGGCCCTGGTTTCGGTTGGCTTGCAGCTCAGGTTTGATCAGGCTCGCGGACTTAAGACCGCGTTGGCGACTGGCCTTGGGTTCAAGCTGCTTCTTGCGCCTGCCGTGCTTGCGCTGCTGTATTTCGGCATCCTAGGTACGACGGAAGAAACGACGCGAGTGACACTGTTCGAGGCCGCGATGGGTCCGCAAATCGGCGGCGCGATCGTCGCCGTACAGCATGGCCTCAACCCGCCCCTGGTATCGCTGATGGTCGGTCTCGGCATATCCCTTTCTTTTTTAACGTTGCCGTTGTGGTCATACGCCCTGCATCACTTTTGAGAATGCGAAACGGCAAGCTGTATCCATCCTTCAAAAGGACACTACCCTTTTTTGGATGGTTTCCAGTCTAGCGGTGGGCTCAAAAAAAGCTGTCCCGAAGGCGGTCTTCCCTATTGCGGCAGCAGAACCGGCGCACTGTCGTGGGTGTCGACCTACGAGAAACCTCCGGACTGATAAGCTTTGCGGCCAAAGCTTATCAGTCAGCGAGCCGACTCCATTTGTCACCAAACCTTATCAGTTGGCGAACTGAGTCCAATTTGCGTACTACCTATCAGCCAAAACCAACTCTGTTTCGGCGAACAGTGGCACATTGGTCTGCGCGTTCCGTAGCGAACAGTTCGCGTGCGATATCACTCCAAGCGGTGTGTCCCCGCCTTTGCGAATCCCAGCCATGTATGCCTCCCGATTAGAAGGACCGGCGCCGAGCATGGCGGAAACTAACCCCGCGCACGCCGCAGCGCAGCTTCCAATCGCTCCTTCTCCCTATCCCAGCGGGCTTTTTCGGCTTGCGATCTCTTCTTGAGTGCATCGAATTCGGCCTGGATGGCGGCGGCCCGCTTCGCATGCCCCTGCTCGGCCTTGTCCAACGCAGCCTCTGCCTTGTCGACCGCCAGTTGACGGCGTTCACGCTCCTTCTGCCTGGCGGCCTCTTCCTTCGCCCGTTCAAGCTCGCGGCTCCTCCGTTCGCGTTCGTAGGAGAGAGCAGCCTTCCGCTCCGCAACCTTGTCGACGGGGCGAGAGGAAGGCTGCTTCGCCTTTGGGCCTTTCGACTTGGGGGCGGCCTTCGTCGGTCCTCCGCCGCCAAGATCGGTGGGCAGCTCGGCATGTTCGCTGAAAGGTCGATCGGTTCCAACCGGACGCCTGAGAACGACGCCAGGCTTTGCCATGGTCACGGCGATGACGTCCGGGTCGTGGCTCTCCTTTGCCGCGCCCTGATGGAAGAGATTGCTGTCGGCGCCCCACGCTTCCAGAGCCACTTTCATCGAGGGAGCGGCCATCGCCAGATCGAAGAAGCCCAGCGAGGTCTGGTAGGTATTCAGTTTTCTCGCCATGAGACGCTTCCCCGCACCGCCGACTGACCGCTGCCATGCGATCAGCCGTGCTGTCTACCTCGCGAGCAGAGAACTTCCAAAGCGGGCGAACAGAGCGGCCGGCCCGGGAGATATTTCGACGCTTCCAGCTTGTCGGAGCGAGCTTTCCGTGAACCCACCGCAAAGATACCTTAAGCTGACTTCCGCTGCGGTTTGGCCGCCGGCTTCCTTGCCGCTGCCTCCTTGGCCGGTTTCTTGCCGGCGATCGGCATCAGCATTTCCTTCTGCCCGGCCGCCGCCTTGCGCGCCTTCTTCGCTGGCTTCTTCGGCGTCTCTGCCGATGCCGCCGCGCCTCCACCGATGCTCTTGCGCAGCGCGTCCATCAGGTCCACCACGTTCTCGCCGCGGGGACGCGCTTTCGCGGTGATGGGTTTGCCGGCGCGCTTCTGGTTGATGAGATCGAGAAGGGCGGTTTCGTACTGGTCTTCGAACCTGTCCGGCTCGAAGTGGCCCGCCTTTTGATTGACGATGTGCCTGGCGAGATCGAGCATGTCCTTGGTGACTTTGACATCCTGGATGTCGTCGAAATATTCGTCCGCAGAACGCACTTCGTAAGGATAGCGCAGCAGCGTTCCCATCAGGCCTTTGTCCATGGGCTCGAGGGCGATGATGTGCTCACGGTTGGTCAGCACCACCCGTCCGATGGCTACCTTGTTCATCTCACGGATCGTTTCGCGGACGACGGCGAAGGCGTCGTGACCGACTTTGCCGTCCGGCACAAGGTAGTAGGGACGGATCAGATACCTCGGGTCGATCTCGCTGCGATCAACGAACTCGTCGATCTCGATGGTTCGCGTCGATTCCAGCGCGACGTTCTCGAGCTCCTCCTTCGACACCTCGATGAAGGTGTCGGTGTCGACCTTGTAGCCCTTGACGATGTCCTCGTTGGCGACCTCCTCGCCGGTTTCGGCGTCCACCTTGGCGTACTTGATGCGGTGGCCGGTCTTCCGGTTGAGCTGGTTGAACGAGACCTTTTCGGAGTCCGACGTGGCCGGATAGAGCGCAACCGGACAGGTGACGAGGGAAAGACGCAGGAAGCCTTTCCAGTTAGCGCGGGGGGCCATGATGGGGGAACTCCACTACTGATGCTGGATTCAAGACGAATGGCCAGGCTTGGTTCCGACATCGCGACGCTTCCAACAGGAGGATTTTTTCACGGAGGAGCCTCGATCGGACTCGATTTTTGTTCTCTTTATGTTCTAATTCAGAATGTCCGAAGCGCGGGGTCTTGATCAAAGGATCCGAGGCATTCGGGAGCCGGCGTTAGCCGATATCCAACGGCCATCTCTGATAAAGATCGTCGGTATCCTTTCCCGCGCCTGTATCTCCGCACTGATCGCGCCGCACAAAGCAAAACCCCCGGCGATTTCTCGTCGGGGGCTCTGTTAGATCGTGATCAGATCAACCAGGTGTTACCAGTTGCGCTGAGCGCGGAGCAGCAGGCTGACGCCGTCCTGATCCTTCAACTGGTAGGTAGCAAGCGGCTTGCCGACCGAGCCGAAGGCCGCGGTGGTGATCGTGCCAGCGCACTTCTGGTCGAGGCGCTGGTAGATCAAGTCTGCCGTGAAGGTCAAGTTCTTGACCGGGGTCCACTGGGTCTGCGTACCGATCTGCGCGATGGCGTAGTCGGGGTTGCAGGAGGTCAGGCCGGCAGCACCGAAGGTAATGCCGAACGTACCACCCACACCGGTACCGCCCGGGCCGCAGATGTAACCCTTGGACGTGCTGTTATACATGACCTGGGCGTAGGCACCGTAGATGCTGGTGTTCCAGTAGGGGTTGGCGTGGGACCGTGCCAACATCAGGGTCAGTGTGCTGTCACCAACCGGCCTCGACCAGCAGATCGGCCATGACGGCGCGACCTGGCTCGACCGAGAACTGGTCTCCCGCCAGCGCATTTCCCTCGCGGGTGAAGGGTTCGGCCAGGAGGTGAGGGCGGCACTGGAGCAGCGCAAGCAGGCGCTGGTCAACATGGGCCATGCCACCGACATCGCGAGATCGATCCGACCTCACTCCACCAGCCTCATTTCTGCCCAATAAGATAAGCGATCCTCGCATCCATCAATTTGCAATTAATCATTGGGATTTGGCACCGTGACGACAACATTGATCAACGGCGTCGGCTATTTGGCGTCAGCTCTCGTCCTGCTTACATTCTGCATGAGCACGATGGTGAGATTGCGTGCGGTCGCAATATGCAGCAATTTCGCTTTTATCAGTTACGCACTTGGCGCCGAATTGTACCCTGTACTTATTCTGCACCTCATATTGCTTCCGTTGAACGTCACGTTACTCTATCGCATGACAAACTTGCTTGGGAAAGCGAAGCTCGCTGCTGCCACGGATCTGTCTCCAAACTGGCTGCAGCCTTTTATGCAACCGAAGCATTTCAAGGCGGGAGAGACGATCTTTAGGAAGGGGCAGCATGCCGACCTGCTCTACATGATCGTATCGGGCGAAGTCGGATTCCCGGAAATTGATCGGCGGCTTTCTGTTGGTGACTTGTTTGGAGAGATTGGGCTGTTCTCTCTGGAGCGGCGACGCACTCAGACTGCGAGGGCGGAAACTGACGTGGATTTGTTGTGGATTAGCGACGGAGCGCTCAAGAAGCTGTGCGAGCGCAATCCAGGCTTATCGTTATATTTCCTGAGGTTAACGGCCACTCGAATGACGCAAAATGCTGCCCGAGCGGCTTTTGTCGCCACCAACTCGCACGCGTGAGGACCGCGCGGCCGGTAATTTTGCGCGACGTTGACATTTCTCTGAAGAGCCGCTGGTGAGATGGCACAGTGCGGCACGCCCGTTGTACTCGTTAATCGAATCGTAATGAGCCGCGGCGCTCGTTCATCGTGTCCGATCGGACGCTAACTAGATTTGCTCCCTGATCCACTTCTGCAAACCTTCAAATCCAAAGCGTTCGGCCTGCGCAGCAAGTGCTGCGGAGTCCTTGCTTCGCACCATGTCGTAGAATTGATGGGGAGTGGTGCCGAAACGCGCGCGGAATGCGCGGCTGTATTGTTTCCCCGACGCAAAACCATGATCGCGCGCGATGATGAACAGCGGCGGTCTTGCGGCGGTGCTAGTCAACAGTACCTTCATGGCTCGCTCCAGGCGCCGCTCGAGAATAGCGTTGCGCACGCCGCCAAGCGGCTCGAATAAACGGTAGAGACTGGAGCGCGACAACGGGAGACTCTTTTCCAGAAGCGCCGGCGTGAGATCAAGCCGGGCTAGATTGCGGTCGATGAAGGCGAGTGCCTTATCGAGGAGAGGGTCGCCGGACACCTCGCTTACCGTTCGGCGAGCCATTTCACCCTCAAGCATTCCCGAAGCCATCGTGATCAGGGCGTCTAGCGCTACATTAGCTTCCGCGAGAGTGAGCGCATCCATCGTCTGAAACAACGATTCGATCGAGCGACATAGAAGCCGACCGGGGCCGCTATCGGCCGCGAAGAGGGTGCCGTGCGTCAAAGGTGCATGAAACACCGGCGGCACCATGTTACGTTCCATCATTACATAGATACTGGCGAAATCCGGCGCCCGGACGAAGATCTCGCGGGCATAGTCGAGAACGACAACGTCACCGGGGCGAAGTTTACATTCGCGCCCAGCATAGTTGGCATCGCTCTCGCCGCTGAGCTGGAGCCAAATGAGGAGTTGATTGCCACCGCGCGCGATCTCGGTTGG
Organism: Bradyrhizobium sp. LTSPM299; assembly: GCF_000938235.1. Classification (NCBI taxonomy): domain Bacteria; kingdom Pseudomonadati; phylum Pseudomonadota; class Alphaproteobacteria; order Hyphomicrobiales; family Nitrobacteraceae; genus Bradyrhizobium; species Bradyrhizobium sp. LTSPM299. The sequence continues at coordinate 9,995 of NZ_JYMU01000077.1, forward strand.
TCCACGATTGAGGGTCTGGGCGACCGATTCCACACTTGCTATGGCAGCGCGCGGCAGCTGGTAAGTCACCGAATGAAAACGAAAGCCGGCGGCGGCCTCTGGAGAAAAGGTGAGAGTGTAGAGTAGCTCAGTGTATTGTCGGTAAATCGCAGCGGCGGCACCGCCCGTGTCTGGACCGAGGCGCATGTCATATTTTGGAATTTTAAAGCGACCGGACGGTGACTGGCTTTGGTTCATACTCCACCCTAGTCTTCGGTTTTGACCCTAGTCTTCGGTTTTGCCCTGAAATTGGGCGTTCGCTGCATCATTATGAAGCCACCCATTGCACCGGGGAAAGCGTCCGCAATGCCATTTTGACATCGCACGGGCTACCGGCCGAGATTGGGATTCTGCGTCGTCATTTTGGGATTTGGAAGGCACACGCTCTGGCTAGTGCGCACCAATAATTCGCGCTATACATAGATAATACAGACTTCGATTATTTCAGACAGCTAATTCGGCGAGCCTTAGCGACGGCTTATCCCGGCGCATTTCGAACGGAGCCTTTTCATGCCCACCGCCATTGTGACCAAACATCCCGTCCCATCAGTCCACACCTACTTGACCGCTTGCGGTTTCCTTCGATTTGGAACGGGTAAGGTCATATTGGCTGTTTGGACCGTCACCGTTTTGCTGATCGGCGTCTACGCGTGTTTCGACTCACGACAAACATTTCTGAGTGCCTTTGACGTCTCCGTGGCGCCGTTCTGAGATCACGAGCAGCCGAATAGAGGACAGAGGCAGAGCTATCTAAGGAGGCGCGATGTGCGTGGGGTAGACTTGCTCGGCTTCGCAGCTGCAGCCGCAGTTTTGGTCGGGTTCTCCATGAACTCAATTCTGAACCTTCGCATGGCAGCCCTCGCAAGCAATGTTTTGTTCGTGCTCTACGGTTTCCTCGCGCACATTTATCCAGTCGTTATTCTTCATGTCATTCTACTGCCCATCAATTTGCAGAAGCTTTATCGCATCAGAGCATCAACGCCCCACGTCGACCGATTTGCAGAAGTACCAGGCATTTCCGAAATGTGAATGGCGCAGATTATGCCCTAAGACCGCTAAAGACTTACGGGTGGGCGTCAATCCATGGTCAGTATCCCGACTCTTACAGTAAGCAGATGCAAGCCTGAAAGCGAGTTAAGCTGTGGCCCGAACAGGAAAGCATCCGGTCGCGGCAACCATCCTGACAGCCATTACGTTGGGCCTGATTATTTGGGTTGCGATTGGACAACCGGCGCCAGCGCACCATGGCAAGCCCGTGCCCCGTTTCTTCGCGAAGCCCTAACGTCATTCCCGAATTAGCTTTGGAGAAAAGCAATGTCGGAAGACAAGCGCGTAAGTTTTCAAGATCTAGATCAAGTTCTATTCAACGCTCAGCTGCGCCGCTCTGCCGATCTCGGATTTTGGCTAAGGCAGTATTTTGAGCAGCATCGCAGGGCTCGCTCGGAAGCAGAGAGCACCGTGGAAGCCACAAAAGCGGTGGGGCGCCCCGCCAGCTGAGACAGAGTCTGCCCGGGTCCGCCTGGAGTCTGCTTGGGTCAATCGCGTCGAACTTCCGGTCCACCCTCAACTTCGGACATGTCGCTGCACTGCGCCAACTGGCGCGATGGGCCAGCACAGGACATCGGCACAGGAGCAAATTCGGCGCCGCGGTTCGCAATGTCGTGAACGTGTTTCGTGGGGCTCGTATCGACGAAACAATGGCCCGCCGGACGAAACAGCTTTTCCAAAGTCGCGAAATCATCCAAGAGCAGATCTGGCATATTATGCGTGCATGATTTCGCAATAGGTCGATGACGGTGAGTACTGATCAACATACTCTCTCGAATATGCTGCCCATCTCTTTTGCAGGTGATGCGAAAAAATTGAGCAGTCATCCGGATCCCCGACGGCTAATAATGCTGTTGGTGCGGGCGTGCATGTGAACGATTTCACTACGCTGTTGTGCCTGCTCCGCGATACTGCCCGGCGTTTTGAATGGAAGTATTTGCAGGAGGGTTGTCATGAAGATTGCGATTCCCCGCTCTACCACTCAATCCCCCTTGGCTATTCACAATCACGGCGGCTTCATCACCGTCGGATGTGTGCTTTTGGCGCTCGTCGCGATCGCCGCTATCTACTTGGCAGCAGGTCAGCCAGGTGTCACCCAGGCTGAGCTTGCGACCACAACGGCATGGCCGTGACAAATGATCGCCTACGACTGACCACGTGGTGCTTTGTTGTATCCGTCATCACGGCGGTCTGCATATGGACCTTTATTGGCTCGCCTGAAAATCGAACCGAGCGCTCGCGGCACTATTTGCCGTCGGAAATGGCGGCACGCAAATAGGCCGTGAGCTGGTGAAAGCACATGGTGGCCCGCGAATGGACGGGCCGCCGAAATTATTTCGCGCAAGATGGTTTTGGAGACTATTGCCATGCTTGAACAGATTGCTCGCGTACTCTTATGGCTTTCCGTGGGTGAAATTGCCGCCAGGTCTGGCTTGTTGCCGCTTCCCGCGCCTGTCACCGGCCTCATTCTGCTCTATGCCGAACTCGCGGTTCAGGGACGGCTGCCCGACGATCTTGGTATCCTTGCAGATCGACTGCTTCAGTTTCTGGGCATGTTGTTTGTACCGGCAGGCGTCGGCGTGATCGCCCATTTGGATGTCTTTAAGACCGAAGCAACGCCAATTTTGGCCGCAGTGATTGGAGGCACCGCCATTACTCTTTTTGTCACGATGGTCGTTGTGAACCTGCTCGGCCGAACGACTGCAAAGAATCGAGAGCCTGAGCCCGCACGCGTTGAGGGAGCAGTACGCGATGTCAACGCTTGATCTTACAAGTCTGACTTGGGTCAGTCTGGCTGACCAACCGATCCTGGAAACGGGTGCGACGGTATTCGCTTTTTTGGCAGCAACTCGCATATCGCGCCTCGGCGGCAATCACCCGTTGCTCAACCCAACCCTTCTCGCGATCATCCTTATTTCGCTCGGCCTCGAAGCGACGCATATCCCTTACAAGACGTATTTGCGCGGCGCTGACCCGATACACTTTATGTTGGGGCCTGCGGTCGTTCTGTTGGCCGTACCGCTATTTCGTCAGCGGGCCGTTATCCGCGCTTCCGCACGGTTGATCGCGGTTGGATTAGGTGTCGGATTGCCGGTTGGAGTTCTGAGCGCTGTCGGCATTGCGTGGGCGATGGGAGCAAGCTCGCAGACCATCCTCTCCTTAGCGCCCAAGTCGGTAACCGCCGGAATTGCGGTCGGCATTTCCGAGCAGATCGGTGGCCTCCAAACGCTTACGATTGTGCTCGTGATCATGACTGGCATTACCGGAGCCGTACTCGGCCCCATTATCGCGCGCCTTGCTCGTATTGACGATCCGCGGGTCGTGGGCCTGACGATGGGCATTGCTTCCCACGGAATCGGAACTGCTCGAGCACTCCAGATCAATGAGGTCGCCGGCGCCTTTTCCGGGCTTGGCATGGGCTTGAACGGCGTACTCACTGCCATCCTGCTTCCATTGATCTTCCGGCTGTTCTGAGTTGGCGACATACCACCGGGATAGACGCCACCATGTATCCGACAGCCGTTTCCTATTGCGACCGAACAGGTCCGTTTGAAAGTTAAGACTGGCTCCAGCATGTTAGGTCCCGCCTGCACAGCTGACTTCCGATATGGGTCATTCTCGACATTCTCGTCGTTGGTCAGCCGTGCCCGATCTGCCGCCAACTTCAGACATATCGCTGCACTGCGCCAACTGACGCGATGGGCCATGAAGAGACTCATGCACCGCAGCAAACCGCACCACTATTCGATCACTTCGTCATTGAAGTTCTGTGGAGAGCGTTTGATCAATCTGGTGCCCGAGTCCGCGAACGCGCCAGAGCGACAAAGTTTCGAATTACTGCGGAACGAGTGTCCTTACGGACAGCGAGACTGATCGCCGTCCGGGGCGAATCGCCCTTTATTGGTACATAGACAATGCCGTCGACACGGATCTGCTCGATCGAGCGTGGCACGATCGATATCCCGAACCCTGCTGCCACCAGGGATAAGATTGAACCGATCTGTAGCCCTTCTTCTCCCAGTATCGGGCTAAATCCTGCGCGCTGGCAACCTGCGATGACGCTGTCGTAGAGACCGGGCGACATCGCGCGCGGGAAAAGAATAAGCCTTTCCTGCGCGAGGGTAGCGAGCGACACGGAGAGCTTGCGAGCTTGCGGGTGATACGATGGCAGCACAATCCGCATCGTCTCATCGACCAGCGGATGAATTGCGATCGCTTCGTTGTGTTCGAGCGGTAGTCGAACGAAGGCCACGTCAACGGAACCGGTCTGGACAGTCTTGACTAGGTCGGGCATGTAGCCTTCCGCTGACGACAGCAGCACGCCCGGATAGCGTTCTCGATAGGCTTGAATGAGTCTCGGCACGCGCGGGTGGAAATAGGTCACTCCCGCGAATCCGACCCGGATCTGCCCGGTTTCGCCGCGTGCCCGATTTCGAACATTTGCCTTTGTCCGTTCCACTTGCTCCAGAATTTGCCGCGCCTCGTCGAGCAGCAGTGTCCCAGGCTCGGTAAGCTCGACGCCGCGCGTCAGACGGCGGAATAGTGGCGTTCCCAATTCCTGTTCCAACTGCTTGATCTGCAGGCTCAGCGGCGGCTGCTTGATGCCGAGTCGCTCGGCGGCTCTCGTGAAGTGTCGCTCCTCGGCGACCGCAACGAAGTAGCGCAGGTGTCTCAGGTCCATGCGTGTAATACCGTGAATGTATTGATTTCGCTCCATCCATATATTGGACAATTAGGCTAGGCAATCCCAAGTTCTGGCTTGCAGAACGATACTAACGTCGCCGACTCGAAGGAGCAGGATCATGACGATAGCTGCGGACCAGTTCGACGATACTCTCTCGCCAACCGACCTGCAGCAGTTCATCTATCTGGCGAACAACGTGTTCGAGCTTCTTGAGACAACGAAGCGTGAGCTCGAGCGCGACCGCGAGGCGGCGAAGGCGTCGCTGGCCACGGCGTCATCTATCCTGCAATCGGAAATCGAACGCCGTTCGCGCCCTAAGGGCGCTAGACCCGGCGCACTAGCAGGCTGGCAGATGGCGCGCGTGCGCGCTTTCATCGACGAGAATCTGCACCGCACCATCCATACCATGGACCTCAGCGCCATAGCGCAGCGAAGCACAGCACATTTCTCGCGGTCCTTCAAAAAAGCTTTCGGAGAACCACCGCACGCTTACGTGGTGAGGAGACGGCTGGAGAAGGCGTGTCATCTGAGATTACCAGCTCGGCATCGCTGAGCGAAATAGCCCTGAGCGTCGGCTTTTCCGATCAAGCACATCTGTGCAGGCTCTTCAGGCAGGCGTTTGGTCAAAGTCCATCCCGCTGGAAGCGCGATTTTGAGAGCCGGCGCGGATGAGGACCATCCAATAGTGCGCGGTCAGAGCAGGAAAGTCACAGGAGGATATTGGTCTGCTATGGGTCAAACTGAGACCTCGCACCTGGTGGGTCGGCACTTCCGGTCTTCGTTCGGAAGCGGATATCGTCACGGCTGTTCGGCATGATGCTGTGGGCAACGCTGGGCTGCGGCTCTAGACACCGTCGTCAGACTTTATTGTGCCTAGCCCTAAAGCGTCTCGCCCCAACTGAGTGATCATCACGCCATCGCCGGGGCTCTCGACTAAGGATATCAGTCCCTTCTTCAGCAGGTCTTGCGCACTTGCTACCGAGTGATCCAAGTCAGTCAGAAAAGCAAACGCACGCATCGCGCCATTGGGCTGCGAAGCGAGTTGCCGCAATGCGAATATCTGCTTGGTGTCGAGCGGCATGAAATAATTCTAGGCGGAGGCAACGTGCATAGCCAGTCACGCTATGGGTCATTCGCTACACTTTGGCCGAGTACCGGCTGTTTCCGGTCTATCTCCAACTCCGGACATGCCGTTACGTCGCAGCAACCGACGTTAAGGGCCAACAGGAGACTCATGCACTGCAGCAAAATACCATAAAGGTGCGGCCGGCGGGGCCCGAGGGGACATGCCCCCGCTTCCTCGATCTTATTCCATTCCGACGTCGACGTTGAATGTATTGCCGTTGACGGTGTGTAGCTGCAACGTTGCAGCGCTCTGGAGGCTACCGGGATTCGCATTGCTCGTGCCGGGCAGCGTAATCGTCGCCATCGCCCCCATCTCCGCCCGTAGCCCAAACGGACCCGGCGCAAAGCGATTGTAGGCGAACTCGTTGGCGATCGCGGAAGTCGGCAGATGGCTCAACGCCGTACCGTCCCATTGCTCGAGCACCTTGCCATCATTGGACTTCAGCATCGCAGCCATCACATTGGAAGGCGCCGCCGGTGTACCGCCGTCGAGATAAGCATGGAAACGCAGGGCCCCGTTCGAGAGTAGCACAGCATCGGCCAGGCTAAGATGATGCTTGCTTGGGCTGACCGGACCACCATGAAACGGCGTAAAGACGGATCCTCGATAGTAGTTGTAGGTGGCGACATTGAAGACGACGGTCGCCGCAAAAACAGCCAGCGCGAGCTTCTGGAAAGCATCGCTTCGTATCGGAAGCGGCAGGGCGCCGGAGATCCAGCGGAACCACCCGCGCTCGGCGAACGCCGGCCTGCGCACCAGCAGCGCATTATCGAGCGAAAATGCGCTGCTGCCGCCAAGCATTAAAGTGGCGCCGATCGCCAAATTGCAGGCTGCCATGGTCCATTCGTCTATGCAGGTGGCGCCCTGCCAACCGAACATCAGCATCAGTACGACTGAAAGGCCGATCGAAACCAGCGCCGCAGCCCGCGTAAGTAAGCCCGCCATCAAGAACAGTCCCGTGATCAGCTCGGCCGCACTGAACAAGATCAGCGAGACATAGAGAAGATAGAAATGATGAAGCAGGAAGGCGATGATGTGGTCGGTTCCCAGCAACGCGCCCGGCATCGCCGATTGGAATTTGTTGGCCATCCAGCTCGCTGCACTCGGATCGAGTTTGGCGGGGCCGTAGATGAAGCGGCGCGAACCGCCGCCCCAATAGATGAATCCCTGAATGAATCGGATAGACAGAAAAGCAAGTGCAGCGATGCGCTGCGCGTCTGCCTGGCTGCGTTGGGTGGCCGACTTGGATTCTGCCGGCGTGCCATCGAGAGTAAGGGTGGACATGATAATTCTCTTTACCGTAGCGGATCCAGTGGGCGAATTTACTATGCGTAGTGGAACCCGGCTTGCTGCAACTCGACCATCGTGGCACCTGCACCGGGGATTAGAACGACGCCCTCCACCAGATGGTTGGTCAATTCGGCTGCAAGCGCGGGATGAGAGAGCTTGTCGGGATTGACGTCGTCTTTGATGAGGATGGCTGCTTGTGCCCAGATGGCATTGTGGCAGCACATGAAAACAACGCCGCGCCGCATCAGCGCAGGTATGGAATTATCCTCGCCCGAGAAGACACCCGCTGGATCCTCATAATTCGCCGGATCGGCAGCCGCCCCTTTCTGCTCGACGATCAGCGTATTGGTCTTGAACTTCTCGCCGGCCAGTCTGGTGAGCTGATACTTGTCCCACATGGCCTGATCGTAGAGCGCAAGGTGCGCCGTACCATGCGTAACCGAAACAGCGAGGAAGTCAGGATGTTTGAACGACCAGATCTGGGTATTGAGCGTGTTGCGCATCAGGCTCAGCCAGGGACCTCCGATTTCGATGCTATCCCAGGCCTGCTTAGGCACAGGCCTGTACGAGAGCACCTCGGATAACGCCTCGTGATCCCATTGCTTTGGATTATTCAAGATCATCGGCACGGTCTTGAAATCGCGACGGCGGGGTGCCTGCGCGAGACACTCCTTCAACGCATCTAGATGCGTGGCACCGGAAGGCGTCAACGCTGACTCGACGGCCGCTGCCGCTGGCTTGATCCGTGCCAATGTAAGACCGATCGCGCCTGATGCCATGGTCAAAGCGAACGTTCCCAATGCGCACCGTCTTCCAGTGACGATCGTCAAGGTCCATCTCCTGGTTCTATTTCAGGAAGTAGGCACCGGGTGCTTTCGAGACCAATAAATCTTTTTGATAAGGTCAATGCATCGGTGGCTACGACCGGCTCCGAAGGGAGTCCAGATCATCATACCGGCATGACTTCCGGCTTGTTCCTGGGGAATTTCGCGATAGTAGCCTCGCTCACGTTCAGGTGCTGGGCGACCATCGCCGGCGGCGTACGGGCGATCCAGTCGGACAGCGAGACATCTGCGAAATAGGGAGCTCTGAACACTTCAAGGAACTGCAAGTCGGTGTCGCCTGTGTTCTTGATGTAATGTCCGAGGTTCTTCTTGACGTAGCCGATGTCGCCCGCGTTGAAGTCCATGGTGACGGCGTTCGGGCCGGTGTTGAAGACCGTCATTTGCCCTTTGCCCTTGATCCAGTACTGCCATTCATCGGCATTGGGATGCCAGTGCATTTCCCGCATGCCGCCGGGATGCACCGTTACCAGTGCGGCAGCGACCGTTGTGGCAACGGTGAAGTTGCGGCTGTCGGCAATGTGTACCGTGCCGCCCTTGGTCTCGCGCGCCGGGGCGCCCGATCCGAGCGAAAAGGTGAACGGGTGCGGCGGCGCGCCCCGTCCGCTCACTGCTTGGCGGTCCGCGGCCAGATCGCCGGGCAGCTTGCCCTGGAAGATGTAGAGGTCGCGCAGCGGAATATCCTGGAATGTTTCGGCCGGAACACCGAAGTTCTGGGCGAGAATATCCGGTGGGGTATGCGTGAACCATTCCGACATCAGAAGGGTCGTGAATTCGGAAGCCTTGCCTTCATCGAAACAGATAAGGAACTCGCAGCCGTCGGGGCCGAGCCCCTGCAGCGAATGCGGAAGGCCGGCGGGGAAATACCAGAGGTCGCCTTCCTTCACATCGGCGATATAAGGGCGGCCCAACTCGTCGAGAGTGGTGATCCGGCAGGTGCCGTAGGTCATGTAGGCCCACTCGGCAAACTGGTGCCAGTGCATCTCGCGGATGCCGCCGGCCGTGAGCCGCATGTTGACGCCGGAGATGGTGTCCGCAACTGCGAAGGAATCTTGTGTGACCTGACGCGCCCATCCTCCATTTTGAATTCGCCGTGGCGCGTTGTTGAATGACGCCCAGCTCAGCGGCATATCGCCGACATCGGTCGCCGGCGGGGAAAATGCCGCCGGAAACTGGTCCCTGATGGCCGGATTCTGCGGACCAGGATCGGTGATGCTCCTTGGATTCTTGGCGTTTATCGCACCTTGCGGCGGATCGTTCGGATTGCCGAAGCTAATATCACTCTTCACCGGACCCGCATCCGCCGTGGTCATTGTCGCTGCCGTCACCACTCCACCCACGGCTGTCGCCGCCAACATATCGCGTCTCGAGAACATCGGTTATCACTCCCTGTGCAAGGACGAAGTTTTAACAACTGAAACATAGTCGCGAGTTTTTCGTGCACCATTAAATTGAAGTTCAGAATGACCTTGAGGTGCTGTTGCGTGAGATGACCATGGTCGACCTCGCCGCGGCCGTGTTTGGGTTTCCGCCAAAGTAAGCGAGGTCAGTCAGTTTCGATCAGTGAGGTCGGCACTGGCGCAATGTCTGAATTGAGTCATGAGCGCCGTTCGGAGGGGCGGCCGGTTGCTTCCGGTCTACCTCCATGAGCCGACCACCGAGGACGCCGCCTGGACTCCGCATTCGGGCCAAAGAGCGACATCGACCTGATCATGATTTGACCGGCTAAGTGACTGGGATCGTAAACTGAAAAAGAGCACCTTGGGGCTCTATCCGGCTCGCCCACAGCCGTCCTCCGTGGTCCTCGATGATCGACTGGCAGATCGATAGGCCCATACCCATGCCGTTGGGCTTCGTCGTGTAAAAGGGTGTAAACAGACGTTGCAGGCTCTCTGCGGAGAACCCCGGACCGCTGTCCCGCACGCCGACGCGAACACCTTCCGATGTGATCAGCTCTGTGGTGACATGCAGCTCGCGCTCGCCCCCAGCCAAATCGCTCATCGCCTGTATGGCGTTGATCATCAAGTTGAGGATCACTTGTTGAAGTTGGACTCGATCTCCTTGAATGTGTGGCAGGGACTCTGCCAGCTCCATCCGCGTGGTGATGCTATTCTTCAACATTTCGCTCTGGATCAGGCCAACAAGCTCGAGGATCGCACCGTTGATATCTAGCTTTTCCTTGCGCGGCGCGTGCTTCTTTACGAGGCTATGAATCCGGTCGATCACGTCGGAGGCTCGCATGACATCCTGGATCACCTGCTCAACGGATCGTTTTGCTTCGTCAATTCCAGGCGGGTTTCTCATGAGCCAACCCAAACTGGCACTTCCGTTCGTCGCCGCTGCGGTCAAGGGCTGTTTGAGTTCATGGGCAATCGAGGCTGTGAGCTCTCCCATTGTCGCTACGCGGTTCGCGTGTGCCAGCTCGTTCTGGACCTGTCGATACTCCCGCTCGCGGCGGGTCATCTGTAAAGCAATGGCAGCTTCTGCAGCGAAGTCCGTGACTAATTCAATCTGCTGGTCCGTGAACGGTTGTACGCACGTCCGGCCCACACTAAGCACGCCGATTAGCTCCTCGTCCTTGACCATCGGGACGTAGAGGGCCGTCCGAAAGCTCCCCACGTCGACCGACGTCAGAAGGTAAGGGTCGCCGCGTCGATAGAGTTCATGTGCTGCCAGGTCGGGGATGTGCACTGGAGACCGGCTTGCCGCGAACTGACCTACAAAACTCCTATGTTCCAAAAGCTCAGGTGGTGAGAACGGCAAACTACTTTTTACCGCAACTAGACGAAGGCCTGCTTGCTCGCTGAGGCGCAAAACGCCCAGCTCGGCTTCGCAGAGGCTGTTGGCGTTGTCGACAATCGCATCGAATACGGGCTGCAAATCGTGCGGCGAGCTGGCTATGGCGCGTAGCAGATCAGAGATGGCCGCCCGATGCCGAGTGACCTCAGTCAGTTCATCTTGCAGCCTTGAGCGAACCGACGCAGGGAGCCGAGGGCGCTTTCGGAGGTTTTTTTGGTTCTGGCGGCGCTGCTTCATTTGTGGCATTGCCAAGCCGTCTCAAGCAGTGGGGAAGTCGTATTTCAATACCCCCGTCAGCATAGCTGTTCTGAGCACCCGAACAAGGGAATGGACGGGCGAAGTCTGCTCCGGGGTCATCATCGGACTCGTGCAGCGCAGCAAACACGACCTTTACTCGATCACCTCGTCGGCGCGGGCGCGAAAGCACCCCCTCGTGTCGCATCCGCGAAATGATGCGATGCGTCTGATCAAATTCGAATCCGGCACTGTCTTCGGTGAAAAGTCGCAGCGCCGGTATTTGCAAGGGCCATTGCGCCGCATCGCAAAGGTTACACCTCCGATGATGAAGTGACGAACAGCAGTCACCTCTCAATGCCCTAACGGATTAGGGTTTCTGCTTTGGCGTTCTAACCGGTCCTCGTTCAATTGCCAGCTAATGTCGGCCGATGCGCCAAAGTGCCGACATTTCAGATCGCGCATTTACGAGCGCATCCGAAGCGGAATGTCTGTCGGGCTCAGAGAAAGTCGATGTCGGGCGCTTCGCCGACTGGGACGTTCGCTAAGTGACACCTCAAATTGGTTCGAGCCATAGCGAAGTCCCATCCGGCAAGTTGATCTTGAGAGGGTCTGCTTTGGGACCGGAGAGCCGTCATTTATTGGCCGTGGCCGTCGGTGTTGCTTTGCCCTAACGGGTGCGTCAGGACCTCGTCGAGAAGGCGGTGCGCTTCATCGGCCGTGGGCGGCGCCGGAGTGAACAAAATCCGATACATGATGGGCGCGATGACGCGTTCCAACAAGAGCTTTGCCGGAGGCGCTAATTCCCCTCGGTCGAGTGCACGAGCGTGAATGGTTTCGATCTGCCCATATGTGAAAGCGGAGCATTGGCTGGCATTCCCCGGCAGCGTTTCGCGGAGTATGTCACGGATCATCGCACGTCCCGGGGCGGAAGCCATCTCCTCAACATACTGTTCAAGCCACAGAGTTAGGTCCCCCTTGAGGCTTCCCGTGTCAACGGGGGCCGTTTCGGGGCGCAACTTCTCCAGCGCCACGTCGGACAAAAGCTGCGACAGCGTCCCCCAGCGTCGGTAAATCGTCGACGGCGTGACCCCCGCCCGAGCCGCGACGGCGGGCACGGCCAGTTCCCCTTCGCCACCATCGGCCTGAAGCTCGCGAACGGCCCGATGCACGGCCTTCTGCACCCGCGCGCTCCGCCCGCCGGGTCGCGGGCTGGACCTGTCGACTGCCTCCTTCTGCATTCTCCCACGCGCCTCCGCCCCGTCTAACGCTAACAATTTGCTTTAGTGGCCGGTCTATCCTATATACCCTATCCACCAAAAGCAAACTTTTTGCTTTTACCACGAGGCCACGCGCATGATCACCTCTACAGCCGAAGCTTTCGCTGAGGATCGGCAGCCTCGCTTCCTCCATGCTGTGACGTTGATTTTGTTCCTCTCGGCGGCAAGCGTACCTACTCCCCTGTATCGTCTGTATCAGCGAGAATGGGGGTTCTCTCCATTGATGCTCACCGTGATCTTCGCGGTTTATGCATTGGCCCTGCTTGCCGCCCTACTCATCTTTGGGTCGCTATCCGATCGGACAGGTCGTCGCCCTGTCATCCTAGCGGCGCTGACGCTTGAGGGCGTCGCCCTCGTGCTCTTTCTCACGGCTCGGGGTATGGAGTGGTTGGTGTTTGCCCGGCTGATCCAGGGCTTCGCGACCGGCCTTGCGACCACATCGCTCGGGGCTGCCATGCTCGACATCGACCGGCGTGGAGGAGCGCTGACCAACGCTCTCGCGACGATAGCAGGCACGGCGTTCGGGGCAGTGGGTTCCGGCCTTCTGGCGCAATACGCGCCTGCGCCACTCCATCTCGGCTATGTCCTGCTGTTCGCGCTCGTCGTCGTTCAGGCAATCCGGACGGCGCATGCCCCTGAAACGATCACTACGCGATCGCTCCAACGATGGTCCTTCAAGCCGAGGTTCGCTGTGCCGGCGCGGGCGCGGGTCGCATTCCTCGCCATGACCCCGATCAATGTAGCGCTTTGGGCCCTATCGGGCTTCTACTTGGCGCTGATGCCGTCCTTGCTCGTGACGATAACCGACCCTGCCGCCGCCTGGTTGGGCGGGCTTGCGGTAGCAGCGTTGATGGCAGGCGCCGCCGCCGCCATTCTAGTCCACCGTCGCTACTCGGCTTCATCCGCTCTCATTCTAGGAGCGGGAGCGTTGGTAGCCGGCCTGCTTGGGGTTCTCGCCGGAGCAAATCTCGCGTCACCTTCTCTGCTGTTGGCAAGTTCCGCGCTCGCTGGCATCGGCTTCGGCGCTGCCTATCTTGGCGCGCTGGGCAGCATCGCGCCACTGGTGGAACCGCATGAGCGCGGCGCCTTGATGGCGGCTTTCTATATGGAGGGCTATCTGTCCCACGCTTTGCCTGCTGTCGGCGCCGGCTACTTGGCGCAGGAGATCGGGCTACTTGCGGCGGCCAACGTGTTCGGTGCTGCTCTCATCCTGCTCGCGTGCGTCGCGGCGACATTCCTTGCGCTCGCTCAGCGTCGAGACCTTAGCCGGCGCAAGAGATCAGCGTAGTTCACTGGAGGCGAAGCAAAAATGATCGAGTGGTTCGACGACCTGGCGTTGGGGATTCGTATCAAAACCGGCGAGGTTACGATCACGACGGAAGATATAAAGCGGTTTGCTGCGGAGTTCGATCCGCAGCCGTTTCATTTGGATGAAGCCGCCGCCGAGAAAACCGTATTCAAAGGTCTTGCAGCATCCGGTTGGCACACTGCGGCCATTTCGATGCGCCTTTGCGTTGAAGCCCGGCCATTTGGATCTCAGCCACTCATGGGTGTTGGCGTCGACAGCTTACGCTGGATGATGCCGGTGCGCCCTGGCGATGTCCTTCATGTCGAGGGCGAAGTGGTGGAGCTAATTCCATCGCGGACCAAGCCGCAGGGGATCGCGAAGGTCAAATGGACGGCCTACAACCAGAATGGCGAGGCGGTATACACCTTCACGCCGACCGCGATCCTCGCCCGTCGCCCTGATCCTGTGACGGCTTGACCGCGAATGTCGCCTTCGGGTCATTCGCGTCGGTCTATCCCTGAGCTGCGATAGTCCGGTCTACTCGCATGAACGGACATCGCCTGACCTGACCGATTGGTCTGTTTTGGGCCATGAACGGACCTAGAGGCCGTCTTCCGTCAGCCGGGATCACTTGTCTAAAGCTGGTATGGCGTTTGCAGCATTTCTGTTAATTGCGCGTCATCTGAAATGCCATCAGCGAAAGCCCAGTCCGCATGAGAGAACTGCTATCCGCTCGCCGCCTGCGATCTGTTAAGGTAATTTCGGTGCGCTGGCAACGGCGCACCGTCTTTCTGCTGGGCGGCATTGTAGTCGGCGCGGCAGCAGTAGCTCTTGCGATCCTGGCTGACAAGGCTCAATTGGCCTTCGCCATCCTGTTGTCGAAGTCGCGCTACGCATCGTTGCTGGTCACACCGCTCGGTTTTGCGCTATCGGTCTTCCTGACTAATCGCTACTTTCCCAATTCCCAGGGCAGCGGCATCCCGCAGGCGATTGCGGCGCGCCACCTCACCGATCAGGCGGCGCGTGGCAAGCTGGTCTCAATCCGGATTGCCATGGGCAAGATGCTGCTGACTCTCCTCGGCCTTCTTTGTGGCGCTTCGGTCGGTCGCGAAGGTCCCACCGTACAAGTCGGTGCCTCAATCATGTTCGCAATCGGCCACATGTCGCCACGCCGCCAACCGGGATTAATTCTGGCTGGGGCCGCAGCCGGGGTTGCCGCCGCCTTCAATACGCCGCTGGCAGGCATCGTGTTCGGCATCGAGGAGATGAGTCGCGCGTTCGAAACGCGCACCAGCGGGCTAATCATCGCTGCTGTGATAGCGGCCGGTCTTACCTCGCTCGCCTTGGTAGGCAATTACGACTATTTTGGTAGCAGTTCTACCATGCTACGAAACGGCCTAGATTGGCTCGCGGTACCACTGTGCGGTGTCGCAGGAGGGCTCGCAGGGGGAGCGTTCAGCCGCCTCGTCATCGAGGTGGCACGCGGTTTTCCCGGCAGGTTAGGACGGCTCATCAAGCGACAACCGATTGCGGTCGCGATGGCCTGCGGTCTCGGCGTCGCGCTGTGCGGGCTCTCCTCTGGCGACATGACTTATGGCACCGGCTATGCGCAGGTAAAGACCGCGCTCGAGAACGGCACGCTTCTACCTTGGGACTTTGGCCTGTTGAAACTCGCAGCCACCGCGCTTTCCGCGGTCAGTGGAATTCCAGGTGGCATTTTCGCGCCGTCTCTCGCCGTCGGCGCTGGCATCGGAGCCAACGTGGCACACCTGTTATCGGGCGCGCCTCTCAGCGCCATTATGTTGCTCGGTATGGTGTCTTATTTCGCTGGCGTTGTGCAGGCACCCATCACTGCTTTTGTCATCGTCACCGAGATGACCGACAATCATGCCATGGTCGTTCCGCTAATGGCCGCTGCGCTGATCGCCCACGCGACCTCGGGTCTCATTTGTCCCGAAGGAATTTACCATGCGCTCGCCAAGGGCTTCTTGCGTACGAGCACCGATAGGCCTGCTGCTAAGTAACTCTTTGGCGAAGGTTGGCCTGGCCTTGCAGTGGAACCGCCCCGAAAGGTGTCCGCAACCTTTAACTCCGCCCACAAAACTGAATGTCTGAAATGGGTCATTCGCGTCGGCTTGACGCCTCGCCCCTACTCCGGTGTAGCCCAATCAACGGACATCGTTACAGCGGCCCGGTTGGTCTGCTTCGGGCTAATACCGGAAGTCGGTAGTCATTGGACCACCACTATTTAATTCTTGCACAAACCCTTCGGCGTCCAGTCACTCACCAACGTCGAGGCAGGCTTCGTGGAGTCATGAAGTATCAGGACCAATGCTTGCCGCTGTTCCTTACCGGTGGCAGTCAGGTGCATTGGCGGGCCGCCCGGGACGATCACATATTGACCTCCCGCCCGGCCAATTTGAATGCCGTCCGGCGTCTCCAAACACGTTTCTCCGGTCAGCGTGTACCAAGCCTCCGGACCTGAATGCACATGGGCGGGCGCGGTCATGCCGGGGTTAAACACCGCTTCCATGTACTGCGCCGTATAGGCCTGACCTGTCTGAACCTCCAGCGGTCCGATCTCGGCAATGCGTTCTCCGCCCGCAGGCGCGCGCCATCCGGCATCTTCGATGCTGAGCAACCAGTGTTTACCCAGCGACTCGACAGCGGCCCCATGCACGCCCTTTGCCCCTTCCGCAAGGGCGCGGGTAGGATAGGCGTCGAGGTGCCAGAACGTCAGCGGCTTGGTCAGGTTTCCAACCGGCTGGCTTACAATGATCCAGCATCCGGGATCGCCACCAACGCGCTCGCTGATCGGCCTGCAGCGAGTCTCCATTTCATGCTCGGCTGCGAACGCGAATATCGGCAGCGCCATTACCAAGATAGTCCATGCCAAAATCCGCATTGCTGCCTCCCATGGAGTATGCGTCCACGCACAGCCTAGCAGGTTTCGTCCAGTCAACGAACGAAAAGGCGTTCGGGCCCGGCGTTGAGGCTGAAACCGATTTTTTCCACTTCAATATGAGATGTTGGCCGATGTCCGCTTTGGATCATCATTCGCGTCGTTTTGATCGTCCGCCGATGACTTCCGGTTCTACTCTGACTTCGGACCTGACGCCGCACCGCACCAACTGACGCCAAGGGTAGACAGCCTTGCGAGGAGACGTTTCGATTTCATGCCTGCGAGATATTCAATCCACCAAAAGGCTGCGTTGCATGGCTCGATAGCTGTAACTATTGCGACGAACATAGGTGCACTTTGAAGGGCTGCGCGGAGTATCTGGACTCCGGCAAACCAACGTTCGTGTGTCGTCGCTATCAGCCTGACAGATAGCAACAGAAGCAAATGTCGGCTTTGGGTCAGAGGCAGACGTCTTGTACTAGAGAAGCTGCTGCCAGCTATTTCCACCAGTAGTCACGAGCGTGATTCACTTCACCACAATTTGTCAGCCCTAAGTAGCCGTCTACAACCTGCACTTTTGGCTCACCGTCTTCTGTCCAGCGTTCTTTGTATTTCACCTTCACAAGCTTCGCAGCCCTGCCGAGTACGCGGTCGAGTATTGTGAATTGCGGTCCGCTGTCGCGCGGGTAATTGATACTCGCGATGCTGCAACAATCGGGGTTATCGCTGATAAACTCCTCTTTGCTTACATATGGAACTCCGGAAACTGCCGTATTGCTCCCACCGGCGTGTAACAGCGAATACGTACCGCGACCCTTCATCAACTCTTGGACCGCTGCGTCTATAAACTCTTGATCAGACAGGAACCGATGTTCACCAAAGCAAAAGCCGCTGACGGATAAGCTACCCGCAAGCACCGACAGAAACAGTATGGATACGATTATTCGGCGCATTGCTTCACTTCGGTTCGGATCGCAACTAACGTCACGACGTTTTGGGCGGCAAGCGTCGTTCTTTGCAAAGTTCGGCAATCTTTAGCTTTAAGCCAGTGCGGGTCTGTCCGGACTTGTCCGGGTCTTCACTGGTGGCCTCGCAACTTCCGCTTCGGTAGAGTCGAGGATGGGCGCGGTAGCTTGGGGCCTATGGCCAACGCCCCGTTTCCCATCCCCGCTCAAGCGAGAAGCGCTGTTGCGTGGGGGGCGATGACGTTGGCAACGGTTTACGCGTTCCTCACGTTCACTACTTTTCCGATTCCCGACGTCATCAGTGCGGTCGATCCGACAATGTATTCGCTTGGCGCTGGTTGCTGGCGGCAATTGGACCGGCAATTGTGGAATCGAAGGAAATCTATCGGACGGCGCCACAAGATTTCTTCTCGCTTGAGAGACTAGATGCTTTCGTTGAGTACATTTCGGACATTGGCAATGGCTTCGCTTTGGAGCGATGGGCCTGGTTCTCGTAGTTTTGAATACCGTCGTATTCTTCGATGATGCGCGCGTGTTTCTCGCAAACACCTTGACGCAGCTTTATCCCAAAATTTCTAGTGGGCAGTTCTCAGCCATTCTGCCGCCTGGCTTCTTTATGGTCTTCACGTTGATAGAAGAGGGATGGATTTGGATAATGCGACTCAAGACCGACCTTGTGATTGCTGTAACGAGCGATTTGGAAGAAAAGTATCAATTGCGACCGAGAACCTAACGTCGACGGACTGCGCGACTGCTACATTTGGTCTTGATCCGAAGCGCCGTGTGGTTGACCATTTCGAAAAAAGCCCTTTGCGCAAGAGATGCCTACTTCCGTAGTTAGCCCATAGGGTCAGTTGCCGTGGTGCAGCGGCATTTCCGGAGCTGCGGGTAGACCGGAAGCGACTGCTCGACGGTCAAACCGACGCGATTGACCCGGGGCCGCAGTCTTCTATGCAGTGGCCTTATGAACGATCGGTTGCCACCAGTTTTCAATCAGACGTTCCCGACTTTCTACCTGGAGCAACAGGTCCGGTCGGTATTTCTTCGGGATTGAAGCTTCGACCTTGGTGATCGATCGCGATGCGTCCAGCGCGTCATCCCTGCCCGTAAATCTACGGGCGTCGATGATCCGCATGTTAGGCATCATGTATTGGAAACCCAAGTTTGCAAGACCTCCCAATTGGAGCAACTCGGTTGCCGAAAGATCAATCCGGACATTTCCTTCTGTGGGAGCCTTTCGCCGAACTCCGGCGCCGTGCCCTTTCAACCAACATTCCTCGCCTAGAGAGGCACCGAGCGCCCAAAGATGGGCGTGGATTGGGTCCGTGCCGTGCACGCGTCGTCCAGAATAGCGATCCAAACAAATACGGTAGTCCGTCAAGGCTTTCTGCGCGTCGGGAGCCAGCGGTGTTCCCAAATGCGAGGCCATACCCACTTGCAGCTCACGAACTGCTTCTTCCAAGCCTCGGATTCTTCCCTTTAAAAAGTACGAGCGGCCGCATGACCAGGCTGAAAAAGCGAAGGCCGCCAATAGCCCGAGCATACCAAAAAGCACGATGTCCAATTTACACCCCCACAGTGCATAGGCCCCTGCTGAAGATAACCGATCTCCGTTAACGTTCATTTTAAGCAGTTGTGGCAGCCGCAGCTTAGTGGCTGGGCTGGGCTGGGCTGGGCTGGGCTGGGCTGGGCTGGGCTGGGCTGGGCTGCTCCTTTACATGTGCTTCACCGTATTCAAGGGTGATTTGCCAAATTTAAGGCCTTGATAATTGAATGATCGCGATGCTCCTGACGGGGACAATCGCCATGAGCACAGTTCGTATTAGCAGCGAGCATTGCAGGGCCATTTGCGACGAAGTCGGCGAGCGGCTGCGGCTATATCTTGATGGAAGGTCCGCAGCCCCTTCGCAGAGAATAATGGCTTTGCTGCGCGAGTTGGAGCTCAGCGAGTTGGAAGCCCCATCCATTGTACCCTCTCTTGAGGATATGACTATTTTGGTCTCGGAATCCCCTGTTCGATAAATCCCTCGCCATCAGCCACAAGGCGCCCCGACAATTTTGTCGGCTCTGCAATCTCAGCTTATTGCCCGTTTGAGACATGCGGTCGAGGCCTCAGAATGTCCGTTCTCTGGGGTAGACCGGAAGTCATCGGCGGACGATCCAAACGGCGTGATTGACCCAAATCGGACTCGGATGTACGACAATCCCGGCGACGAGCTCCGCAACGGTTCGCGATCCCCCAAACTCTCAGCGCTCTTTCTCGCGTTGCCTTGGTTGGCGACAAGATATTCGTTTAGGGATTTTGCGATGGTGTCTTCAATATCAGTCGCGGGAATGCGAGAGACCGTCCCCGCCGATGCGGTCCTGGCTTCACCTTACGTCCTCAAATCATAGAGGGACTGAAGCTCTGCTTCGATCCGTTTGATCCGTCTCTGCCAAATTGGAGCGTGGAAGTTTTTGCTTCTACCTAAGACGACAGTCCACCCTCTCGGTTTGGAGGCAGGTAAGACAGCTAGCGCAATCTCCCCGTTTTTCGGGAAGTCTTTAAATGATAGCAGCCGCTCATGGACCTTCCATATGAGGTCTGCACCCGAGGCCCTGGTTCGCTTCACAGATGTTTGCAATGCGCGGGCTCGCTGAAGAAAAGGCCGGCGGCTTGAAATTTGCTCGATGTGATAAGTCGATTGAATTCATCTGTAGCTTAGCGGCGACAGGTTCGATGCAACACCGGAGAATTGCGGGGTTTCGCACCATTCCGGCAAGGATGGAATCTGCGCCGGTCGGCGGGTTGCTGAAATTCACTTCCGCCAGATGCTGATTGCGCCCTGTTCGCTGGTGTCCATCGTCCCCTTTAAACGGTGCGGTCCCGGGAGTGGCAGCCATGGCGCAGAACTTCGTGGCAGGACTTGTCTTAGTCGTTTTGATTCTGATGGGAATAGCAGTCTACGCGCAAGATCACCACGAATGCCTGCGCGGGCACATAATCAAGACCCTGCAGCCCTGCGGGGCCGACGCCCCTTCAGTGTAGCGTGTTGGGCCATCGCTGAGGCCCCTTAGTCAATCCCGCCGTCGCTTCGTCGAACTACCGATATCCGTAGCTTCATCGGCCTTTCGCGCCTTCTCGAGGAGCATGTCCCGTTCCGTGCCGGGAGGCAGCTTCTCGGCAGCTTCTCGGTTTAGCCGTGCAAATGCAGCGAGCGAAACTGGTCGCCTGCCTCGTCCGATCACGTCCCCCTCCCGGTGCGAACCGATGGTATCGAAGCAAATTCGATGCCCGCTTGTCTTTGAGCCTAGCGTCGCGCGCCTGTGGATAGCTGGGATAACTGGTTGACACGCCAGTATTGACGGCGACAGCCCAATCATTGGGCTCGACTCCCGGCGTTCAGGGGCGTCGACTTGCTAACGGCGCCAAGCCCACAGCGCGCCATTCCTGCTACCACCCAAGGCCCTCGCTGACCCCCTCAGCGAGGGCCGGAGCATCGGCGAGGCACCGCGCCCAGACGGCACCAAGCTGCGGCTGAGCGAGGTCAAGGAGCTGTTCGGGCTGATGAGATGAGCGGCCGCTGCGTCTGCTGCGGCGTATCATCGATCGTCGATAAACTTGAGTTTCCCGGCTTAGCCGGCTCGCTCATCTTTTGTATCTGATCCATGCATCGTCATCGATGATACGGGTGTGTTCTCCGGTCCTCAGTGCGAGCAGAATGTGGGTTCCGCACTCCGGGCAATGCTTCGGGAGACGCGGACCTACCCAGCACAGGGGATGATCGCAGCAAGGCATATGGAACAACCTAAACGGAACTTTTTCGTTCACCCCAACGCTTACAACAGTCACCATGCACGCTACTCCATGCAAATTCTTGCGCTTGTTCGCGTTCAGCGCATGGTCCTCGAACTACCGGGCAAAAATTTGACCGCGCGGGTTTGTCTGATGGGAGTACTGAAGAAGCTCGAAGGTTCCATTCCGGCAGCACCTGTCCCCCGTGATGTCGGCGCCGGTGCGCCCTGCCCGGCCTGCAACAAGCCTGACGATGGCGAGGTGCCGCGGATGCCGCGAGGATTTCGGGACATGTCCGATAAAGAGGACGGGTCGTGAAACTGGTTCGACTGGAGTGAGGTGGTCGACTTTCAACAAGGGGATTTGCTGACCAACCAGGGCATCACCAGTGCGGACCCAGATTTCTTTCTGGCGCACTGGGATGTGCTCACCGACAAGGCAAAGGTCGCGGCAATGCCACCTGGTCCCACGGGCCTGCACCCGTGGGCCGACGTGCTGGTGCGGCTGTCGCGCGCGCCGGTCGCCTCCATCGCCGAGATCCGCGGCCGGGCGCGGGGCGCCGGAAGCGAATTCGTCCTGGCTTGCGATATGCGTTTCGCTAGCCGCGAGCGGGCGATCCTCGGGCAGTTCGAAGTCGGAATGGGCGCGGTACCCGGCGGAAACCCCATGGCGCGACTTGCCGGACTGATGGGCCGCGGGCGCGGGACTGCCCGGCGACCGAAGTGACGTTGACAATGCAGCCGCTTCGTCGTTGCCGCATCGACGCGACCCAATTGATTTTTGCGATGCTGCAGATTGATCGAGGACGTCGGCAGCCCATTCGGCATCACTTGCGACCGCCAGATCCACCCATTGATCGTCGGTTTTGCTCTTGCGCCATTGCAGCATCTTGGCTCCGTCACGGCCTGACGGGTTTCGAAGGCTGAGACTGCGGCCATCGACAATCTCCTGGACCGTCTCGGCCACCGACAGAAAATAAATATCGTCGCGAGGCGGATGCAGTGACGCCGGCCTGCACCATGCGCGCGATGGCAGCATCCTCGACTAGCTTGCTCCAGGTGCCCGACGCGTCCAGCACCGCGTAGGGTTCGTAGCCGAGGCTGCGCGCCGACAGCGCGACGAAGGCGACGCACACTTCCGTCGAAATACCGGCCATGAGCAGCTTCTTCCGTCCGATCTTCTTCACCGCGGCCGCGAAGTCGGCATTGTCGAAAGCGTTGATCTGGCCCGGCCGATGCACGACCGTCGCGTCAGGCAGGCCTTGCGCAACGACCGGCATGATCGGGCCATTCGGTCCGTCGGCGGCGCTGGTGGTGATGATCGACGGCAGCTTGTAGATCTGCGCGATCGTGACGAGCGCCTTCACGTTGTTGATGAATTCCGGCGGGCTCTGGGTCTGAACCCCATTGGCAAGTCCGGTCTGATGATCGACGAAGAGCACGGCGGCGTTGTCTGCAGTAATTCTGTCATATGACATGGTCTGTTCCTTGCGACGTTTGATGATGATTTCAGGTGTCGAAACCATTCGACGACGCAAAGATGCCGTTGCCCTCAGCGTGGCACTAGCAGCCGACTTTGATACTCGGTGTCGCCGATCGCGGAACACCCGGTTCTAGGGCCCCTAGGTTTTCGGCATTCGTGAAGCTTAATGAGTCAAGTAACCTGACTGCGCAGACGCGGGGCCCTTTGGCAAAGCTCGAGCCCGTGGTAGTAAGATTCTGCTTCGCACCCTGCGGGCTTTCTCTTTCTTTGCCACACGCTCTTCCTTGGTGGGCCGCTGCTTGTCTTTGTAAACGTATTCCATACCTAGCCACACCTAACGAGCTGCAGATGGTTTGGCTGTTTGCGGTAGCTTTCGATCGCGCGGTTTGAGAGCATAAGTGTCCGGCGCTCGCCCCTCAGCATCTGCGATTGAATATCCCTAAGAAGGAATTCGGCGGTTTGCTGTTGGTCAGCCAGCTCGCCGATGCCGTCTAGGTAATCCCAGGCGATTTGAAGCGAGTTTTCTATGATAACTAAAAGTGGTTCGGTCATCATACAGAAACACGGTCCATTCGACTTCGCCGCTGACCGTATCCAGCTGCCTGCGAATTTTGCCGGCCTGTACGGGGGAGCGGAAAAGGAATTGATGGCCAACACTCGGTTGCCGTAAGTACGGCCTGATCCTTGACGTCAATGCTGCTTTGAACGACGTGGAAGCGTCCCCAGGTTGTTAGCAGTAGGCGGTTCGAGCATGACCTGCTTGAGGTTGGTGCCGGACAGAACCACAATCACAAAAATCAACTTGCCGGCTTCGTTCATCAGTCCGCCGCTGAGCGCCTTTCCTGAGGTGTTATCCTCGGCTACGAACACTGCATCTGCAAGCTCTTGCCGGACAGATTGCATGGCGATCAAGTTGAGGCGGTCCTCTAGCCTCAACTCGCTGATGGATGATGCTGTCGCATTGCCCGCAACCCGCCCTGTTTTGGCATCGATCGTATCTTCCCAGATGCGATCCTGCCGAAACGTCTTCACGCGATAAACGGATGAGCCGGAGCCGCCATCAAAACTGACATCCACGATCCTCGAACCGGGGTGGAGGCTGTCGGCTATCTTCAGCGCCTGGCGTAGTGATACTTCCGCGCTTCGGAACAACTCGAGTTCACGGCTTATCGCCTCGTCGGTAAGTTCGTTGCCGTTTGCATCCTTTTCCTGAGCCGCATTGATTTTGTCATCCAACGTGGCGCCGGCATAGCATGGTGCGCAGATCAGCAACAATAATAGGGCTTCGAACAGTTGTTTCTTTGACATTGGCCCACTCATTTAGATCGACGAGGAACGGTTGGTTGAAGAGGAACGCTGGCCAGCAGGTTGATGCTGTTTAGCGCCGGCGACGCCAACGTAGCTCGCACAGACGGATGAACGAAATGATCATGCGCGAAGTACTCCGGGTTGACGCAGAACGGTCATTTCAGGGTCGTTGACCACACGACTGTTCTCCGATGAGGTCGTTAAACGTCTCGATTTCGGCGTCGATGATCCTTAGAGCACGTTCGCGGCTCACACTGTTCTGGCAGGTTGCGGCGGCTTGACGGGCTGTGACTGCCTCGACGAATTGGGAGATGACAACGCGGCATTTCTCATCAACAGACGAATGGCTCACACCGTTCTGCGACGCTCGCGCACGCCGAATATGGGAAGCACCCAGAGTCGACTCTTGATCGCACTGTAACGCACCAAGTGCGGCTGTATTTGACATGGACAGGAGAAGAAGCGCGAAGGCCACTCCTGCATTAGAAGCCATATCGAAAGGGAAAACGAACTTCACGTTGACACCGGTCTTTGCACTTATCACCTGCCGCCCCGCAGGAGATGATCCGAAGGAAGCGGCGTTGAGCCGCGCACTGGCTCCGAGAGCATCTTTATGAAATCGTTTAGCGCGATCTACTGACCACGCGTATTGCGCGATTGGCTCCTGGTTGTTCGGCATTAGCCATTGGTATAATGCGAACGGTGCAAAGGTGCGAAAGTGGATCCGGCGAGGATTGCTTACACCAGCTCCTTCCAATACTCGCTCACATCATATTTCCGAACCTCCTCCACGCAGGTCGTCTCCAGGCCTTGCCGCGGAATCAGCCGGTCATAGAAGTGGGGAATGTCTTCGCGTTGGTAGAGAATTCCACAGGCGATGCGATCCTGAACCTGTGTAGCGAGCACCTTAGCCTGCTGCAGATTGCCTGGATCGTGGCCATCGGCATTCGCATCGAAGTACCTATCCAGCAGATATCCGTGCGTCGCGAAGTGATTGTATGTCGGACACGCCTGCAGCATCTCGACGAAAGCAAAGCCGCGGTGCTGAATGGCGGCTTTGAGAATGCGTGTCATCAACCTGATGTCACCGCTAAAGCCACGGGCAACGAAGGTAGGATTGAGCGAGAAGATCAGCTCCATGCTCGCCAACGTATGCTCGGGGATACCGTTGGGGCTCGTGTTCATGGGCTGGCCCTGTGGCGTGAGCGAACTCGCCTGCCCGGTCGTCAGCCCGAAGTTTGTGTTGTTGTGCAGGACGAACGTGAAGGGATAATTGCTCCTCACGCCATGGATCAAATGCCCAATACCCTCCGAGAACGTTGCGCCATCCCCTCCGAAGGCGATGACCGGAACCGTCGTATTCGCAAGCTTCGCGCCTGCTGCAAACGGGATGACGCGGCCATGGAGTCCGTGGAAACGGTAGCCCTCAATCTTGTCCGAGCCGTTGCCGTTGCACCCGACATCGTAGCAAAGGCAGACCTGCCACGGATGCAAATTCAGTTCTACCAGCGCATACTTCACTGCCGTCCAAATGCCGTAGTTGCCGCAGCCGTCGCACCAGATGCATTTGGTTTCCGAATAATAGTCGGAAAGAGCGGGCGGGCGGGTCTGCAGAGCGATATTCATGTTGAGGTATCTGCAATTTCGAAATCGGGCATGTTCCCCTCGCTTTCCGGGGTGCTTGCACATCTCTCCGACACCAACGAAAGAAGCTCATCGTAAAAAAACGGCCGACCGTCGTACTTGAGAATCTTATCCGGGATATCCAAACCGCATTCCATCCTGATGAGCATGCCCAACTGCCCCTGATAGTTCTGCTCCACCAGGACAATGTGTTTCGAGCGCTTTGCCAGTATCTGAAGCTCCTGGGTGCGGAGCGGCCAGAGATAGGTGTAGTGCAAATACGCGATCTTCCGCCCTCGCAGGGCATCGCTGCGCATGACGTCTTCAAATACGTCACCCGTGCTTCCCCAGCCGACCGCGAGCAACTCGATTTCACCGCCCGCATCCATCCAATCAGTCGTCGTTGCGCTGCGACCACCGATACTCAAATGAGGTGCGGGAAGCCCCACTCTTAACCCGTGGAACTTCCGTAACCGCTTTTCCATTTGCAACTTGGTATTTGGGCTGGACTCATCCACGGCGCCGATAGAATTGTGTTCATCGCCCTGGGCGCAATAGGTCGCCGCGTCGCTACCGGGAAGCCATCGCAAGGAAACGCCGCCCTTGGCGTGCGGGTTATATCGGTCAGAAGATCTCAGCGCTTTCAGCTTCTCGGGATCGACGACGAGCCTGCCACGATCAATTTCGGCCTTTTCCAGATCGTAAGGGTGTTGCGTGTAGAGTGCCTCAGCGATCTGCTTGTCGGTGAGGACAATGACACTGATTTGATACTGCTCTGCCAGATTGAATGCGACCGGCATCAAATCGAACGCATCCTGGCTGTTGCTGACCGCGATCACGCAGCGCGCGAATTCGCCCGCAGAGCAGTTCGCGGCCTGTAACAGACTACCTTGAGCCGTCCAGGTCGGAAGACCGGTCGCCGGACCGGGGCGTTGCGCCAGCACAAACACCGTCGGGTTCTCGATCATGGCATTCAGAGACAGTGTCTCGCTCATAAGATCAAAGCCGACACCGGAGGTGGCGGTGAGCGCGCGAGTTCCCATGTACATCGCCCCGCTCACGATCTGCGCGGCGGTGATTTCGTCTTCCGCCTGCTTGATCACCATATGAGTCTTGTTTTCGAGCTCGGCAATGAATGACAGCAGCGGGCTGGAGGGCGTCATCGGGTAGCCGGCATAGACCCGCACCCCCGCATGAACCGCGCCGAGCCCCATCGCTTGACTGCCAGTAATCAAAAGGTGGCCGGCGAAGCCTTTGTCAGGCGGCGGCAACACAACAGAGATCCTCCCCTGCTCTGGATCGACAAAGGAATATCCCTCATCGATACATCGCATGTTGAGATCGAGAAGCGCTTTCTTTTTTGCAAACTTCTCTCCAACGAGAGACTTGAGGGCATCGATATCCTGGTCCAGCATGGACCAGACAAAGGCAGTCAGCAGCACATTCGATAGAATTGCCCTCGCGCCGAGGCGATTGAGCATGTCATCAACCGGGAAATAGATGACGCGAAGGCTTCGCTCCGAGATCAGCTTCCGATGATGCTCCGGAAACTGCCACCCGGGTGTCACGTGCAGCACGATCCCTCCCTGTTTCAGTTCATCCATGTTTAGCTCGAGACCGTGGTGGTTGAGCGCGACAAGCACGTTCACCTTGGTTTCGGTGCTGCAAATGCGTTCATTCGAAACGTCCAGTTGATAGCTCGCGTGCCCGCCCTTGATGAGCGACGGGTACTCGCGGTAGCCGAACACGCAGTACCCTGATCTCTTGAGACCCTTGGCGATAATCGCACCAATGGAGTTTATTCCCTGTCCGGAAGCCCCGACGATTTTGAGAGAGATTCGGGGCATCGCCTAACACCGATCTTCCGGCTTCGAAGCATCCACCAACTGTTTGCTCCAAACTCTTACTGCCTCCTCCTGGCCGTAGGGCTCATTTATGATTTTAAGCGTTGGAGCAATCAGCCGACCGTGATGGGCTTTAACGTAATGCTGCAAATGATCGGCCGCCCGCGCCGTATAGAAGTATCGATGGTCCCCAAGTCCGATGCACGCACACGGTTTGCCGGCCAGGTCCAGAGTCGCCGCTTTGTCATGGAGCAAAACCCACATGTGTGGATTCAATTGTCCCTCGGTGCCCCCTGTATTCCAAGTCGAGGAGGCAAGGAGGAGAACATCTCCGCTCAGCAAATCCTGTGGCTGCGTTTTCTCGGCTATCGTTGCCTCGATCTCCCAGCCAGGGGCAATGCTCTTCAAGGAATCGGTCAGCGCATCCACGACGTACTCCGTGTGACCGCTGGTCGAGGCAAAGACGATATGGAGGCCTCGACGCTGAACGAAGTGCGGGGCAACATTGGCGGTGTTGTTCACGAGTTACCTCCGCTTTCCACCAGTGACAGGCTTCATTTGCCGCGCTACCCGCGTGACGATCTGACGCGGTCGGTCAGCCCCGCGATTGTGCCGCCAACACTTGCCGCGATATTGAATGAGAGTGTCGTCGGTGGAATGGTTGTGCTTCTAACTCCACTTCTGAAAAGCACGATGCTTTCGCTTCCGTTGAGAGCATTCGCGAACCAAATCGAACGCAGCGATTGAAACGTTCGGTTCAATCGCTGGCGGAGTTCCAATGCTACGGTCTGGCAATCCTGAACTTCCGCTCAAGGTTAATTGGGCGGCGCGCGGCTCCACGAATATTCCCTGGATTTGCTGACACCAAAGTTCGGTTCGGCGTGGCCGTACGCAGGTGCGGCAGCGGAAGTCCAATTTGCATGATGCAAATGGTCCCGGTCTGACCTACGTTGGCGCCTCCAAGCGCCGAGGCTGGCGCACCTTTCTCCGCTTTGGCTGCACAAGATGAGTCCGGCCTGCAGCATGCAGCTCGACCTCGGTCAATGGGAAGGTGAGAAGGAAAGAGGCCCCTGCAGCGACGCAAGACGTATGAACGCGCCCTCCCAAACTGCTGGCCAACTCGCCTACGATCGTAAGCCCTCTACCCCGCCGGATGGGCTCAGGTGCCGACCCATTGTCAGAGACTCCGCACTTTACGACATTGCCTGCAAGCAACAACTTCACTCGCAATTCTGGATGTCTAACGTCGAATTGTACGTGTCGTGCCACATTGGTCAGTAGCTCGGATACGATCAATCCAAGCTTCCAGCAGCGTTCTCCTTCAAGCCTCAGATCATCCGATGAGAACAAGACACGAATGGCCAGGCAATCGAGACGGTATTTCGTCATCGCAAAGCAAAGCTGCTGGAGGTACCTTGCTGCATCGGTGAGGCGTCCCTGATCCGGCATGCGCAGCGCGCGATGCACGTCGGCCCATTGATGCAAGAAGTCTACGACGTCGAGCAGCGCGGCCTTGACCGCGACACTATCCGACTGCACGGCTTTAGCCGAAACCGCGCATATTGCGGACGTGAGCTCGTTTTTTATTCTGTGGTCCAACTCACGAAGAAGCAATGATCCATCGGGATTTGATAACGGTGCGATGTGCTCTGTCATTTCGTGCTCGAAGATTGTGCTCTCTGCCAAAAATGAAGCTAAGCGTCCGCTGCAGTTTCGTTCGGATGGCAACGCCGCTCCAGACAGCTCGCGCGACGAATGGTCTCAGACAGAGGCATTTATAGCTCGACGCCGCGACGCTCCAGTTCGGCTTCGATCGCGCCAAAGAGGATCTCGGCTGGCGTCAGTGCAAGATTGGTCCAGAGGATGACCGCGGCGCGCGCGGCGATTAGGTATTCGGTCATACAACGTCTCCTATTGCGAGATGCCGGTTAACCCGCGCGTGTTACTTGAACATGATGCCAGATAGTCGGCGGATTTCGTCTCTCTCGATGCTGCAATGAATAACGGATGTGCTCTGGATGATCTTGTACATTGGTGATTTATTTAGATGGTTGATGCGTACTTCCGTGCGCAACAGCAGAAATCTATCATCTTTCAATTTCTACCGATCGAGCGCACTTCAATCCAAGATTCATGGCGACGCGCGCTGGCGGCACGGCATTCGAGCTTGTTTGACCGCTACGAATCCACTCAAACTGGCAACAGTCTTCGCCTATTATGGTTCGGTGGTGTATAACGGGACCTCTTGCCGCACGCCTCGATCGAACGGGCCTTGCTGCGCCGCGCTTGATTTTCTGCGTTGAGTGATTGATGACGGCCGGCTGCATAGGCTGATCCGGCGCCTCGTCAGACGGTAGCGGAATCGACGACTGGATCGCAGGGGGCTCCATGATAGCGGGAGGTGTGATGGTCGGCTGACTGGTATCCAGAACGATCTTTTCCGTCCATTTGTGCGCAGATTTGATCCGGATGACCGTTCTATCAAGGGCTACCGACTGATCAGCACACTTCGCTTGGGGGGTGGCAGAAGCCGGCCGGGAATGAACAGTAGCGCCGCAAGCGAGCCTCCGACGAAGATAGAATAACGCGCTACAGGCAACGCTCATCGCTTCTGAAAATCGAGCAATTTCGGTTCACCTGCTCGCTCGACGAAGGCGTCGCAGTGATGGACACTGGTCTTACTTTGGTCAGGAACGCCACGAGGCACAGCACCCCGATGGCGAATGTGGCCAGACTCAATACGTTCCTCATATCAGCACCTGTTCCCTTTCCATTTCGCGCCGATGCGGCAGGCTCCACCCCGTGACACGTCGCGTCGCGACAACCTGTTTCGACGGCAGGAACAGCACGCGGTTGGGGGTGACAGACGACGCGGGAAGCGACGTCGGCCGGAGGACGAAGCCTACTCCGCCGCGATCATGTTCGATTTCAAATCGATGCTCAGCGCCTTCGCGACGCCCGCGCCGTAGGCCGGATCCGCCCTGGCGCAGTTGGCGATATGGCGCTCCTGAATGTGCCTTGCAGCGACGCCGACCTGGCGAGCCGTATTGTCGAATAACGTTTGCTGCTGGGTAGCACTCATCTTGCGGAAAAGGTCGCCCGGCTGCTGGTAGTGATCGTCATCGACACGATGGTCCCAATGTGCGGCCGCGCCTTCGAGCCCTAGCGGCGGCTCGTTAAGCTGCGGCTGGTCGATCCACTCGCCCCGGCTATTGGGGAAGTAGGTCGGAGTTCCACCGAGATTGCCGTCGGTGCGCATCGCGCCGTCGCGGTGATAGCTGTGGAACGGGCATTTCGGTGCGTTGACAGGGATGTGGTGGTGATTGACGCCCAGCCGGTAGCGCTGCGCATCTCCGTAGGAGAAGAGACGCCCCTGCAGCATCTTGTCCGGTGAGTAGCTGATGCCCGGCACGATGTTGGCAGGCGAAAACGCCGCCTGTTCGACTTCGGCGAAGACGTTCTCGGGGTTCCGGTTGAGTTCGAAATATCCGACCTCGATCAGCGGGAAGTGGCCCTTTGGCCAGACCTTGGTCAGGTCGAAAGGATTGAATGGGAATGCCTTCGCTTGCGCGTCCGTCATCACCTGGATGAACAGAGTCCAGCGCGGGAAATTGCCGGCGTCGATATTTTCGAACAAATCGCGCTGATGGCTTTCGCGATCCTTGCCGACGAGGGCCTCGGCTTCCTCGTCCGTCAGGTTTTGGATGCCCTGCTGGGTACGGAAGTGGAATTTGACCCAGATGCGTTCGTTTGCGGCATTGAGGAAGCTATATGCGTGGCTGCCGAAGCCATGCATGTGACGCAAGCTTTTCGGTATACCTCGATCGCTCATGACGATCGTGACCTGGTGCAGCGCTTCAGGCAGCAGCGTCCAGAAGTCCCAGTTGTTGTCGGCGTTACGCATGCCGGTGCGCGGATCGCGCTTAATGGCGTGATTGAGGTCGGGGAAGCGCAGCGGATCGCGGAAGAAAAACACGGGAGTGTTATTGCCGACGACATCCCAGTTGCCGTCTTCCGTATAGAACTTCAGGGCAAAGCCACGGATATCGCGCTCGGCGTCAGCCGCGCCGCGCTCGCCTGCAACGGTGGAGAAGCGGGCGAACATCGGGGTCTGCTTGCCGATCTTCGAGAAGATATTTGCCTTGGTGTAGCGGGTGATATCGTGCGTGACGGTAAAGGTGCCGTGGGCGCCTGAGCCCTTGGCGTGCATGCGGCGTTCCGGAATCACTTCGCGAGCGAAATGGGCGAGTTTTTCGATCAACCAGACATCCTGCAACAGGGCAGGACCGTGCGGTCCCGCCGTCTGAATGTTGAGATTATCCATGACCGGGGTGCCCGATGCATGGGCCAACGGCGGTCGTTTGGATTGGTCATTCATTGGGGATGCTCCGGTGGTCGAGAGTTGGGCGTGCCGGGTGCTCAATGCTTCATCTAGAGTGAAGGCTGTCGTGTTGAGTTTGAACAGCTTCTCAAAACCTGCATTCAATATGTCTTCTCGCTGCCATTCGCGATTGAACGCTGCTGCGCGATAAACGCCAATCATGCTCAAAACTGTCAGCTGACGAATATCGTAACGAGCGGCGTCACGGCATTTATGATCATCATGGCCATGACCTTGCTGATCATCCCGGGCCTACTGTTCGCGTCCCTACGCCAATATAAAATGGCGCGAACGTTCCATGCACGGCAACGCCGTTCAAGAATAAGCGCTGGACCCGCCGTATCCATAACAAAGGCCGAGTTGCTTTCAGATCGCCGGAGTCTCCATGACCTCAGTTCTGACCAAAGCGTTCCCGCAAGAAATGCCGCCTGTGACAAAGGCGGTCCCGGGCAAGAAACGCATCTTGATCGTCGGCGGAGGTTTTGCCGGTATTGCGGCGGCGCGCGGACTCAAGCGGGCCGATGTCGAAATCACCCTTGTCGACCGACGCAATCATCATATTTTCCAGCCGCTGCTGTACCAGGTCGCTACCGCAGTTTTGGCGCCATCCGAGATCGCAGCGCCAATCCGTCAGCTCGAGGCTAAGCAGAAAAACCTCAGCGTATTGCTGGCCGAGGTTAAGGGAATCAACCTGGGAGCTCGAACCGTCGATGTATATTGCCCAGGAATAGGTCCTCGAAAACTCGAGTACGACTTCCTCGTGATCGCCGTCGGAATGCGTCCGAGCTATTTTGGTCATGACGAGTTCGCGCGGTTCGCGCCAGGTCTCAAGAGCCTGAGCGACGCCGAAACGATCCGAACCAGGATCCTGAGTGCGTTCGAATTGGCTGAATCGACCGATGACCCGAAGGAACGTGCGCGTCAAATGACCTTCGTGTTGGTGGGCGCTGGCCCCACCGGCGTCGAGCTTGCCGCATCGATCGCTCAACTGGTCGCGGTGACCCTACGCAACAATTTCCGCAAGATCGACCCCGCCAAGAGTCGAATTGTGTTGGTCGACGGCGGCGCCCGTGTTCTTCCAACATTTGCGGAATCGCTGTCGCGAAAGGCGGCCAAGCGGCTCGCCAAGCTTGGGGTTGAAGTTTCGACGGGGGCAAAGGTCGAAAGGGTTGACGACCAGGGTGTCATCGCGGCTGGGGTCCGCATTCCCAGCGCAACCGTGCTCTGGACAGCCGGCGTCAGCGCCTCGCCTGTCGTAAAAATGCTCGGAACCACGACGGACCGCGCTGGCCGCGCTTCCGTTGGCGCTTTCCTGGACATTCCGGAGGCGCCCAATGTCTTTGTCGTGGGAGATGCAGCCACGATAACCCAGGATGGTCATCCCGTCCCCGGAGTGGCCCAGGCAGCCATTCAACAGGGACGATTTGTGGGGCATGTCATCGCCAACCGCGTCAGGGGGCGCAAGGATGGTCGACCGTTTCGGTACCGCAACAAAGGTAATATGGCGGTGGTCGGCAAGAATTTTGCAATCCTTGAGTCCGGCCATCTGCGCAGCAGTGGCTTTGCGACCTGGTGGGTGTGGGCCGCGCTACACGTGCTCGCGCTGCCGCAGCTTCAGAACCGTTTCCGCGTTCAGACGCAATGGTTCTGGTCCTATCTGTCCGGACAACGGAGCTCGCGGCTGATTTCCGAAGGGCCGCGGTCGTCCGCGTCATAGTAATAGTTTGGCTGGGTATTTACCATTTCCGGACTCTGCGGCTGGTTGTGGACTGCACGTGTGGAAACCTCGATCATTTCCGCGCTCTCCGCCCTCACCGGAGCGGTTGTTGGTGGCTTGACGAGCGGAATTGCGAATTGCGTGAACCAAGCCAGTCCGCGCCCAGTGGGTTCTTCACGAGGAGGCCCGCCAGCAGATCCTTTGCGGAGATTTCATCCAAGACGCCGCAGATAGATGCGCTTCAGCACGATCAAGCCTACATTCCCGGTCTAGTCGGTCTTTACGCGAAGCTAAGCGCGATGCGGGCTATCAGTCCAGGCCGACCGATATCGACATCTGCCACCTCCTCTAACTGAATGCCGTACCCGCCGGCGCTTGCTGGAGGGCGTTCGATGAAACCCGCCTCCGGGGATCGCTCCTTGGTAGTTCACCACGCCACAGTGAGGCGCGTCAGAAAGAGATCGGCGTGATCCTGGCCCTTGGCGACTTGGGCAGCAAGCGGATGCCATATGTGCTGGTAACTGGGGATCAACTGGATGGCCGGTGTGATCGCAAAATCGTAGAACACCTCAACGCCGCTCTCGTCACTCGCGTTGGTCGTTCCCAACGTAAGCTGCGTGATGTCCGCCTTCAAATTGTTGCTGGTCCTGTTGTAGTAGAACCCAACTCCGAAACTATCGTATTCCCTTCTGCTGAAGAGACCCTGCGCAATCAGCCCGACGCTTGCGTAACTGGTAATGGGGTTCGTGGCTTGTGGGCCATATCCCGCCCTGCCAAAGATTCCAATTCCACGGACCGGATAACCACTCTTCAACTTCTGGGAGGTCGTTTTGGCGGCTGCTGCGAACGAAGGCTTTTCATGGCGGGGGTTCCCTCAAAAAGATTGGATATTCCGATCCGCAAATGGAGTGGCATGATAAAATCAGGTCCGAACCCCGGCCACAGCCTCGCGCAACAGTCGAAGGGTTTCCAAGCCCTTGAAAGGAGCAGCTTTGCTGCCACGGATGCCACGCCGAGGAGAGCCTCACCGGCAGTTTCGTCGGTGCCCATTTTACACGCCGATGCTCCGCGCCACTGGCCTCAAGATCGGATTGTCTCGACCCAATTCGCGAACGCCCGCATAAACTGCTGAAGGAATTTTCGGGTATCATCGTTGATGAGCTTGCCGTGTTGATCGAAGAGCTTGTGGACATGACCGACATAGGCTTCGGGCTGCTGCATGGTCGGCACGTTCAGAAACACAAGCGACTGCCTGAGATGATGATTGGCGCCGAAGGCTCCGATCGAGCCCGGCGAGCCACTAACGATCGCACCAGGCTTGCGGTCCCAGACGCTACTTCCATAAGGTCTGGAACCGACATCCAGTGCATTTTTTAGGACGGCAGGCACCGACCGGTTGTATTCAGGCGTAATGAACAGCACTGCATCAGCGGCTTTGACGCGCTGACGGAACGCAGTCCATGGCGCGGGCGGAGGGTCGATCAACCTCTCAAGGTCTTGGTTGTAGAATGGCAGTTGCCCGATTTCGACGACCTCGGGTTCCATCGAGGATGGCGCGAGCGACATCAGTGCATTTGCCAGCATCCCGCTGAACGACGCCTTCCGGAGGCTTCCAAGCAATACGCACACGTTCATCGGCTTATCCAAGATCATTCTCCATCATGATGTTTTCCGTTTGAACGACCAGGTTCGCTTCATGTCACGACCTTCCATCCGGGCGAGGCGGTAATCCGCCTCAATCACGGGAGGCACGAACCTGGGCCGCCGTGACGTTGCCTCGTTTGCCGCCGAAATGCGCGATGAGGTAATTGCTGACTGCGGCGATCTCTTCGTCGGAATATGCGTCGGCGAATGGGGGCATCGTGTTGTGGCCACCAAGCGATCCGATCCTGATGCCTTCAAGTACGGCGCGGATAACATTTGCACCGGCGGGGTCATTTACGCTGCGAGAGCCGCGAAGTCCTGCATTGTCGGTCTGCTGACCATTGCCGTCCCAACCGTGGCAGCTTGCGCAGGCCGAAGCGAATACCTGGAAGCCGGCACTCTCGTCGTGGTCCGCTCCGGGCGACCACGCCGTGGCGCCGTTCAACGTTCCCGGATCGCGCACGACCGGAGCGGCGAGTTCGGATCGTTGCGCTGGAACTGTCCTCAAGTATCGGGTCAGCGCGGCGATGTCTTCGGAGGATAAATGACGAAGACTGAGATCGATCGCCTCGGCCATGCCACCCCCAGCACTGCCGTGCGCAGGCGCGTGCCCGGAAGACAGATATTGTTCTATTTCAGCGTCGGACCATGCGCCTATCCCGGTCTCTTTGTCAGAAGTGATGTTGTAGGCCTTCCACCCGTCCACGACCGTTCCGGCGTATTTCCTACCGCTCTTTGTCGCGAACATCAGATTGCGGGGTGTATGGCATTCGCCGCAATGCACGAGCGCTTCGGCAAGATATGCTCCACGATTCCACGCCGCGTCATGGGCCGCGGATGGCTCCCATGGCCTGGTCGGCACAAACAGGAGCTTCCAGGCTCTCAGCGAGTACCGCTGATTGAACGGGAAAACGAGTGTGTTGTCGGTGTTCCGGAGTGACACTGGTCGCACAGTTGAGAGGTAGGCACGGATGGCAAGGACGTCGTCGGTCGAAAGCAGCGCATAGGCCGTGTACGGGAAGGCAGGATAAAGATCCTCTCCATTCTTCCCGATTCCCCTATGCACGGCTCTTACGAATTCCGCATCGCTCCATCGGCCGATCCCTGTTCCCCGGTCTGGCGTGATATTGCTCGAGTAGATCGTTCCAAACGGAAGCCTGAAGGCGCGCCCGCCGGCAAACGGTTGCCCTCCGGGAGCGGTGTGGCAGGCGGCGCAATCGGCCGCTTTGGTCAAATACTCTCCCTTCGCGACGAGTGCGGATCCAGTTGGTTGCGCGTGCGTGGCCTGGATCTCTTCAATCGACGCGGGCCAAAAGAAGAAGCACGCGGCCGAGATCGCGAGGACGACACCGAAAGCGCAACCAGCGACGAGGATGCGCTTCATGCGTTCTCCCGTTTGGAAAGCAGGCTTCGGTCGATCGGCAGGCGGCGGATGCGGACCCCGGTTGCTGCGAAGATCGCAGAGTGCTGGCGCCGCAGACACCGTTCCCACCTCGCCGAGGCCACCGGGACTCTCGCCGCTTTCCAGGAGGTGGACCTCGATCGGCGGCGTCTCGTTGATGCGAAGTTGTCGGTAATCGTTGAAGTTGCCCTGTTCGACTCGCCCTTCGCTGAAGGTAATGCCGTTGAACAGAGCGGCCGACAGTCCGAACAGGACGCCGCCCTCGATCTGCGCGCGGATGGTATTCGGATTGATCTGGATGCCACAGTCGACGGCGGCCACGATCTTCTTCAGCGAAATCTCGCCTGAGAGAGCCACCGCGACTTCGATGACCAGAGCGGCGTAGCTTCCGAAGTTCTGATGCAGCGACACCCCGCGCCCGGACCTTGGCTCCAACGACTTATGCCAGCCGGCGGCATCGGCAACTTTGTCCAGCACGGCCATTGCGCGCGGATTGGTATCGAGCAACGCCCGCCTGTAGGCGATCGGATCCTGTCCCGCAGTATGCGCCAACTCGTCCAGAAAGCTCTCGACCACAAAGACGTTGTGCGTAGGTCCGACGCCGCGCCACCAGTTCAACTTGACTGGCGGATCGTGTCGGATCCAGTCGACCCTGATGGCCGGGAACGCATAGGGGCTGTCCCAAGCGCCATCGACGGCATCCTTGTCGAGCTTTCCTTCCGGCCAGCCGTCTTCAGCGAAGTAACGCCTGACCGTTCCCGATATGGTGCGATGGGTCCAGACCAGGGGTTGGCCTTGCTCGTCCAAACCCGCTGCTATCCTGTCGAGATAACAGGGGCGGAAGCGATCGTGCCGGATATCCTGCTCGCGCGTCCAGATGATCTTCAGGGGATAGGGGACCTGTTTGGCAAAATGAACGGCCTGCTCGATCGTGTCGGCCTGGAGTCTGCGCCCGAATCCTCCTCCGATGAGATGATTGTGCAAGGCCACCTTGTCGACCGGAAGTCCCGTGATCCTCGCCGCATGCTTCTGGGCTACCGCGGGCGTCTGAGTGCCAACCCAGATATCGCAACCATCGGGACGGACATGAACGGTCGTATTGATCGGCTCCATCGTCGCGTGAGCCAGAAACGGAAGTTCGTATTCGGCTGTCAGCCGCTTCGTCGCGTTCTTGAAGCTGGTCTCGATGGCGCCGCGTTCGAGAGCCTTGATCGGCGTCCCCTCATCGGCCGCTTTGACGGCTTCGGCGCGCATCGATGCGGTGGTCACTTTCGCGTTCGGTCCCAGCTCCCAATCGATATCCAGTGCTTCAACTCCGGCACGAGCGACCCAATAGTGTTCGCCGACGACTGCGACCGCGTCGTCGATGCGCAAGACGTCGATGACGCCCGGGATCTTCCGCGCATCGTTTTCGTCAACCGATTTGACCTTGCCTCCGTCCACGGGGCTGATCGCCACGGCCGCGGTCTTCATTCCATCGACCGTCACATCGATCCCGTAGACCGCGCTCCCGTTTACCTTAGCCGGCGTATCGATGCGACGTTGGGGTTTTCCGATGATCTTGAATTCTTCGGACGACTTCAGCTTCGGGTCTTCGGGGATCGGCAGGGTCGCGGCCGATTCAGCGACCTCTTCATATTTCAGGACGCGGCCCGTCGATGAATGCAGGATCGTGCCATCCTTCGTGGAGCATTCTTCCGAATGCACTCTCCAGGCCTGCGCCGCCGCGGCAACGAGCATGGATCGCGCAGCCGCGCCCGCTTGCCGAAGAGGGGTCCAAAATCCGCGGATCGAGGTTGACCCGCCCGTCATCTGGGCCTTGAAGAGAGGCTGCGCGTAAAGCGATCCGTCGGGCGGAGCGGCAATCGCCACGATCTGATCGAGACGGACGTCGAGTTCCTCGGCCAGCAAAGCCGCTTCCGCGGTGTAGATGCCCTGACCCATCTCGACGCTCGGCATCACCAGCGATATGCCTCCCTCCAACGAGATGCGAACGAAACCGCCGATTGCGCTCGGACCTGTCGCTTCGGACGTCGCGGCTCTTGCTCGGGCGCTCCAGGCGAAGGCGACCACGAGGCCACCTACGATCAACTGGCGACGGGAAATCGAAAGGTGTCCGGTCATCTGCGCGAAGCCGATTTGATCGCGGCGCGTATGCGAGCGTAGGTCGCGCAACGGCAGATGTTTCCCGCCATTGCCGCATCGATTTCAGCATCATCGGGACCGGGATTACGTTCGATGAGAGCCGCCGCGCCCATGATCTGACCAGACTGACAGTAGCCGCATTGAACGACCTCGAGTTCGAGCCACGCCTGTTGGATCCTGCGCCCGCTCTCCTTTTGCCCGATGGCTTCGATCGTGGTCACCTCGCGAGAGCCGACATTCGCCGCCGGCAACATGCAGGATCGAACCGGCCGGCCGTCCACATGCACAGTACAGGCGCCGCATTGTGCAATTCCGCATCCGAATTTGGTGCCCTTGAGGTCCAGGAGATCGCGCAGAACCCAGAGCAATGGCATGTCTTCGCGAACTTGCACCGAGTAGGCGCGCCCGTTGACCTTGAGAGATAGTGCGATCGGGGCCGGATCTTCGACGAGTCTGACGTTCTGTGCGGCGGCATGGTCGTCGAGCGGGCTAAAGGATGGGCTCATGTCGATCCACTTTGGTGAGTTTCACTGCAAGTCGAGGTTCGGGGCGGCTCCCACCGCCTCCGCTGTGCCGTCGTGCTAGGCCGCATGTTCCTTTGTTTTTGGAACGGCACCGCTCGCACGCAAACTATCGATCTCGGTGGCGCTGAATCCGAGCTGGCGGAGAACTTCCTCGTTGTGTTCTCCAATCTCTGGAGCGCGCTTGGCCGGTACTTTGGCGACGCCATGGACCTGAAGCGGGCTAGAGATGGTGGACGTCAGCTTGCCGCCGGCACCATTGAGCGGAACGATGATGTCGTTCGCCTGGAGCTGGGGGTCGTTGATCACCTCTTGCGGCCCGCGCACCGCTCCGAACGTCACGTGAACGCCGTTGAACACCTCGTACCAATGGGTCATCGGCTCGGCACAGAAGATCTCGTCGAGGATCGCCGTGAGCTGTGGCATATTCGCCATCAGCTTTGCCGGATCGGAGAACCGCAGATCGGTCAGGAGGTCAGGGCGGCCGATGGCCTTGGCGACGGCTGCCAGCTTGTCGGGTGTGATGAGGAGAACGAACCAGGTGTTATCCTTGGCGCGCCAGACGTTCATTGCCGCATTCGCAGGGTTCTTTCGATCGTGCAGCCCGAAGAACTTCGCATCGCACAGCGCTGCCTGGATCGAGACACTGGCGGACCATACGCCTTCGGCAAGCAGCGAGGTCGTAACATGCGCCCCCTCCCCGGTGCGCTCGCGACGATAAAGGGCTGTGACGATCGCCGAATAGAGCCCGACGGCGGTGGCATTGTCACCGCTGCCAGCCACCGGCCAGGTCGGCGGCGCGCCAGCATCGCGCGTCATCGACAGCAATCCGCTGCGTGCCCAATACGACGTGATGTCGAAGCCTGGGAGATTTGCATCCGGCCCCTTGTCGCCGAATCCTGAGATGTCCGCGTAGATCAGCCGCGAATTCCACTGCACCACATCCTGATATTCGAGCTTCAATCGTGCGCGCGCGGGATGCGGCGTATTGACGATGAGGACATCGGCCCATTTGACCAGCCTTTCGAGAACCTGCTGGGCGCTCGGCGACTTCAGATCAAGCGCCATACCCCGCTTGTTGCGGTTGGCGAGGTGCCAGGGGTAAGCATCCTCGGCGACTGGCTGCGGCGGCAGGTGGTTCGCAATTCGCCACAAGTCGCCGTTCGGCGGCTCCACTTTGATGACGTCGGCACCGAAGTCGGACAGAATCACGGCAGCGCTCGGGCCGGCGATAAAGCTCGCAAGATCCACTACCTTGAGTCCGGAAAAGATGTTGTCGTTCGGCATGTTTTTCTCCTTATTGTTGAAGTTCGAGCGCGGCTGAAGCGCGGCGGTCATCGTCGTTCAGTTTTTCCAGTGTCTGGGAGATCCAGCCGAGCAGACGGGTTTGGACCTGGCGTCGGTTGATCTCGTTCAGCATCTCGTGCCGACCGCCCGGATAAAAATCGAAGGCGATGTCGCTCAGCCCGGCATCGCGGTAGCGGCCAATCAGCGTGTGGAGGCCGCGCAGGTGCTGTCCGACGGGGTCTTCGCTTCCGGAGAACAAATAGATCGGCAGATCGCTGCGGATCTTGCGAAGCGTCACCGGATCGTACAGTCGCGGCGCGGTACCTAGGAAGGAAACAAGAGAGTCGGGGTGAAGGTCTTCAAAACACAAGGGATCAGCCATGAACGCATCGACGATCGCCTGATCGCGGCACAGCCAGTCGAAGGGTGTGCGCGCCGGCTCGAATGCGGCGTTGAGAAGATTGCTGCCCGCGATCTCCGGACGCGCAGCCCGGGCCAAGCCTTCAAGCGCTCCCGATCCCGAGAGGATCAAACCATCAATCTCGTCGCTGTGGTCGATGATGTATCTCTGCGCGGCAAAGGATCCCATGTCGTGCCCGAGGAGGAGCAGCGGCAGGTCGGGATTTTCCTCTCTGGCGATCTCGCTCAGGCTGACCATGTCCTGGACGAGAAGTTCAAAGCCGCCCCCGCCTAATTCTCCCAATTGCGAGTGGACCGAGAGGCCGTGCCCGCGATGATCGTTGGCGTAGACGGTGAGACCCGCCGCAACGAGCACATCGACGGTGTCGGCGTAGCGCCCCATGTGTTCGCCCCTTCCATGGGCGATCTGAACAACGGCGCGGGCTGGGCCGCGGCCGTCCCAGCGGGCGCACGCGATGCACAGCCCGTCGGAGCTGGTCAGTCGGAAGCGATCTGTCGGAGCTGGGGTGGGAGAAGGCGTTGTCATGGCAAATGTCCGGTCTCGCTTGCACGAAATTCACTGACCTTGAAACCGCGGCGCGCGTTTTTCGAGGAAGGCGGAGGTGCCTTCCTTCTTGTCTTCCGTTGCCGCGCAGATGCCGAAATAGGACGCTTCGAGCGCAAACCCCTCGGCCTGGCTGGTGTCCATCCCCTTGTTCGCGGCCTGCAGCGAGAACTTCACCGCGATCGGCGCGTTGGCGGAGATCTGCGTCAGAATCGTCTCGGCGCGCGCGATGAGATTGGCTGCCGGGACAATTTCGTTGACGAGGCCGATGCGATAGGCTTCCTGAGCCGTAATCGTCTCGCCCGTGAGGATCAGCTGCAACGCACGGCCCTTTCCCACCAGGCGCGGCAGGCGTTGCGTGCCGCCACCCCCGGGCAGCAGGCCGAGCTTCACTTCGGGCTGTCCAAATCTGGCATGTTCGGCGGCGATCCTGATCGTGCAAGCCATTGCGGTCTCGCAACCTCCGCCGAGCGCAAAGCCGTTGATCGCCGCGATCACCGGCTTGCCGAGATTCTCGATGAGATCCAGCACCCCCTGCCCGAAGCGGCTGGACTCCTCCGCATCGAAGGCTCCGACATGTGCGAGTTCGCTGATATCGGCACCGGCGATGAAAGCCTTGTTGCCGGCACCCGTAAGGATCACTCCGTGTATCGACGTGTCGGCCTTTGCATCCTCGAATGCTGCCTTCAAATCGGTCCAGGTCGGCGTATTGAGCGCGTTGAGCACCTTGGGCCGATTGACCGTCACGTAGGCGATCGAGGCCTTTTTCTCGTACTGAACGTTGGCAAGCGCCAATGCCGCCCTGGGCAAGGGGTTGGATACTGTTACAGACGATGCAGCTTGCGAAACCATAATCATATCTCCTGGATTGGGAGGGCAGCCCGCGCCGGAGCGCCGGCGCCGGCTGGGATGTCAGATGAAGGCGCCGTGGCCGGTAATGGCTTTGCCGACGATCAGATTCTGCATCTGATACGTGCCTTCGTAGGAGTACAGCGCCTCGGCATCGGCGAAAAAGCGCGCGAGATTGTAGTCGGCGACGATGCCGTTGCCGCCCAGGACCTCGCGGCCCCATGAGACCGTCTCGCGCGATTTCGCCGTGCAGAACGCCTTCGCCAGCGCCGCATGATGATCGTCGAGCTTGCCCTCGTCATCGAGCTGCGCCAGGCGGAGCATCAGGCACTGGCACGCGGTCAGATTGGCAAGCATCTTGGAGAGCAGATCCTGAATCATCTGAAATGATGCGATCGGCTTGCCGAATTGCAGGCGCTCCTGGGCATATTTGAGGGTTGCTTCGAATGCGCCCATCTGGATACCGGTTGACGCCCAACCCACCATGTACCGCGTCATCCGCAGCACGCGTGCCGTGTCACGGAACGAGTTGCCGCCCTGCAGGCGGTTCGCTTCGGGCACGCGTACGTCCTTCAGAGTGATCTGGCCGTTCTGCACAACCTTGAGCGCGATCTTGTGCTCGATTTTTTCGACGCTGAAGCCCGGCGTCGACTTGTTTTCGACGATGAAACCCTTCACCTGGTTGTCCGCGAGGTCACGCGCCCAGATAATGGAGATGTCGCACCAAGTCGAGTTGCCGATCCACCGCTTCTGGCCATTGAGAATCCAGGTGTCGCCCTCGCGCTTGGCGGTCGTGGTCAACCCGCCGCTCGCTCCCGAACCAACCAGCGGCTCGGTCAACCCGAAACACCCGATCTTTTCGTAACGCGCCATTTGCGGCAGCCATTTCTGCTTCTGCTCCTCGGATCCATCGAGATAGATCGAGCCCATCGCCAGACCGCTGTGGACGCCCCAGAATGTGCAGAACGACGCGTCGGTGCGCGCGATCTCCATCGTGACGAAGCCGTACAGCTTCTGGCTGCCGCCGGCGCAGCCATAACCCTCGTAGCCGAGCCCGCTGATACCGAGTTCCTTGAACGAAGGCAGCAACTCGAACGGAAACGCGTCGTCGGACCAATACTTGTTGATGATCGGCTGTACCTTGGTCTGCATATAGGTCCGCACCTTCGTGACAACCGCTTTCTCCTCGGGTGTGAGCAGCTCGATCAGCTGATAGAAGTCGGCATTCGGTACGGGGATCGGCTTCGGTGCGGCGGTCTTGCGTGTTGCGGTTGCGGTGGGCATTTAGGGCTCCTGATGCCGTGGCTTAAAAGCCGGAATAGTCGAAGGACTTATGATTGATCTCGTG
Organism: Bradyrhizobium sp. LTSPM299; assembly: GCF_000938235.1. Classification (NCBI taxonomy): domain Bacteria; kingdom Pseudomonadati; phylum Pseudomonadota; class Alphaproteobacteria; order Hyphomicrobiales; family Nitrobacteraceae; genus Bradyrhizobium; species Bradyrhizobium sp. LTSPM299. The sequence continues at coordinate 53,782 of NZ_JYMU01000077.1, forward strand.
ATTGATTTCGCCGGTGACGCCTGACCTCAGGCGACCGTCGCCGTCACTTTCGTTTGGCTCGACCTGGCAACCTTGTTGCGAAGCTCGATCAAGCCGAGCAAAACTTCGTCACGCTCCGCCTCCAGCTCCTGGATGGTGCGCGATCCGGCTTCGGCATGGACGCTGTCGATGAGCTTCTTCTGCACGTCCGGCGTCAGCACCGGCGAGCCGAGAGTCTTCCACCAGGCCGTCATCGGGCCGGTGAACTGCTGGAAGAAGTGCTCGATGCCGCCTGGACCGCCGCCGAGGTGGTTGAGCATCAAGCCGCCCATCACGCCCCAACGCAGGCCCGGCCCCCAGGTAAGCGCCGTATCGACATCGGCGGCGCTCACGACGCCCTCCGCAACGAGGTAATAGACCTCGCGGCTCAGCGCCGCCTGCAGACGGTTGGCGACATGGCCCGGCATTTCCTTGTTGACGCGCACCGTCCGCTGCCCGATCGAGGTGTAGAATTCATCCGCACGCCGGATCGTCGCTTCGGAGGTCTTGGCCCCGCCGACGATTTCGACCAGCGGCATCAAGTGCGGCGGATTGAACGGGTGGGCGATGACGCAACGCTCGGGATGGGACGCGGCGCCCTTCTGGATTTCGCTCATGGTGAGCCCCGACGAGCTCGACGCGATGATCACCTCGGGCGGCAACAGTTGGTCGAGCTGCCCATAGAGCTTCTGTTTGAATTCGATCCGCTCGGGCCCGTTCTCCTGGACGAGATCGGCCCCGGGGAGCGCCTTTGGAAGGTCGGCCGTGAATGTCAGGTTCGACTGCGACGCTCCGGGCGACAAGCCCAATCGCTTGAGCGCCGGCCAGGCGGTCTCGACGAACTTCCTCAGCGCGGCTTCTGCATTCGGCGCGATGTCGGTTGCGACGACCTTCAGTCCCTTGGCGAGATAGAGCGCGGTCCAGCTCGCGCCGATCACACCGGTGCCGATGATGGCGATGCGGCGAATGGGTTTGTTCTGCGACATACTACTTCTCATTCGGGATTTCGGCATATGCGATGCCGGTAAGGTTGCCCTGTGCTTCGAGGACATTTCGTTCACTGGATCCATCGAGCCGCGCGGAGAAGATTGAACCGGCGAAATCGGTCACGAACATGCGATCGTTCGGAACGTCGAGCGCGATACCGATCCCTTCCATGAGGTGGGTCACCACTATCTCTGGCTTGGCAGGCTTGTTGTCGATCGAGACCCGGTTCACGGTGTTGCCGCGCGGCGGGTCGCCGCGGTCGGTCCAGTAGAGGACACGGTTCTTGAGGTCGAGTTCGAGATCGATCGGCTCCGGCAGGCCGTCGTAGAAGATCTCGATGTCCGACCTGGTCGCTGCAGTTTGGCCGTCGGGAATTTCAAGCTTGGCGCGCGAGATACGGCCTAGCCCGGCATTATCAGGGCCTTTCTGGCTCCAGTAGATATGCCCGAATTTCGGGTCGATCGTCAGCCCAACGCACCATCGTGTCGCATCCCGGCTGTCGGCTTCGCCGCGCCCCGTCTCGATCAGCGTCTCCAGTCGCGAACCGTCGAGATTGCAGCGCATGACGCGCATACCTTCGCGGTCGCACCAATAGAGCTTGCCACCTTTCTTATCGAGGATGATCTGCTTCGGACTGTGGGTGTCTCCCTGCTTGACGATAACCTTGCGGTTCTTGCCGTCGATATCGGCGCGCTCGACGGAGCCATCGTTCAGGCTCGGGATGCCCATATTGGTCCAGTAGATATGTCCAGCCTCAACATCGACGACGATGCCGTCGGGCAAATGGCAATCCGACACGATGGTCTTGCGGCCGGAGCCGTCCGTATTCATCGAATGAACGCGGCCGGCGTTCAGCTCAAGAACAAAGAGGCGTGGGCTAGCCGCCCTCGCAACAGCGTCTTGAGAGGATTTCAACAACGGCCTCGACATGTGGCACCTCTTTGCGATCTGGGTCGTGTTAACTCAAAGCTCGATCGTGATTATGCCGCGCAGGTCGATGATCATCTTTGATGAGACTGTCGTCTCTGGAACGGTTCTGCTTCCAACTCCACTTTTAAGAAGCACGACGCTTTTGCCCTCTTTGAGAACAATCGCGATGCGGAACCTAGGAGCGTGAGTAAATGCTCTCAAATCCTTGGCAGTTTTCATAACGAACGGAGAGAACGAAAAACAATGTCCGTACGACGGTCGCATATGAGAGCGCCGGCCTCAGATTGAAGTGTTAGAGTGAAGCTACGGCTGCAAGGGCTTCGGACTGGGCGAAGCGATTCTGCCGCGGGTCCAACGCTCGCCATCCGCCACTAGGTTATGAGGACCCTCAGCCGCAATCGGACCCCTTGGTCGGATATTATGCGATCTGGTCGGATGCCTAGGGAGAACTCCCGGCGGCCGCCCAGTCTTGCGAGGGACGCAAGCGCAGTGCCGAAACCGGCTTGCGGCGGTTCAAAATTCCGGCATGGCCGAAAGCGACGAATCGACGTCAGTCCAGTGGTACGGCCCGTTGAACGAATATGTCGGCAGCGCCACCGCATTCTTTGTCGGCTGATACATTAGCGCCTCTTCATAGGCGAAGACTTCGGCGGTCGGGCTTTCGTCAATAACAACCGCGTACCAGCCGAAGATGATTTGGTGCGCAGAGTCATTCACATGACCGTCGGGGAGCGCATCGAAGAAATCCTCGACGACCTTGGAATTCTTCCCCCGGGCGGTGGAGATGATCGCGTTGATATCTGCATCGAGCGTAGGAATCTTCGCGTAGAGAATTCCCGCCATGCGCGCGCCGACGTCGGGTGATCCCGTGCTGTATCAGGCAGCTGGCGGCGGCCATGAATTTGTCGATGCTCATGGCGGTGGCCGTCCCGATCGCGTCGACTGTTCGCGCCACTCTTTGCATCGGTGCTCCGAGGACCATGACGCCAAGCGCGGCTGCACCGGTTTTCAGCGGTGTACGGCACAAGACTGACTCGGTCCGAGCAGTATCTTTGGACGCCGTAGCATCGATTGCGGATTGGATTTGAAATCTGTGCTGGCGCAGAAATGCTGCGGACGCGGCATCTACCAAAAAAGGCCGCCTGCGTTGCCACAAGCGGCCCAAGTCTAGGGAGGAAACGCCCAAGGAGGGCAACGGTAGCGGGAGGCTATCGCATACCCCAGTTAAGACGATCGCGATCAGCGGCTCTATTGAACGTAGGTAAAGGTTGGGCATTCAAAGGTGTCACGGAACGATACGAAGGTCTATGGCGCGCGCCCTTAAAGCCGACTTAGTTCCGCAAGGGGCCAATCTCGACCTAATGAGGCGTGGGAGCTATCACGGACTGCGGCTGGAGGACGGTGAGCGCAACACGACAGCCGATCTAATCGCTTGCTATCGTTTGAGCGCTCGACGCCACGCGCCCGGACTTACGCCGACCGTCTGTCTGAAAATTCGCGTGAGGTGACTTTGATCGCTGAAGCCGCACTCCAGGGCCACATCCGATAGCGACAGCCCGTCATCGCGCAGTTTTTCCTTGGATAGCACGACGCGCTGCTCAATGAGCCACTTGTGCGGCGCCACTCCCAGCGTGCGACGGAAGGCGTGCGAAAAATAGCCCATCGACAGGCCGCACTCTCGCGCCACCTGCTTGAGCGACACTCTGCGCTTGATATTGGCGAGAAGAAATTCCTTCGCGCGTCGCTCCTGCCATGGCGTGAGCCCACCCCGGGTCAGCCGCGACATTGGCCGCATGCCTCCATAGGTCTGGGCGATATGCACCCCGACCGCCAGCAGGACGTGGTCGACAAACAAAGGGTTAGCTTGGTCCGGATGGCTCAGGGCGGGTAGCAGCAAGCATCCCAGGCTGGAAATCGTGGCGTCGTTGATGCCCGCGCCGGGCTGATAGCTCAGATCGCGAATTCGCTGCGCGTTGGCGTCGTCTGCGATCGCGTCCAGCGCCGCCCGAGGCAGATAGAAAGCCAGAGTGTGATAGGGCTTGTCGAGGAGAACGGTGGGATCCCGTTTCAGGTCATGGAGACAACTCTCGCCGGCCCGCAAGTCGCACACTGGCGTCAGTCGGCCATCCTCCCAATATTTGTGAGCGGGAAAATCGCGGAGTTTCAAACCGACGACAAACGCATCTTCATGCTGAATCCGACCGGTCATTTCCGGCGCCGGATTATCGCATCGAATCTCCGTGACCGCGATATCACTTGTACGCAATGCCCTGCTAACGATCGCCGGTGCGTTCTCGACTCGAAATCGCTCACCAAGCCGTTGTCCATAAGCCTCGGTCATCACTCAATAATCGCTCAAGGGGCCAAATTGTAGATCAACATATTGTAACTCTCTCCCGCGTATTCAGTCACCTTGGTCCAGTGGCGCGGCTGGCTCGGAGTTCAGCGCTCGCGGCTCAAGCGTGCTCGCTATCCATCGCGCTATATGAGGGCCAACGAGCAGCAGCACGATCATCCTGACGGTCTGCATGGCCATGACGAAGGTGTGTCTACTTTGGTAGAGGCCGCGATGATCGCGGCAGCGTCGACGCCACCGGGGCTGGTCGCGAGGTAGGCGGTAAGTGGGTCAATGTGGAAGAAAGCCGTCAGCGTCCCGGCCAGTATGCCGCAAAATGCCATCAGCAGCACGATGGCGACTAGACACTGGGGGAGAGCCCGCGCGGCGGCGGTCAGCACGTCATGGGTGAAACGCAATCCAATATTCCAGCCGATGAGCGCGAAGCTGGCGGCAAGGACGACGGGGGGCAGCTCGATGCTCACCCAGCCAAACACATTGAGCACCGCTCCCAGCACCAGCGGACCGAGAAGCGCGCCGGCCGGTATCCGCAGGCCGAGACCGATGCTACCGCCGATCATAGCCAGAATTGCCGTCGCCGTGAGGTCCGGCAGGCTGATCGGCGGGAAATAGCCGCTGGAGAAGCGGCCACCGCCACCGGGGACGAATATCAGCGAAACCAGCGAGGCTACGGCGGCCACCATTACGACGCGCAGATACTGCATGAAGGCAACGAGCCGAAAATCGGCGCCATAAGCCTCGGCCATCAACATCATCACCGGAGCAGCTCCTGGAAGCGTGCCCAATACCGCGGTCGTGCCAGGAATGACGCGAAGGCGACTCATGACCCAGCCTACTGCCGCGCTCGCGATGATCGAAAGTGCCACAACGCCGAGGAACAGCGGCCAATGAATGATGAAGCCTCCGACGATCGAAGAGGTGATCGAGCGCGCGACGAGACAACCCATGATCGCCTGCGCGGCTATGAGGAAGACACGAGGAACCATCACTGCGCCACCCGAGGCCTGCAGCAGGGCGGCAGCCGCAAGCGGCCCGAGCATCGCAGCGGCCGGAAGCCGGGCACACTGGAGAACTGCCGCCGCCATGGCGGACAGTGCAATGAGCACAACCCAGCGTCCCGCCGTGGATAGGCGTTGCAGCGGAAGAGCCCGTTTCGCCGACGGCTCGCTCACCTCTGGAGCTCGATATCGTCGGCTTTCGCCACACGTCCCAGCATCGGGAAAATCTGCTCGAACGCAAAAGTATGCATCTCGGCCGATCGGCCTGCAGAGGCGTCCTCGGGCAACACAACCGCATAGCCGTGTTCATGCGCCGCCCGGGCGGTCGACTCCACGCCCATATTGGTTGCTATCCCGCCGATCACCACCGAGGTCACCCCGCGGCGGCGGAGTTGCAGGTCCAATTCGGTGCCATGGAATGCGCCCCATTGACGCTTTGTGATTCTCAGATCGGACGGTTCGGCCAAGCCGTCGGCGAGCTCGGTCCAACCTTCCGGCAAGCCGCCGGGCGGCAACGCCGGTGGGCGATCGACCGGCATCTTCAGTGCGTCGCTGAAATCCAAAGAGAAGGCGACATTGACGAGCACGACCGGCGCCCGGGCGGCCCGGAAGCGCCGGGCTAGTTCGTCTCCTTTGGCGAGCACCGCTTCGCCAGAATATGGAGCTGTTGGCATTCCGACGATGCCCTTTTGCAAATCGATCAAGATCAGTGCCGTCGAAGCGGCGGGAAGAATGATCATCGAAGTGTCCTTTTGAGTTCGAGGCTTCTTGTCGTCGCCTGTTGCCTAACGCGGAGCGGTTCCGCTATATACTTGAGGATACACTCAAGCAGGAACACTATTTGAGCAAATCCTCAAATTCGTCAAGCCCTAATCGACAGTCGCTGGAACCTCAGCGGGATGTCGGCCGCCAGCGTGTCGCGGATTTGATGCAAGCCGCGGCGGCCGTGATTCAGGAACGGGGATACGAGGCCGCAACCATGGCGGAGATAGCGGCGCGGGCCGATGCAAGGATAGGTTCGCTCTACCGCTTCTTCCCAAGCAAAGAGGCAGTGGGCGATGCTCTCATGCAGCGATACGCTGAAATCCTGCAGGCGGAATATGACGCGATCCACGCGCGGGCTGCGATGATTACGCCCGGGGAGCTCGCCGACGCCCTCATCGATCTCTTTGTGAAACTCCATCCGCAGGCGCAAGCCGTGACGGCATTCCTTGAGTTCCGAGCCGACTGGACTGTCGTCCGTCAACGTTTCCGAGCCCAGGCGCTCACTGGAGTTAGAACGGCGCTAACCGTCTGTGCACCTGATCTCGATGACAACCTGGCCGACGACGTCGCTACCGTCGTTCTGAACAACATGAAGACGATGGTAAGTATGGCCAATAAGGAAGCACCTACCAGCCTCGGCGCACCCGACGAGCTCAGATTGATGAACCGCCTCTATCTGGCAGCGAAGCTCAGAACTGGAGCGCCGCGTAAAAGGAAAAAGAGCGGCAACTGAATTAGTCTGGTCTTTATCCTCACGGCAGTGCCAGAGTTGTGCTCGAGACGAGTGGGTGCAATCGAAGCGAGTAGTGATCTGGAGGAAAGACTGGTTGCTCGGGTTGTTGCCAGTATGGAACCAAATCTACCGCTCCGGTCTACGGGCTTGCAAGCCGTCATTGCGCAGCCACCTGATTTCCGATGTCGATCGGCCGTAAAAACGTCTCATCGTCATCCACAAAGATGAATGTGCCAGCCGTGTTGCGATAGCGCGCAGCCTGCTCGTGCAATCGTGAATAAAGGACAGCAACACTAACGAACTGGTCATGCCCCAGATCGTCGTGCTTCGCGAGCCTCGAAATATCGACGATTTGAACCTTTTCTTTCAGGGCAGCCTCCCGCACAACGGGATCGTCAACGTTAATATCGCCAGCACGCGCGATGCCACCGTCAAGAAAACTGGACAGTCGAAGCGCACCATCATCCCTGGAAACCAGAACCAGCAAAGGTGGCTTGAGCGGACCAATGGCTTGTACCTGAGCACGGAACGTTTCCGCGTTGATGTCGGGCGCCGCCAGCACAACACGGCCTAACCGGGCGATCACTCGGTCTTTGCCTTCGATACGAAGCTGACGCAAAGCGTCAACGGTCAACATAGCACCCATGCTGTGGGCAACCACGACAATGTCGCCGACCTCGGAGCTGCTGCTTAACATTGTTAGTAGAGCCATCAGATAGTCGCGAGAACGGCTTGCCGATTGCTTGTCTGTTTCATAGGCAGCTACCTGACCTTGCGATGGCCAGGAGAACAGGATCGGAATCCCGTCGATTCTGATGTCCGCCTGCAACTGGGCGAGTCGGAACAGCGACTCTTGGAAATTGCTGTTAAACCCGTGCACGAAAACGAAGGCTTTGTGCTTTTTTCTCCGAGTATCGCCTTGCGGAGCGACGGCTTTGCGAAAATCGGCTTCGCTCATCACGGCCTGATCTACTACAGCAAAGCTGCTCCGTGGATCGGGGGTTGCGGTCGGCATTTCAATATTGCCGGACTTGTGATTGGGTGGCACCGAGACGACAAACTTGGCAAAGTTGAGCGCATTGGCCTGGTTCGCAGTGAATACGTTCCCCGACGAAATCTCGCGCTCACGCGTGGTCGCCACATAGATCTGCAGCGTTTTTTCGCCAGACGAGGCAGCCACGGGCGTCAGCACTTCTGGACCAGGTCTGGCAGCGCAACCGACCAGAATGAAGGAAAACAGAACGACGACTGCCCAACCTAGCCTGCGACAACGAAAACTACGCCACATGGCAACTGCCTCCCCCACCAAGCCAACGCGCACTGATCTACTCGCTTGCTATCGCTTGAGGGCCCGACGCCACGCGCCCGGGCTTACGCCGACTGTCTGCCTGAAAGCTCGCGTGAGGTGACTTTGGTCACTGAAGCCGCACTCCGCGGCCACGTCCGATAACGACAGCTCGTCATCGCGCAGCTTTTCCTTGGATAGCACGACGCGCTGCTCAATTAGCCACTTGTGCGGCGCCACTCCCAGCGTGCGACGGAAGGCGTGCGAAAAATAACCCATCGACAGGCCGCACTCTCGCGCCACCTCCTTGAGCGCTACACCGCGCTTGATGTTGGCGCGAAGAATTTCCATCGCGCGTCGCTCCTGCCATGGTGCAAGCCCACCCCGGGTCGGCTGCGACATCGGCCGCATGCCTCCATAGGTCTGAGCGATATGCACCCCGACCGCCAGCAGGACGTGGTCGACAAACAACCGGTTAGCTTGATCAGGATGGCTGAGCGCGGGCAGCAGCAAGCTCCCCAGGCTGGAAATCGTGACGTCGTTGACGCCCACGCCGGGCTCATAGCTCAAATCGCGAATTCGCGGCGCATTGGCCTCTTCAGCGATCACGTCCAGCGCCGCACGCGGCAGATAGAAAGCCAGAGAGTGATAGGGCTTGTCGAATAGAGCGGTGGGAACTCGCTTCAGGTCATGGAGACAACTCTCGCCAGCCCGTACGTCGCACACCGACGCTCGTCGACCAGCCTCCCAATATTCGCGATTGGGAAAATCGCGAAGGTGTAAACCGATGAGAAAAGCATCTTCCTGCTGAATCGGCCCGCACATTTCGTGCAACGGACTGTCACATCGGATCTCTGTGACAGCCAGTTCCGCTGTGCGTAATGCGCGAGTAACGATCGCCGGTGCATTCTCGACTTGAAATCGCTCACCAAGCCGCCGTCCATAAGCCTCGGTCATCACTCGCTCAATAACTCAAAGGGCCAAACTGTAGATCCGCATTTTGTAGCTCCCTGATCTGACGCCGCGAGCGCCGCCGGAGACGGTCATCATGAAGCCATCCCATCGCATGAGCGTCAACTGTCAGCCCGACGGCGACGATCCCACAGTTGCTCAAGTGATTCTTGAACGAACGTGATCCCAACTGAACACTTATGCCCGTTGGGGCGCGGACTCATTAGCACGCAGCCAAATACGGATGGATACGAGCTAGACGAAGGCTGGAGATCGAATTTTGTTGACGTCGATTTCGTGAGTCATTGCTGCCGCCGTGTTCTCTATATCGGCCCTGGCTGACCCCGCCGCCAGCATTGTTGACGATTTGGCGTGTCAGGCGGCGTGCAGGCCGAGCAGGGATTTCGGCTCGAGAAACGCCTCCAACCCGAAGTCGCCGTATTCGCGGCCGATGCCGGATTGCTTGAAACCGCCAAAGGGTGCCATCGGCTCGTGGGCCAGCGTGTTGATCAGCACGCGACCGGCAACAATCCGGTCGGCCACCCGTCGCGCACGCGCCATGTCGCCCGCCAGGACATAGGCTTGCAGGCCATAGGCCGTGTCGTTGGCGATGGCGATCGCCTCATCGTCTTCCGCGTAGGGAATGATCGACAGCACCGGCCCGAAGATCTCCTCGCGCGCAATGGTCATGTCGTTGCGGACGTTGGTGAACAGCGTCGGCCGCACGAACCAGCCGCCGAGCCCGTCCGGCCTACCCTCGCCGCCGGCAAGCAGCGTGCCCTCGTCGATACCGATACGGATATAACGTTGAACGCGATCCCATTGCTTCTGGCTGACCATCGGGCCGACGCTCGTTGAGGGATCACGCGGATCGCCGGTTTTGACTTCTCTAACCGCCGCCTTCGCAAGTTCTTCCACCTCGCCGAGTCGGCTCCGTGGCACGAGGACGCGCGTGCCGGCGATGCAGGCCTGTCCGCTGTTCATGAAGCCCGCACCGAGAGCCAACGGAATCGCCTGCGCCAGATTGGCATCGTCCAGAATGACGGTGGGAGACTTGCCGCCGAGTTCGAGCGTGATCCTCTTCATCGTCTCCGCGCCGGCGCGCAGGATTGCCTTGCCGACTGCGGTCGAGCCGGTGAAGGAAATCTTCGCGACATCGGGATGGCTCGTGATCTCGGTGCCGACCACCTCGCCCCGGCCGGTGACGATGTTGAACACGCCGGCCGGCAATCCGGCTGCGTGCAACGCTTCGGTGACCACCTGCGTCTGGATCGCGCTCATCTCGCTCGGCTTGACGACCGCCGTGCAACCGGCGGCGATAGCGGCCGCGAGCTTGCCGCAAATGAAGCCGGCATCGCTGTTCCACGGCGTGATGAGGCCGGCGACACCCAAGGGCTCCATCACCACCTCGGCCGTGCCGACGCGTCGCGTAAAGCGATAGTCCTCGAGCACCCGCGCCATATCGAGCAGGACGTTTGCCGGGTAGTCAGCCATGAAGCCGGCACGCGAGACGGGTGCGCCATACTCTTCGACGATGGCTTCCAGCAGGTCCTCCCGACGCGCCTTGATGGCGGCGTGCATCCGCCGCAGCAGGGCGATGCGTTCGTCCCTGCTCGTGCGCGAGAAGGCCGGGAAGGCCCGTTTGGCGGCAGCGATAGCGGCGCGTGCGTCCTCCACGTCAGCGAGGCGCACCCGACCGATGACCTGCGCCGTCGCAGGGTTGTACAGGTCGAACAGCTCGGTCCCGTGCGGCGTGGCGAAGCTGCCGTCGATATAGATCTTGTCGATGAAGCGCATGGCTCTCTCCCGGAAACGGTGGATGAACCGGGAGATAGGCCATTATCGTTGGTGCGATAAGGTGTATAATTCCGCATGAAACGGTGCAAGAATCCGGACAATGAGGTCATCGGGACTGATCGAGCTGGACGCGGTGCTGGCGGTGGCGCGCCACCGCGGCTTCCGAGCGGCTGCTACCGAACTCGGCATGTCGCGCTCGGCGTTGAGCCATGCCATCGCCGCGCTGGAGGCGAAACTCGGCGTGCGCCTGTTCCACCGAACGACCCGAAGTGTCTCGCTGACCGAGGCCGGCGAGCAGTTCGTTTCCGGCGTTGCGCCAGCGCTGGGCCAGATCAGGGAAGCGATGGCGCGAGCGGGAAGCCATCGCGACACGCCGGCTGGCACACTGCGCATCAACACATCGGCGGGCGCGGCGCGGCAGATGGAGCCGCTGGTGTTCGAGTATCTGCGCCGATATCCCGACATGACGGTCGACATCGTTACTGAGGGACGACTGGTCGACATCGTCGTCGATGGGTTCGACGCCGGCGTGCGCCTGGCTGAACTGGTGCCGCAAGACATGATCGCCGTGCCGCTGGGGCCCGATCAACGTTTCGCAGTTGTCGGATCGCCCGCCTATTTCAAGCAGCATCCGAAGCCGCGCACGCCTGCCGATCTCTCCCGGCATCGCTGTATCCGCAGCCGACTGCCGAGCGGTGCGATCTATCGTTGGGAGTTCGAGCGCCACGGCGAAGTGCTGGCCATCGACGGTGAAGGACCGCTGATCCTCGACGAGCCAAATTTAATGCTGGCTACGGCGCGGGCCGGGTTCGGCCTCGCTTATCTCACCGAATGGAATGTCGCGGCCGACCTCGCGGCCGGCTCGCTGGTTCGCGTGCTGGATGAATGGACACCGCCCTTTCGAGGCCTGTCGCTCTATTATCCCGGACGTCGGCATGTACCCGCCGCCTTGCGCGCCATGATCGACCTGATCCGGGAAAAGGCGGTGAGGTGAAAGTTTTGTTGGCGCTGCACGACGCATGATCAAATCAGAATCCGACTGGAGGTTATATTGCAATTTCAGCTTTATTTGAGTTCGCAATTTTATCCTGAATGGTGCGCCACCGTTGCTGGTGTCACGCAGCGCAAGCGCCGCTATTACGGTTCGTCGGGCCGTAGTCCTGAATTCGCTCCCATCCGGCTCATCGCGCCGTAGCTCCTTACGCGCCACTGGATCACTTCGGTACAAGTTCTTCAGCAGCTAAACTGGGACTGGCGATCTCGCGCAATTTGACGGCGATATCCATGCTCACAATCCGCAGAAGGTTGGCGCGGAGTTCGGGTCTGCTCGCTGCGAATTCGCGCAAGTGCTGCAGGTCCCACTTTGCGAGAGTGCCGGGACCACGAGCCACTACCTGCACCGGACTGGCCAAGCCGCTGTAGGCGCTCACATCCCCAATAAGTTGACCAGACCGAAGTGCCATTCTGGAGTTGCCGCTAAGAATAGCTTCGAGATCCCCGGCCATGACGACGATGGCCTCGGATATGTGCTGCCCCTTTTCGAGAATAATTTCCCCGGGCGAGCAGTCGACCCACCGAGCAAGGCTGACCAGCCTTAAGAATTCTCGCTTGTCGATCGAGCTGATAGCGACGCGGTAGAGCTGCTCTTCCTTGTTGTTGAGAACCACCGGCCGCCGCTCCAAGGCGATCGCCACGATGCGGATCGCGTTGACGATCATGAACGCAACTCCCCAGAAAATCGGCGGCCACAATTTTTCGCCCTGGAAATAGTAATACGGCAGAGTCAGCCCCTCACCGACGATCGCCAAAATCCGCAACTTGAGGAGGTCTCGCACCGAGAACGCCACAAGAAATACAACGTTCGATAGGTTAATTAGACCGTTGATCCCAACAACCTGATCAGCGATAAACTCGTACATCAAGACCTCACAACATTTTCAGTGCGCGACCATGCCGGGCGGGAGCCAGTTCGAATTGCAACAGGCGGCTGAAGGGGTCGGTCAGCAATGTTAACGGCGAATGTCCGAGGTGCAGCGGATCACCACAATCATCCCGGTAGAGACTGATCGCTTGTTCGCAAAGACGCTAAGGCATAAGGGTCGGTCGATCGTCAACGATGCAGGTGTCGAGAACAGCAGATCGCACATAAGAATTCAATATACATTTCTGACAGCAAAACTAAGGGGCCTGTGGGCTACGGCCGGGGCAGCGGTCGTCGCTCGACGCGATTTTTTAGATCGGCCTCACTTGCTAAACGGTCAGGTCTGCCAGGACCTCAATATCGGTGATAGAATATGAAAACGTGAATCGATATCCACGTCCCACCTTCAGCGGCGCCAATACTTCCAACTCTTCGCCGTAGGCTTCCGGAAAATCGAGTTCACCCTCGCCGGTCCAGATATTTGTGATCAGGAGTTGGTTCGAGACACATCGAACGAGTTCATCGACGGCCGGCTTGTCGTGCATACCGGCGGAAAGCCGCGGAAAATATCGTCGCCCCACAATCCGGCGGTCGAGCACGCCGACGAGACGCTCGGCTTGTTCGCGCAATGTAACACGGGCTTGCACTAACGAACGACCGTGGGCCGACATGCAGGCCGAAAACCTGCTATCATGCACAAGTGGCGCCGAAGCTGCGCCCACAGTGGCAAAACTACGGGTCTGGTGGACCGTACCGAATTTTTCCGGATAGCCTTGAATCCAACCCCTTATCAACGCAGCGTCGTTGTCGACATAGCAATATGGACACCACGCTATTCGTGATCCCTTCCACATCGCGTCGAGCAGGACAGTAAACCCACGACACTGATATCTGGCAGGATCGAGGTACTCATTGTTCTGCGCTGTGAACTGATAATCCGTGAAGAGTGCAACGGAGTGGCCTGGACGTTTCCTATCAAGCTCGACGCCGATCGGGAGGGTATGGATCGAGACATCCGGATCATTCCAAAACTCTACCGCTAGGACATCACCAGCGAAATGCCAGGGAGGCGACGGGACGAGCGCGGCGATGCCGAGAGGGGACCGAGGCGCAGTGAACCCTTTTAGCATTTCTTGTCCCACCGCCAGCGGCCTACCGTCGCGCATTAGCTCGAAGCGACCCGTTTGCATTGGCGTTGTTCCGGACGCTTGGACAAACGTCTGATGACTTGCTGGTTTGTGCGCCCTCCGCTCCCGCGTTCGGGAAGCGGAGGGGCGCAACGGCCTCGAAAGGTACAAAGGCTGACGTTTCGCTACAAGCACGCGCACCGGCAAGGGCGTATTCGTATTCGATCTCGTGAATGTCGACCACGACCGCGGATGGTGGAGCCTCTGATGAACGCAGACTATCGGAATAAATGGATGCTGCTTCGGCCGACGCATTTGACACGGTGGCGCTTGTCGCTCGCTTTGCTATCCGCGACGGCCTCCCCCACTCCCTCCTTCTCACAAGAAACACTAGACCAGCGCCTGGCCTACACGCTGGACGTACTCAGACTTTGCGGCGCCTTCATCCCCAATGCAGATGAGATAACGGTTTGTCTCGGAGAAAAGAACGCCCTGCTCAGCGATTCTTGAAGGACGGCGTTCGAGGCGGCAATGAAGCAGCTGCCCAGCGCAAACGACAGCGTTCAACCCCGCAAACGCCTCATAAGATAGAGGCACAGGAGAGATGTCTGTCCAAGCGATGAAGTTTGTAGTGGTGAACAACATGACGCCGCGCAGCCGCTCTGTCTGCGCGGCGTTTTCGCGACCACTGGAGCAGGGCTACTTGCACAATCTCTCCTCCTCGAGACGCTATTGCGGAGTTGAGTGCTACCCCCTTGTGAGCGGATTCGTCGGACTGGCTACCGCAGCGCACCCATTCGAACTCGCGATCGCTTGGCCAAAGCTGGCGGTTGACGTCACCTCAGCGCTGTTCGACAGCACATGGGGCGACCATCGCGGCTGATGCTTGAGACCCATTCCATCTCACTCTGTCGTCTGCCACGTCGTGGATCCGAAGCGCCCCTCCACTCACGATGCCGTGGCCGGATGAGCAGGAGCAATGAAACGAAGGATGGCGCCCCGTGGCGCGTTAGGGCTCGCCCATAATCGTCCATTATGCGCTTCGATAATTGACCGGCAGATCGACAACCCAAGCCCCAGACCGTCCCGTTTCGTGGTGTAGAAAGCCTCGAACGCGCGGTCAAGATCCACCGGCGCGAAGCCTGGACCCGAATCTCGCACCTCGACTGACACACCATCCGCCTCGTGACGCGTACCGATGAGCAATTCCCGCTTCCCTTGGCCAACGTCGCGCATCGCTTCGATGGCATTGATGATCAGGTTAAGCAGTACCTGCTGCAGCTGGACCCGATCTCCCTGGACACGCGGCAGGTCCTCCGCTAACTGAGTCCGCACCGAGACGCTATTGTTTGCTGCCTCCGTACGGGTGAGAGCAATAACCTCGAGAATGGCGTCGTTGATCTCTACGGCGTCTTTTCGTGCGGGCGCCTTCTTAATGAGTGCGCGGACTCGCCCGACAACCTCGCCTGCACGATTTCCCTCTCTGACAATAAGAGAGAGTGCGTCATCCACCTCACGAAAATTCGGTGGCCTAGCGTTTAGGAAACGCCGAGCGGCCGACGCGTACGTGACCGCCGCGGCGATCGGCTGATTCACTTCATGCGCGATTGATGATGTCAGCTGCCCCATCGTCGCGACGCGGTTGGCGTGCTCGAGCTCCAGTTGCGCTTCACGGTAGCGCCGCTCGCTCTCGCGCGCTTCTGCCTCCGCGCGCTTGCGCTCAGTCAAATCAAGCACGAAGGCAACACCGTGATCTTGCTGTTCGTCGAACGCGGCCGAGCCGATCAACACAGGCACGCGGCTACCGTCCTTGCGCAGGTACTCCTTTTCATAAGGTTGGACCGCGCCAGTCGTGTCTATGCCTGCTAGAGCGCGGGCGGCGCTGGCGCGCCATTCCGGCGGCGTCAAGTCGGCCAAGCGCATGCTGCCTGCGGCGATATCCTCTCGGTCGTATCCCATCATCTTGAGGAACGCGTCGTTGGCCTCGATGATCTCGCCTTTCCGACTCGATATGAAAATCCCGATGATGTTGGCGTCGACCAAGCGCCGGATTTTCGCCTCGCGCTCTGCGACGTCACCGTACAACCGAGCATTCTCCAGCGCGATTGCCGCCTGTGAGGCGAGCAGCTTCAGCACCGCGATCCGCCCCGGCGTGAACACATGCGACGCCAGACTGTTTTCGAGGTATAGCACGCCGATCAGTTCGGCCTGTTTCAGCAAAGGCAGGCAAAGAAGCGACCGTGCCTGTTTGCGACCGATGTATTCATCCTCGGCAAACGCGTTCTTTTCGCGGGCGTCATCCAGAATTACCTGACTCTTAGTGCGGATGACTCGTTCAAGGACCAACACGGGCAATTCAGACGGCGTCACCGGTGTTCCGAGAAGACGGACCCTGACGCCGTCGCGACCGCTCCTCGCTTCCGCCTCGATCTGGTATTGGCCGCCGCGCGGTAGCATCAGGAGGCCGCGGTCGGCCCCGGCATGCTCGACCGCGATAGCCATCAGCGTCTCGATTAACCTCTCAAGGACGATTTCGCCGGCAACGGCTTCCGACATCTTAATGACCGTAGCCAGATCCAACCGCTCGACAGACGTCTCGATGGTCGGCTTTGCGGCCAATGACGCCGCTTGTCGGATCCGGGGCTGGGTCTTGTCGAGCTGAGCGACCTTCGCCCACGCGCCCCAGCGGACGTAGCATTCGCGGGCTTCGTCCAAAAAAGTATCAGCCACCTTTTCGAGACCGCGAAGGCGGTAGAATCGAGCTGCCAATTCGCTGGCGAGCGCCTGGTCCTGGAGGAAACCGCGCTCCGCGGCCAAGCGAATTGCCTGCTGGTACAGCCGCATGGCCTCAATGTCCCGTCCTTCGACGCGCGCCCATTCCGCCGAGATCAACGCGCGTTTGTGCGCGAACGTCGCCGGGCCACTCTCAGCCCATCGCTGAAACGAACCCAGGTGTGCGATGAACTCCTCACGAAGATCTGCTCGTCTCTCCGGCGCAGACGCCGGGAAGACCGCGGCGATGGCAAGAGAATGATAAAAGCAGTAATCCATCGACTGAAGATTGAAACGAGCCGACCAGAGAACTGGCTTCGCCCTGGCGGCAAACTCAAGGGCTCTCTCCGCGTTGCCCAGCAAGAAGTGCCGCTGCAATTGCAGGATCCAATGAAAGCAGGCAACGATTGGCACGCCGCCCCGGAGCACCCGCGCTTCCAGCGCCGTCTCGTCAAGGGGGGCGCCGCTTCCCGCTCCTCCGCGAAGACTTTGAACGAAACCCTGAATGCTCAAGATGACCAACTGACCAAATTTGTATTTGCGGACGAAATCCAGGGCATCTACCGACTCGAGCCACACCTGGTCGAGAGGATCGCCGCGTGCCATCAGATCGGTGACGCGATGTTGACGGTTCCAGCAGGCGTAGACCATCTCGCCGGTTTCCGCGACAGATTGGGCCGCGGCCTCGAGGCAGATCAGAGCGTCTTCAATTGGACGCGTCCACAGGACCGCCATTTGCATGAGGAAATGTGCGCCTGCCTTCTGCGTGGTGAACCCGTATCGTTCGGCGACCGCGACTGCCAATCGTGCAAACGCCTCCCCGTCTGCGAAGCAATGGAACACCGGGCCAAGAGCTACGGACATTCCGGCGTAACCGATCGTAGAGTACCCGCTTGTTCCATACCGACAGGACAGCCTGACCATCCTTAAACAATTCATCTGGAACAGCTCGCCGTCGGCGTGATAGGCCAATTCGCCCATTGAACTGCAGAGCTTCATGACCGCCTGCGTCTCCGGGTCATCCATCATCGGCAGGTCAATCAGGCTCTCGATCGGGCGCCCATCGAGGGCCCGGCGCATCTCCTCGTATTCTGCCCGCACTTGTTCCGGCGTCGGAGCGTCCGGCAGATCGACGCCGAACGTTCGCAGGCATTCGAGCGCCGTGCGCACAGCGGGGCCGTAGTTGCCTTGCCTCAATTGAAGCATGATGCGCAGACGACAGATCTCGGCATTATCGATCTTGGACCGCGCCTTGAAGAGTAGCACCTCCACGAGTCCCGCCGCCTGCTCCAGGTTCGAGTTGAGGATCTCGCATTCTGTCCGCTCCAGGAACAGGTTCAACGTCAAATCGTAGGATCTCTGCCATCCGTCGTCCGAGAGAACGGCGATACCGGCTGCGAGGTAGGTGGAGGCCGCAGCATAGGCGGTCGAAGCTTTCGCCTTCCGGCCTGCAACAAAATTGAGTTCGGCCGCGCGCACCTTCTCGGGCCACTCGGAAATGAGAGCCGTGCCAAGATTCAGCTGGTTGACGAGGTCGTAGATCTTCTCCGCAACGCTCTCTTGCGTGGTCTCCGCGACAAGGAGACGTGCAATCCGCAGATGGAGTTCGGCGCGACCTTTCGTCGGAATCAGCGCATAGGCGGCCTCCTGAACCCGATCATGGAAGAACCGATAGCTTCCCTCGCGGGGGATAGCGGCGCCGGCGCGGACGGCGTCTCGAAAACTTGCATGCATAGCCTCGTCAGATTCGCCACGCAGCTTTGCCAGGGTCGCAAAGTCAGCGTGACTGCCGAGGCAGGCGAGAAGCTTCAACGCTTCCTGAGCCTCCGGAGCAAGACGCCGCAACCTGCCGATCATCAGGTCCACCGGATTGTCGCTGAACCTCTTGTCGACAATTGCGTCCAAATCCCATGTCCACGACCGCGAGAGCGGATCGAACTCGATCAGTCGTTCTTCGGCGAGACTGGTGAGGAACTGGCCGGCGAAAAAGGGATTGCCACCACCGCTTCTGCTGTGCACCAGCTCAGCGAACGGCCGCATCTCGTCGGGCGAACGCCGCAACGTGTCGCACAGCAGTTGGTTGATGTCATCGACCGAGAGCGGGCCGAGGACGATCTGATCGACTTTCGCGCCGGCTTTGCGGAGATCCTCCAGCTTGAGCATCAGGGGATGTGCCGAGTCGACCTCGTTGTCGCGATACGCCCCGATGAGCAACAGATGACGCGTGTCCGGATGGAGCAGGAGATGTTCGATGAGCGTCAGCGTGGCTGGATCGAGCCATTGCAAGTCATCGACGAAAATGACGAGCGGATGTTCCGCCCTCGCGAACACGCCGACGAATCGCTGGAACACGGTCTGAAACCGCAGTTGGGCGTCGACCGGCGAGAGAACTGCCACGGTCGGCTGCGGACCGATCAGTCGAACGAGGTTGGGAATGAGATCGGTCAGCAGGCGGCCCTGATTTCCGACAGCCTCCTTAATCCCGTCTCGCCAGAAAGCGATGTCGTTCGCCTGGCCGTTCAGCAGCTGTTGAATCAATCCCTGAAAAGCCTGAGCCAGGGTCGCATGGGGGGTATCGCGGAGCCGCTGGTCGAATTTTCCCGAAATGAAGATGCCGCGAGGCAGCACGATCACCTTGTGCAGCTCGTTGGCGACCGATGACTTGCCGATGCCCGAATAGCCAGAGATCAGAACGAGTTCCGAACCGCCATGATTCACGACACGATCGAAGGCAGCGAGCAGGGTGGCAATCTCGCCCTCCCGTCCGTACAGCTTCTCCGGGATCATCAGCCGGTCCGACGCGTCCTGCAGAGCAAGCGGGAATGGGTCGATCCGCCCGAACGACTCCCAAGCAGTCAGGCATTTGCGCAGATCCGCCTCCACTCCTGCTGCGGTCTGGTAGCGCTCCTCAGCTGTCTTCGCGAGAAGCTTCATGACGATCATCGAGAGCGGAGCCGGCAGCGCGCTTGCAAGCTCGTGCGGGGGGACAGGCTCTCTTGCGATGTGACAATGGATCAACTCGATCGGATCAGCGGCGGTAAAGGGTAATACGCCGGTCAATATCTCATAAAAAGTGACTCCCAGCGCGTAAAGGTCGCTTCGGGAGTCGACCGAGCGGTTCATCCGCCCTGTCTGCTCCGGGGCCATGTAGGCAAGTGTACCTGTGATAGTCTCCGGCGGCTCTGGTGTCTGCCGCTCACGCGGCACACGTGATGCGATTCCGAACCCCGTCAACGACACGCAGCTGCTTTCCGATTCCACCAAGATATTTGCCGGCTTGATGTCCTTATGGATGAGACCGCGCTCATGCACATGGCGAAGCGCGCCCGCGAGCGGGATCGCGATACGCAGGAAATGCGATACGTCCAGTGGACGACCAAGCAGTTGATCGAGCGGCGTACCACCGGGATCCTCGAGCACCAGCGTTATACGGCCGCTATCGTGCATAAGCGCGACAGGCCGCGCTGCCCACTCGGCGTCAAGTTCGGACTTGAGCGCATATTCGTGCTCAAGTCGCTCGACGCAACCGGGCGACGTTTCTTCTCCAGCAACAAGCAGGATCGGCTTCAAGCCGTTGCCAGAGCCCCGGGATAGAGCGATGGCGCCCTCCCGCAGCGACGAGAATGCGTAGCCCGAGAGCCCGTTCATGAAGGCTCCTGGGCGAAGTACACTGAGGCTTGTTCGATAATCACTCGCGCTACGGCCTGCACACTCGCGCCGTCACCCACGGCTGACACGCTTACCAGAGGCTTCGTTATCTCCATGACCGTTCCGGTTGCTTCCCGCAGGAGCGTTTTCCAGGTGGGGCTTGCACCTACTTGAGAGCGCCGCCTTGCTGGTGACCCATTCTCACCCGCCGCGGCAACGCATCCGCACCAGCTTTAAACGCGTAGTTGTCTCGCCGCTTGAAGGAACGTACGACAACTTGCCGGGTCCTATTGCCGACAGCGCAACTCTTTGTGATTCGAGGTAGCCAGCGACGTATTCCCCATACCGGCGGAGGACTACGTCGACTTCGGCATGCTCCTCCAATTTTTGGAGCGCATATGCCCGCGTCGTGTCTAGCAACCGATACTGTCCCTGCGCTTCGTCGATCCGAGTTGCTATTAATGACTTCTCAACCAGGCCGGCGATCGCGTCAAAGATTTCTCCGGTACCCATGCCGAGTTCGCCTGCGACATACCGCGCGTCCTCAAGGGTGAATTGACCAACGAAAGGGGCTATGCGTCGAAGAACAATCCTTTCCCCGTCAGACAGCAGATTGTAGCTCCAATCCAGAGTCGCCTTTAGCGTCTGATGTCTGGCAACCGCCGATCGATGGGCCAATTTCAGCAGCCCCAGCCGAGCAATGGTGTTCTTGAGGCCGAGGGCAGCCACCTGACCTGCCGCCAACTCAATTGCCAAGGGTATGCCATCCAGCTTTCGGCACATTTCCGCGACAAGCGGCGCGTCCTCATCGGTGAGAACGAAGCTTCCCGCCCTCGCCGCCACGCGTCGTGCAAGCAACTGCACTGCCGGATATCGAAGCACGCCATTTGCCGTTTGCTCCGAGCCATCTCGTGGGAAATCAAGGGGGAGAACCCGCCAACAATGCTCCCCCCGTACCTTCAGCAATTCCCGACTGGTGGCCAGGAGATAAATCTGCTCTGATTCTTGATAAAGTTGCTCGGCAAGTAGCGCGACCGCCTCGATCACGTGCTCACAGTTATCGAGAATGATAAGAAATTTCTCCGAGCGAACGAGGTCGACTAGCTCCGGACCGGGATCTCTCGATGTGAGCGATAGTCCCAGGGATGTCGCGACGGCGCCCGCAACATGCCGCGGATCGGTAAGGCTTTCCAGGTCAACAAAATGAACTTTCCCGGCAAACTCCTCGGCGACAGCGCCGGCAACGGCCAAAGCAATGGTCGTCTTGCCGATGCCGCCGGGGCCGAGCAGTGTTACGAACCGCTCATTTCGAAGCTTGCCACCAACCTCGCTGACGACCTTTTCGCGCCCAATCATCGTGACCGATCGCAAGGGTCGCCTGCCTTGGGACAAGAACTTGGTGTTCCTGTTTTCCGTGCAACCAGCGAGCGGGACGACGGTGCCGACGAACGAATAGCCCCGTCCCTTGATGTTTGCGATGTATCGATTGCCGAATTGGCCGTCGCGAAGTGCCTTGCGGATTGCGGCCACGTGGACCCGGAGGCTTCCCTCCTCGACGGTTACGTCCGACCAGACGTGATCCATCAGTTCCTGCTTCGCGATAATCTCACCTGGGCGGCCGACAAGATACGTCAAAATATCCAACGCCCGATCCCCGAGCGGAAGCACTCGACCGTCGTGCCGAAGCAGCCTCTCGTCAATCGAAAGTTCAAAAGGGCCGAATCTCAGCTTCGTGTAAACCATGGTGCCATGCATGTGTGTCAGCCAAATGTTGGATCTCCCAGCCCGGCATGCGTACCGTCGGTCGGAAAACGCCGCAATTGTGCGCGCGTAAAGCTGGCCCCAACGAAACTCGTAGTCCTTCCCTCACCTTTGGAACGTACGAACGACACCTTTGTATAGAGTTGAGCCCCCCTGCGCCGCTGCGATCACAATGGCGGACAACACTAGAGTGCGACGGCATGACTGCCCTGCAGTCTGCGTCTATTCGCTGAAGCGTGTTGCAACGATCAGCCGGCAGATAATGGAGACGGGTCTAGTACGCGGCCGCTGCGATGCCGATTTGAATTGAGCTGCGTCATCGATGGCCAGTGAACGCGGCCTGTCGCGCGCTTAGCGACCATCGTGCCATGTAGGCAGACTAAGGCGCGCCTCCATTTCCCTTGGTGCGATCCAGTGCAGCCTGAATGCAATTCAGGAGGTCACTCTCATCGAACGGCTTGGGCAGATAGCAGATGACCCCGGCCTGAAATGCCCGGGCACGGATATCATCGCTCGGATAGGCAGTAATCAGTACGGTGGGAATCTCATTACCCAATCGAGACAAATTGCTGTGCAAATCGAGGCCATTCATCTTGGGCATGTCGTAGTCGACAACCAGGCAGCCGGTGCGGCTCAGTTCGGGTGACCGCAGGAACTCCTCTCCGGACGAAAATGCCTTGGCGATCAACCCCACCGAACGCATTAAAACTTCGATTGCATTTCCAACCGCGTTGTCGTCATCGACTATGGCAACTATTGGTCTGGTATTTGGCACTTGGCACGACCGGTAACCGCGAGCAGCGCTTGGAGAAACGGATGTCGTCCACACACTTTTGCTCATCCAACCTAGGCGCAACCGCTACGTGCTTCGATTATACGATTGTATAGTAACTCGACCGGAAATCTTGTGGTCCATGGAGTACGCCGCGTCACAGGCACCGACTTTCATATCGCCCTTGCTCTGTTAACTCACAAAAAGTCCCTCCAGCCTGGACCAGGCTGAAGGGGGCAAGGGGAGGCCGCAGGGAGTGATCGGCCTCGGGAGAGAACTCGACCATAGCGGCACGCATCGGCGCTCACTATTGAACTAGCGGAAAGATCGAGTACCAAATGGGAATGTGCGCACTATACAAAGGTTGCGCCCTGCCGGCGCTAGTCGGTTCGACTTGGGTGGGCAGGTGGCTTCCTGACGCAAAACACTGGGCCGACTTCAACAAGCCAGTTCACCGATGAGTGCAATCCGTGGACAGCAAATTGGGCTGATGGTCTCCTCTATCGTCCACGCGATAATCTCGCTATGCTCGGTCGCGGACTGAGAAAAGCTGATGCGCATGTCAACGAGGCACATGTGGTAGAGCAACCGCCAACAGTGATGGTCATCGACGATGATCCGGGAGTGCGGGACTCCCTAGGTATGCTGCTTCGATCGGCGGGCTTTCGGGTCAGCCTATTCGGGTCGGTGAGCGAATTTTGCGCGGCGTATCTGCCAGAAGGACCCACTTGCCTGGTGCTTGACGTGCGGCTTCCCGGCCAGAGCGGGCTCGAACTGCAGCGCGAACTGGCAGGCGCCAAAAGACGGCTGCCGATCATCTTCATCACCGGACATGGCGACATTCCAATGTCGGTGCAGGCGATGAAGGGTGGCGCAATCGAATTTCTGACAAAGCCGTTCCGGGAGCAGGATTTGCTTGAAGCGATTCAGCTCGGTCACGCCCGTGACCGAGCGCAGCTTGAGCAGGAACAGGCTATGGCAGGGCTGAGAGCTCGCTTCGAAACCTTGACGCCGCGGGAGCGCGAGGTCATGGCGTTCGTGGTGACCGGGCGGCTGAACAAGCAGATCGCAGCCGACTTCGGCGTAAGCGAAATCACGATAAAAGTTCATCGTGGCCAGGTCATGCGCAAGATGCAGGCATCGTCCTTGCCTGACCTGGCGCGCATGGCCGACCAATTGCAACTGACGCCGACAAAGCCACATAATCCAGGTCGAGTTGCCTAGAAGCGGGCACTCCACTCACGATCCGGCGGCCGAATGAGCCGGTACCGTGAAGCGAAAGATAGCGCCGCGTGGCACGTTAGGGCTCGCCCACAATCGTCCGTGATGCGCTTCGACAATTGACCGGCAGATCGACAGCCCAAGTCCCACACCGTTCGGTTTCGTGCTGTAGAAAGCCTCGAATACGCGGTCAAGATCCGCCGCTGCGAAGCCTGGACCGGAATCTCGTACCTCGACTGAGACGCCATCCGGTCCGTCACAGCTGTTGACGAGCAATTCCCGCTCCCCTTCGCTGCAATCTCGCATCGCTTCGATGGCGTTGATGATCAAGTTGAGCAGTACCTGTTGCAGCTGGACCCGGTCTCCCTGAACACGCGGCAACCCCTCCGCTAACTGCGTCTGTACCGAGATGCCATTGTTTGCGGCCTCCCTACGGGTGAGCGCAATAACCTCGAGGACGGCAACGTTGATCTCTACGGCGTCTTTTCGCGCGGGCGCCTTCTTGATGAGCGCGCGGACTCGCCCGACAACCTCGCCTGCACGATTCCCCTCCTTGACAATAAGAGAGAGCGCTTCATCCACCTCACGAAGATTCGGTGGCTTGGCGCTTAGGAAACGCCGTGCGGCTAACGCATAGGTGACTGCCGCTGTAATCGGCTGATTCACTTCATGGGTGATCGAGGCAGTCAATTGGCCCATCGTCGCGACGCGATTAGCGTGCGCGAGATCGAGTTCCGCCTTGCGGTATCGCTGCTCGTTTTCGCGAGCTTCTTCTTCTGCCATCCGCAATGCCGTAACATCGGCGCCTGTGCCGCGATAACCGTGGAATTCTCCGTTGGCGTCAAACACCGGCTTGCCGCTGATTTTATTATAAACCACTGATCCGTCGCTATGTGTGGCCCGGTAGACAAAATCGCGGAACGGCTGACGCGCCTTGAGCATAGACCGATGAAGCTCCCACTTTTCCGGCTCCGATTGGACGTCCGTCGCGAATTCCCATCGGGCCACCCCAATCCGGCTCACAGTCGCGAGGCCGAGAGCGAGACGTCGTTCGTCCTCCGTGAGGCGTGTGAATTTGTGATCAGGATCGGTTTCCCAGTACCAATCGGAGGCGCTTTCCGCGTAGTCGCGGAATTTCGCTTCGCTTACCCGCAATGCTTGCTCGGCCCGCTTTTGGTCATCGACGTCATGACCGGCGCCATACCAGTTCACGATCGCGCCGTTCGCGTCGCGCAGCGGCACGCGCCTGCTGCGGTGCCAGCGATACACGCCGTCGGCGCGGCGCAGTCGCATTTCGATGTCGTACGGCTCTGCCGCCGCAACATGTGTCTCCCAGTCGCGCGAGCGTTTCGGGTAGTCTTCCGGATGCACCACGCTTCCCAGGTTGTCGAACCCGACCCCTGGACCGACGAATTCGCTAAAGGTCCAATTCATGAAATCGGCTGCGCCGTCCGGTTGATAACGCACGACATGGGCCGGTATCGTATCGATGATTTGACGGAGCTTGTATTCACTCTCCCGCAGCGCATCCTCGGCGCACTTGCGATCCTCGATGTCATAGGCGGTCCCATACCATTTAATGATCTTGCCGTTCTCGTCGCGCGCAGCGACACGATCGATGGCGAACCAGCGGTACTGTCCGTCGGCACGCCGGACGCGCTCCTCGGTATGCCACGGCTCGCCGGTGGCAAGGGCGTCACGCCACATTTTATTACCCCCCGCGGTATCGTCGGGATGCGCCACGACGGACCATTCCGTGCCGCGCGCGGCCTCGTCGGAGAGGCCCGTGTATTGCTTCCAGGCGGCGTTGACGAAGTCACGCCTGGCGTCTGGCGAATAGCTCGCCACCGGGATTGGGATGGTATCGATCATCTGCCGCAACTCGCGCCGCGCCTCAGCGAGTTGAACCTCTCTCTCGCGCAGCGCATCCTCCACGCGCTTGCGCTCCGTCAGATCGAGCACGAATGCGACGCCCTGGCTACCGCCCTCTTCAAATGTTGCCCCACCTATCAATATGGGCACACGGCTACCGTCTTTTCTCGTGAATTCCTTTTCGAACGGCTCGAACCGGCCGCTGTTTTTCTGCTGGTCGATCCTTGCGTTATTCCTGTCGCGCCAGTCCGGCGGCGTCAGGTCCGCCCACCTTATGCGGCCCGAAACCAGGTCTTCGCGGTCGTAGCTCACTATGCGAAGAAATTCGTCGTTGGCCTCAAGAATGCGACCGTCGAAATCCCAGACGAAAATCCCGATGATATTGGAATCGACCAGGCGCCGGATCTTTGCTTCGCTCTCCCGC
This sequence comes from Bradyrhizobium sp. LTSPM299, assembly GCF_000938235.1. Classification (NCBI taxonomy): domain Bacteria; kingdom Pseudomonadati; phylum Pseudomonadota; class Alphaproteobacteria; order Hyphomicrobiales; family Nitrobacteraceae; genus Bradyrhizobium; species Bradyrhizobium sp. LTSPM299. The sequence goes on from NZ_JYMU01000077.1 coordinate 80,120, forward strand.
AACGCGTCCTCGGCGCGCTTGCGTTCCGTCACGTCGATCTGGGTAGCGATCACCTCGACCAGCTCCCCATTTGTTGAAAACACAGGTTGGCCGACTGATTCGAGGTGCTTCACCGTTCCATCGGGCAGTACGATTCTGTACGCGGCCGAGTAACGTTTCTTCTCAACCAGTGCGCGCTCAACCACTGCGTTCAGCCGGTCACGGTCGTCCGGGTGAATCCGTTGCAGCACGGCTTTGCGGTTTGGAACACCCTGCGCGGGATCAAACCCCCAGATGCGGTAAATCTCTTCCGATCCATAGAAAACTGTCGAGCCCTTGTAGGCCGTCACACCACAGTGGCTTAGCCTCTGTGCTTCCGCCAGATAGGCTTCGCTGCGTCGTAAGCTGGCGGTCCGTTCCGCCACCGTGGCCTCGAGCTCCTCGTGGGCCCGGCGAAGCTCCCGCTCTGCCCGCCGTCGCACGGCGCTGACCCAGCCGACAGCCGAGGCGCACACTACGCAAAAAGCCAGATAAACGAAATCGGCATAGCTGATTGGGCTGAAGGAAAAACCGGGAGGCAGGAAGAAGTAATTGAGACTGAGCACTGACAGGACAATTGCGAGCACACCCGGCCCGGTTCCTGCGTACCAAACGGTCGCGGCGACCGCGAACAGGAACGGCGTCAAAACGGCCTCGAACTGCCGCAGCACGAAGAAATCCAATACGACTGCGATTGCTACGGACAGAACTGCAATGCCGTAGCCGAGAATTGTCGGCATGGGTGTTGGCGATAAAGGATCCCGATGCGCCATTGCTTGCCTCATTCGTGAGTCCGCCAGCCAACGGTCGGATGAGCAGGCGCATTGAAGACGATGCCGAAACCCAGAGGATGATCTTTCGGAAGCCCGAGGTATAATCCTATAGCAAAAAACTCGTGAGAGCCGCGGCCCGAGTACGCGCCATTGATCGAATGCATCATCTGTCAGCTCCGGCGTTGAGCTCCTGACTTAATTTCGGCAGAAGGCCTTGCGTGCACCACGCACCGAGGCCGCTACCCCTGCAAATCTACTGCATCGCCTGAAAATTGCCCAGCCGTCAGTCGACATCGCCCAAGAGCGTCGGATGGCGAGAGACTCGTCGCGCCGGAAAGACATACTATCGCTCAAGTCAGCCACATATCAGGATCAATGAGATTTGCCGGTCCTCACTAACGCCGAACATCCCACATCGACATCAGATGCTAGGACGCATCTTCGGCTTGGTCGGGCATGAGAGCTATCGCGAACTACAGCTCAAGCTGTTATTGCTCTCACCGGTGCGGAGGCCGCAAACAATAGCGTGTCGGTGCGGACGCAATTTGCAGACGGCTTGCCGCGTGCCCAAGGCGATCGGGCCCAACTGCAACAAGTGATGCTGAACTTAATCGTCAACGCCATTCAGGCCATGAAAGATGTTGCGGAAGGCGCGCGCGAATTACAGATCAGCATCGATGCCGTCCCGTCCGAAGGTGGCGTGCGCGTCGGGGTGCAGGACACCGGCCCGGGGCTGAACCCGGAGAGCCTCTCGCGTCTGTTCGAGCCATTCTACACGACAAAACCGGAGGGCATGGGCATGGGCCTGTCCATCTGCCGCGCGATCATCGAAGCCCATGGCGGGCGATTGTGGGCGACCGGATGCGAGCCGCAGGGTGCTCTTTTTGAGTTTACGATCCCCGCTGACTGAGCCGCCATCCGTGATCAATGTCGCGGCGCGAGATCAAACCGACGCGATTGACCCAACCGGATACGGTAGCACGAACATTCCCGTTACGACGCTTTCATTCAATATGGTGGTAGGTCTTCGCGGCACAGTCGCGATCCGAGATAATCGCCCCGCGATGAGGCCCCCTCGATGAGGCGATCAAGAGGCCGAGAACGCTGGGACGGGTGCGTATATTGAGGTGGCGACAAGCTGACGAACGGCTGCGCATGAACGAGAAGGACCTGCCGGGAGGAAGTGTCATGCGGCCCCTCGTTCGGTCCCGCTCCGAGCTGCAAGATCGGGTGACCGAACTCGTCGAGCAACAGACCGCCATCTCGGACGTGTTGCGCGCCATTGCGAACTCGCCGCACGACTTGCAGCCGATTTTCGACGCCATTCTCGACAGCGCCACACGTCTCTGTCGAGCAGACGTAGTCACCTTACGTCTCTCCGAAGAGAGCGGCCTTCGTCTCGTGGCGATGCGAGGGGACCCCCTTTTGGTTGGTCACCTGTGGTCATCATTCCCCGCGCTCGCAGAAAAGGGGAGTTTACAGAGTCGAACGGCCACAAGCAGGTTACCCGCTCACATCCCCGATTTGGCAGCACTTGAAGGCGATCATCGGGATCATTCTTGGATCGCGGCGGTGAACGCGGGCTACCGAGCAACCCTGATTGTGCCGTTGTTCAAAGACCATGAGATAATCGGGACAATTACTCTGGGCCGCACAAAGATGCAACCGTTCACCGACCAACAGATTTGCTTATTCGGTGTCTTCGCTGCGCAAGCCACCATTGCCTTGGAGAGCACCCGTCGCGAGCGCCAATATCGCGAGATGCAGAGCGAGCTGGCGCATGCCAACCGCGTGGCTACCATGGGCCAGCTCACCGCCTCGATTGCTCATGAAATCAAGCAGCCCATTACGGCGGCACGCACATACGCCACTGCTGCACTACGGTTTTTAGACAGGAGCCCACCCGATATGGCAGAGGTTCAGGAGGCGCTCGCCTGCATTGTGAACGACGCCGATCGAGCCAGCGACGTCGTCGACCGGATCGGGTCTCTCATCAAAAAAGTGCCAGCCCGGAAGGAAGTCGTCGACCTCAATGCCGCGATCCTCGAGGTGACCGCCCTAACCCGCAGCGAAGCGGTCAAAACCGGAGTCACGATGAGCACGCAATTCGCGGACGCATTGCCACGCGTCCAATGCGATCGGGTGCAACTGCAACAAGTGATGTTGAACTTGATCGTCAACGCTATCCACTCGATGGGTGGCGTGGAGGACGGCAACCGCGAATTGCACATCAGCACCACCGTGAGTATCGAGCCGGAGGGCGTGTGCGTCGCGGTGCGGGATACCGGCCATGGGCTGCACCCGGAGAGCCTGCCGCATCTCTTTGAACCTTTCTACACGACCAAGCCCGAGGGCATGGGCATGGGCCTCTCGATCTGCCGCTCGATTGTCGAGGCCCATGGTGGGCGGCTGTCGGCGACCGGATGCGAGCCGCGGGGTGCTCTCTTTCAGTTTACGATCCCCGCTGACTGAACTGCCATCCGATCCGTGACCGATGTCGTTTTGGCACGTTCTGCCTAGGAAGGCGGCGTACACCGCCATACCCGACTTCTCGAAGCCCCGAACGCACGTAGTCATCGAAAAGATCCGCAAAACAATAGAGTTTGCTGCCGGGCCTACCAAGGATATCAATCGCTTATCGAGGGCCCCCGGTCCCGAACGAGCGATCGCCGCAGTACTGGCGTAGCGATACCTCGCTGCTCCGGACCAGAATGACCTCGTCTAGAACGCCATTGCGTATATCGTCATGCTGCCAATGGCGATCGTGACCAGCCCGACGAAACTTTGCAGACCCCGGTTGGCCCAAGTCAGCCATCGCGCGGAGACGGCCAGAGGGATCGCGATCACAGCAGATAGAGCGCCCATTCCAAGCATCGATCCGATCCCAAACAACAGAACGTAGAACATTCCGTAGACTGGGTTTGCGACCTGCGTCACCGCGAGGAGAAGAAGCGCGGCCGAACCGGCCATCCCATGCATCAAGCCGACAAGCAGCGAGCGCCAGCGAAAGCCGTGTTGATGCTCGTGCCGGCTTTTCTGGTGCGGGATCGCTTCATTGAGGTGGCTGTGGGCATGGATATGATCCGCACCGTCGCCATGGCCGTGCCGGTGAAAATGCACGCGGTCGCGCCACAATCGCCACAGCACATGGGCACCCAGGCCGACCAGCATGATACCGACCGCCGTCTCGAGCGGGCGCGCAAACTGCTCAGGGATCGCATGACCGATCAGGATCGCGGCGCCGGCAAAGACGAACAGGGTCAGCGTATGGCCAAGTCCCCAGGTCAGGCCATGTTTGACGATATCGCCGACGTCGGTCCGGCGGGCGGCTATGCTCGAGACTGCCGCGATATGATCGGCTTCGAGCGCGTGCTGCATTCCGAGCAAGAAGCCGAGTCCAAGGACCCCGAACATGCGCTCCCCGATTCCATTTGTCAGACGGGACACTTATGCGAAAACGGACTCGCGGGTCTTCACGAGCTCACTGCGCAGCCAGCCGTACCAATCCTGCAGGCCGTCCCCGCTGCGCGCCGACACCTGGAACACCCTGATATCCGGATTGACCTGACGCGCGTTGGCTATGGTGCGGGCCACGTCGAAATCGACATGAGGCAGCAGATCGGTCTTGTTGAGGATCATGATTTCGGCCGCGCGGAACATATGCGGGTATTTCAGCGGCTTGTCTTCCCCCTCGGTGACGGAGAGAATGACCACCTTGGCCCGTTCGCCGAGGTCGAACATCGCCGGACAGACCAGGTTGCCGACGTTCTCGATCATGACGACGGAGCCCAGAACCGGCTTCAGTTCTGCGAGGCCACGCGCCACCATGTCGGCCTCGAGGTGGCACCCCGTGCCGGTATTGACCTGCACGGCCGGCGCGCCTGCGGCGCGGATTCGCTCGCCGTCATTCGCGGTCGCCTGGTCGCCCTCGACCACGTAGAGTTTCAGCTCGTTTTTCAGGTCGCGGATGGTGCGCTCCAGCAGCGTGGTCTTGCCGGAACCGGGCGAACTGACCAGGTTGAGCGCGAGAATTTCACGGCCCGCGAACCAGGCCCTGTTCTTGGCCGCCAGCGCGTCGTTCTTGGCGAGGATGCGGGTCTCCAGTTCGACCACGCTATCCCTCGCATGGGAGTGATGATCATGATCATGGCCGTGCCCGTGATCATGATGCCCGTCATCACGGGCGTGGCTATGTCGGGTCCCATCGGCATGAACTTGATCGTGCTCATGGGAGTGTCCATGTTGATGGTCGTGGTTGTGCACGTGCTCGTGGCTGTGCCTGATGCCATCGGGATGCACGTGATCGTGGGCATGAAGGTGTTCGGGATCATGGCTGTGATCGTGCTCGCCGTCGTCGTGGGCATGGCCATGGCTATGGCTGACACCATCTGCGTGGACGTGCTCATGCTCGTGGGAATGACCATGTTGGTGATCGTGGCCGTGGTCATGACCGTGGCTGTGACCGGCACCATCGGCATGAACGTGGTCGTGCGTGTGATGATTTTCGCGATCGTGCGAATGCGCGCCCATCGTCATTTTCTCCCCGGTCTGAAGATTAAGAATGGTGGCCCCGGTCTTGTCTCCGCACCCGCAATGTCCGCACATCAGGCGACCTCCGCTTCGAGTTCCATGCTCTTGATGTTCAATTCCTCGCCCTGCAATCGCGTCAGCCGGTTCGAGCCGCAGGCGCAGGGCGCAAACAGCGTTGCGGTGGTGAATTCCACGTCGCAGGCATCGCAGCGCGCCCGGCCCTCGATCTGCCTGATCTCCAGCGTCGCGCCATCGAGCGCCGTTCCTTTTGCGACGGTCTCGAAGCAGAAGGCGATTGCGTCCGGCATCACCCCCGAGAGCTTTCCGACCTCGAGCGTCACACGTCGGACCCTGCGCCCCTTCGCTGCATCGCCGACAATGGCGACGATGTTTCTGCTGATGCCGAGTTCATGCATGACGACGCCCTCAGCAGATCCGCGGCAGCTGCTCGCCGACCAACATGTCGACGATCCGCCGCCCACCGAACACCGTGCGCATGGTGACGCGCCCGGCCTCGCCCTGGTTGACGCGTCCGATCATTGCCGAACCTTGACCGAGAGGATGCGCACACATCGCAGCCAACGCGGCATCGGCCTGGTCGGGCGGCGCAACCACCACGATCTTGCCTTCGTTGGCGAGATAGAGCGGGTCGAGGCCAAGGATTTCGCAGAATGCCTTGACCTCTTCGCGGATCGGCGTCACGCCCTCCTCGATTTCAATCGCGACCTGCGAGGCATCGGCGATCTCGTTGAGCACCGTTGCAAGCCCGCCGCGCGTCGCATCGCGCACGAAGCGGATTCCCGGCGCTGCCGTCAGCAGCGCATCGATCAGGCCATGCAGGCAAGCGCAATCGCTTTCGATCAGCGTGTCGAGCGCCATATCGCCGCGCGCGCAAAGGATGGCCGCGCCGTGGTCGCCAAGCAGGCCGTTGACCAGCACCATATCGCCCGACCGGACAGTATCGACCCCGAGTGCGCGCCCCGTTCGGATCACACCTATGCCGGTCGTCGTAATGAACAGCTTGTCGCAGGCGCCGCGCTGCACCACCTTGGTATCGCCGGTGACGATCTGGACCCCGGCGTCCCTTGCCGTGGCGGCCATCGAGCGCGCCACCCGACGCAGCGTGTCGACGCTGGTGCCCTCCTCGACGATGACCGCGCAGGACAGATACAGCGGTCTCGCGCCGCCGACCGCAAGATCGTTGACGGTGCCGCAGACCGCGAGCTCGCCGATGTCGCCACCGGGGAAGAACAGCGGATCGACCACGAAGGAATCGGTGGTAAATGCCAGCCGGTCGCCATGGCTCGCGAGATCGGCGAGACCGAAACGAGCCTGGTCCTCCAGCGGCGCCAGCGCTTGAGGATTGAACGCCGCAACGAACACGTCGTCGATCAGGTCCTTCATCGCCTTGCCGCCGCCGCCATGGGCAAGCGTCACGGTGTCGACGTTGACCTTGCCGAGCCGACGGCTGCGAATGAACGGCGCGACGTTCATACTGCCTCCTTATAGCGCTTGACGCCGCCATACTGGTAATACGCCGCGCAGGCGCCTTCGGAGGACACCATCAGCGCGCCCAGCGGGTTTTCCGGCGTGCAGGCCGAACCGAACACCTTGCACTGCCACGGCTTGATAACGCCCTTCAACACCTCGCCGCACTGGCAGGACTTCGGATCGGCGATCTTCAGGTTCGGAATCGCGAATTTCCGCTCGGCGTCGAAATGCACGTACGCGTCGCGCAGCTTGACGCCGGAATGATCGATCGAGCCGAGCCCGCGCCACTCGAAGAATTCGCGCAGCTCGTAGACCCGCGATACCGCCTGCAGCGCCGGCGCGTTGCCATCGTCGGGCACGATGCGCGCATACTGGTTCTCGATCTCGGCCCGACCCTCCTTGATCTGCTTCAGCACCATCCAGATCGATTGCAGGATATCGAGCGGCTCGAAGCCGGCGACCACCATCGGCTTCCGGTAGAAGTTTGCGATGAACTCATAAGGCGCGGTGCCGATGACCATCGAGACGTGTCCGGGTCCGAGGAAACCGTCGAGCTGCAGGCCGGGACTATCCAGGATCGCCTTGATCGTCGGCACGATCGTGATGTGATTGCAGAACACCGAGAAATTCCGGATGCCTTCAGCCTCCGCCTGCAAGATCGTCAACGCGGTCGACGGCATTGTCGTCTCAAAGCCGAGCCCGAAGAACACCACCTCGCGACCCGGGTTTTTGCGCGCCAGTGCCAGCGCGTCCATCGGCGAATACACCATGCGCACATCGGCGCCCTGAGCCTTGGCCTGCAGCAGGCTCTTTTTCGAGCCAGGCACCCGCATGGCGTCGCCGAACGTCGTGAAGATCACGTTCGGATTTTCGGCGATCGAGACACAGTCGTCGACGCGACCCATCGGTAGCACGCAGACCGGGCAACCCGGCCCGTGGATCAGTTCGATCTCCTTCGGCAGCATGCCCTCGAGGCCGTAACGGAAGATCGAATGGGTGTGACCGCCGCAGACCTCCATGATGTAAAGCGGCCGCTCGGCCGGCATTGTCATGGTCGCGACCAGCGCCTCGATCTCCTTGATCAGGACGCGGGCTTTGTTGCCGTCACGAAATTCGTCGAGATATTTCATGCGGCGGCTCCCTTGGTCGTGGCCGAGCCGCGATCGTCCGCCAGCAGCGTATGAACCAGATCCCAGAGGATGTGATAGGCCGCGACGTGGCATTCCTGGACGCGATGGATCGACGAAGTCGGCACCACCAGGCAGAAATCGACCGCGCCTGACGACGTCATCTTGCCGCCGTCACCGCCCGCGAGGCCAATGGTGACAATGCCGATCTCCTTCGCCTTGACAAAGGCCGCCATCAGATTGGCGGAATTGCCGCTGGTGGAGATGCCGATCAAGGCATCCCCCGCCTTGCCCTGCGCCAGCAATTGACGGACGAACACATGCTCGAACCCGAGATCGTTGCCGACCGCGGAGATCATCGCCAGATCCGCCACCAGATTGGTGGCGGCCAGCGCCGGACGTCCGGCCGTGATCGGATGCACGAATTCTACCGCGACATGGGAGGCATCGCAGCTCGAGCCGCCATTGCCCATCGAAAACATCCGCCCGCCCCGGCGGTAGACCTCGGCAAGTGCCTTTGCCGCGGCAACGAGAATAGGAGCTTGCTCGCTGAAGAAACGCGCGTTGATTTCGCGGGAGTCGCGAGCTTTCTCCTCGACCGAATGCAATAGCGCTGCCTCGAGCCGGTCGGGGGCCTGTGGCTGGCCGTGCAGGAACGGATAGAGTGCCTTGAGGTCACCATCATTTGACATGGCTTGAGCCTCCTTCATTCGGCCGCCGACAACCGCATCGCCTCGATCTCGGCCTGCGCCTCGCCGAGTTCGGTCAGGATCTGCAGGGTCAGCGCCGCCTCTTCCTCATTGATCCGGCTCATGGCGAAGCCGACATGCACCAACACCCAGTCGCCGACACATGACTCCACCGAGTGTTCGCCATTGACGATGCAGGCGATGTTGATCTGCCGTTTGACGCCGCCGACATCGACGGTCGCGAGCTTCTTTGTCGCGTCGTCGATTTTTACGATCCGTCCGGGAATACCGAGACACATGACGCGTTTCCTTCCGGCTGGCTCTTTGGCTGGCTGTTGCTTGAACTGACGAGATGGGCGGCACCGATCGCGGCCTGCCCGAACGCCAGTCCGCCATCATTCGCGGGCACCTGCGCATGCGAGAGCACGGTGAAATCGTGGCTTTCAAGACGACGGCTGACGTCCTCGAAAAGGATACGGTTCTGGAAGCAGCCGCCGGACAGCGCGACCGTCGTGAACCGGCGCGGGCCAGTCTCGTCCTCCCCGCCGGCGAGCTTCCTGGTCATGGCGACAATGGATTTCGCCAGGCCCTTGTGGAACCGCGCCGCCATCACGGGAGCCGGCGTCTTCAGGATGAGGTCGCCGAGTACGGCACTCCACATCGCCAGCGGCTCGATATAGGGCAAGCCGGAGCCACGTAGATTGGGAATGCTCAGGGGGTAGCCGAGTGCATCGTCCTCGTTGCGCAGCGTGTCGTCGTCGACCAGGGCTTCGAGCCGCGCTGCGGCCTCGCCTTCATACCCCTGCCGCTCTCGGCAGATATTCAGGGCGGCCGCGACCGCGTCGAACAGCCGCCCGCATGACGAGGCCGGCGGCGCGTTGATGCCGTTCTTGATCATGGCATCGAGCGTGGCGCGCGGCTTGTTCGCGAGATAGGTGTGCAATTCGAGCTCGTCGAAGTTTATTGCGAATTCCGGCCATTTCATCTCGGCCATCAGATGAGCATAGAGATTGCGCCAGGGCTCACGCGCCGCCTGTGCGCCGCCCGGCATCGCGACCGGCTTGAAGGTTCCGAGACGCTGATAGCTGACATAGTTGGCAAGCAGGAACTCGCCGCCCCACAACGTGTCGTCGCCGCCCCATCCCAACCCGTCGATCACAATGCCAAGCACAGCCGGCCCGTCGAGCGGATGGCCGTTCTCCGCCAGGCAGGCCGCGACATGGGCGTGGTGATGCTGCACCTCCAGCAAAGGCAATCCATCGGCACCGGCACGCGCGCGCGCCAGTTTCGAGGACAGATATTCCGGATGCAGATCGGCGACTAAGGCGACCGGTGTGTGGTCGAACAACTTTTGGTACAGCGCGAGGTTCTTGCGGTAATCGTCGAACGTGCGGGCATCTTCGAGATCGCCCTGATGCTGCGACACGATCGCAGCGCCGTCCTTGACCAGGCAGAACGTCGATTTTAGTTCACCGCCCATCGCCAGCAATTCGGGCGCGGCTTCGAATCCGCTGGGCAGCAAGATTGATTCGGGCGCATACCCCCTTGCCCGCCGCATCACGTGCGCCCGCCCGGCCACGACGCGCACGACCGAGTCGTCCATCCGGTTGGCGATCTCGCGGTCGTGGATCAATGCGTAGGTCGCAATACCGCCGAGTCGTTCCCGGGCCTCCTCGTCGGCAATCACCTGCGGCTCGTCCGACAGGTTACCGCTGGTCATCACCACCGGCCGGCTCATCCGCCGCAGCATCAACAGATGCATTGGCGTGGTCGGCAGCATGAATCCGAGCATCGACAGGCCGGGCGCGATGGAATCGGGCAGCTTCTCAGCGCCGTCGGCATGCAGCAGGACGATCGGCGCAGATGGCCCGGTCAGCAACGCCTCTTCAGCCGGACTGAGGCTGCAATAGCGCTTGATGACATCCAGATCGCGCGCCATCAGTGCGAACGGCTTGGCCTCGCGTTGCTTCAATTGCCGCAGCCGCGCCACGACGTCGGCCTTGGTCGCGTCACAGGCCAGTTGATAGCCGCCAATGCCCTTGATGGCGACAATCTCGCCGTTCTTCATCAATCCACAGGCGCCGTCGACGTCGTCCATCATCGAAAACTGATCGAAGCTGAACGGGCGCCCGTCGAAGCGGATCAGCTTCGCCTTCGGGCCGCAGACGTGACAGGCAATGGCTTCTGCGTGGAAACGGCGGTCGGCCGGATTTTCATAGTCCGCGCGGCACGCCGGACACAACTCGAACGGCGCCATCGTGGTGTTGGCGCGATCATAGGGAATGCCGCCGACAATGCTGAGGCGTGGCCCACAATGGGTGCAGTTCGCAAAGGGATAGCGATAGCGCCGCTCGAACGGATCAGCGATCTCCGCAGCGCAAGCTGCGCAGATTGGCGCATCGGGCGTGACTTGCGTATGAGCGCCGCCACCGCGGCTGTCGGCAATCGCGAACTCGGTTGGGAGATCACCGAAACAGGACTGCGTCTCGATCGCGTCGATGCGGGCGAGCGGCGGCGGCTCGAGCTGGATCCGTGCAATCAACGCCAGGATCGCGGTTTCGCTGCCGCTGACGCGGATCAGCACACCGCTGGAATCGTTGAGCACCTCGCCGGAAAGACCGAGGTCACGTGCATAGCGCCAGACCGTCGGCCGGAAGCCCACCCCCTGCACGCGCCCACGGACCCTGATCTCGGTTCCGACCGGAGCGTCTGCGGCCGCGATGGGGCTGTGGCGGTTCAAGACGCAGCCTCCCACAGGAGAACCCGATTATTGCCGGCGTCGGCGACCACAAGCTGATTGCCGCACGCCGCTGCGCTGTAGGGCCAGCACACGCTGTCCCGGCCGGCAAAGCGCCAGCGGTTGTCACCCTTGTCCGAAAACAGCGGCTGCCCGGCCAGCGCGATGGCCGACGAATCCATCGCAAGGCCGTCGAGCTCGAAGCCAAGCAGGCGCGAGTTGGCGGTGTCAATGACGACAAGCATGCCACCGTGGACGGTCAGCCCATACGGCATGTTCAACGCGCTCGAGGTCGGGTAATAGGAGGCGCGGTTGTGATCGAGCCCCATGAAGTCGGCCTGGCCGATCACGAAATCGCAGGCAGCGCCATTCGTGCGCGGAAAATTCCGCCATGCCATCACCCGGTTGTTGCCGGCGTCAGTAATGTACAGCATGCCGCCCGTGACCGCGATACCGTGCGGCCAGCGCATGCCCAGCGCACCGCCGGCTTCGCCGGCATTGTCGTCGCGGGTGACAAAGTCGCGCTGCCCGAGCACCACGTCGGCGGGCGTGTCGTTCACCGTCGGAACCGCATCCCAAATCAACACGCGGCGATTGCCGGTGTCGGCGACGATCAGTTTGCCGTCGGCGATGGCAACACCGTAGCACCAGTTCAGGGTCGCAGCCGTGGGCTGGCTTGCTCCGCGATTGGCAAGGCCGCCGGTGAAATCAGCTTGACCCAACACGACGTCGGCCGGCTGGTTCGAGCTTTCGGGATAACCGTGCCAGATCAGGACGCGATGGTTCCAGGCATCGGCCACTGCCAGAATGCCGTCGTAGGCCGCGACGCCGGTGGGCATGTTGAGCGTGGCCGCGCCAACCTCACCCCTGGCGTTACGGCCCTCCCGCGAGAAGTCCGGTTGGCCGATCAACATATCGGCGTCGGCCTGATCACCCGATGGCGGCCTGCGCCAGATCATCAGCCGGTGATGCCCGGTGTCGCAAACGAACAGCGGGCCCCGTTCGCTCGCAAGGCAAGCGCCGCGCGGACCGAACAGGGTGTTCGCGGCCGGCACGATCGATCGTGCCAAGCCGTTCGCCAGCGCCTCACCGCCGAGCACCACGCGCGCACCACGCGGCGACAGCAGCGGCCGGGCGACATGGTTGTCGCCGGCCCGGGTCTGGGCTCTCTGCAAGCGGTTGGGCGCGAACGAGACCTGCATGACTATTTCGAAATCCTCACCTCGACCCTCGGACCGATCACGCGTACCGCATGAGACTGCAACTGCACTTCCGGCGCGGTCAGGCATTCGCCGCTGGAAAGGTCGTACCGGAAGCCATGATGCGGGCAGGTGATGATGCCGTTCTCGATGTCGCCGTCATGGATCGGGAAACCGAGATGCGCGCAGGCATTCTGGAAGCAGGTGACGGTCGCGCCGTTGCGCGACAGCAGCACCTTCTCGCCCCCGATAATCGTTGAGCGAACCGCACCGTCGGGAATTTCCGAAAGCAGTCCGGCGGCAACCCAGTTGCCCTTGTCGCCGAGCGCGAACGGGCTGATGAAGCGAACACCGCTTTCCTCCGTGCCGCCCAGTCCCTTAATCTGGACGATGTCGGTGATTTCGGGACAGGCGTCCTGGACCGCTTTCTTGACCCCGGCATGAAACGTCAGCGCCGAGGCCGGGCAGCCGTCGCAGGCGCCGATGAAGCGGACCTCGACCAGCGGCGGCCTCACCTTGACCAGTTCGACGTCCCCGCCATGCGAGGCCAGCATCGGGCGCACGCCCTCGAGCGCGGCCTCGACCCGCTCGTTCAGGCTTGGCTTGACGATGTCATGCCGCCGCAGCACCGCGTAGACGACTTCGTCGGCGAGCGCAGTCTTCATGGCAGCAAGCGCGGCCGGATCGCTCTTCAAGGCCCGAACCAGCCGGCGCAGCGCCTCGCCGTTCAACTCCTCGATCGCAAGCCTGTAGGCACCGACCGCGGCCTGCTGGTTCTCATCCCAACTCGCGAAGATGGTCTCAAGACGCTCGATATCGCCGAGGAATCCGGCGAGATCGGTGCGCATCGTTGAAGCCATGTCGTGGACGTTCATTATGAACTCACTGGCTCGTTATCGATGTCTTCAGAGGTATTTCAGGTCCTTGAACAGATAGGGTTGCACGCCGCCGCCCAGCAGCGCCGCCACCAGGGCCGCCAGCCACAGCGGCGCGCCGGCCTTTGCGAGGCCGACGAACAGGATCACGGTGACGACAATCCCGATCAGCAATTGCTGGATGACCTTGCGCGGATCCGCGAACAGCCTGCCACGGAAGAACAAGGCCATCGAGTTTTGCGCCATTTGCCACATCGAGAAAGTTCCTCAACCGATGATTGCGAGCACGAAGAGGCCGATCACGATCCCCGCGACACCGGCAAGCGGGCCGTAAAACCCACCCAGCATCGCGGCGAGTTCATTCCCCAGAACCTTGCCGCCGACGAAGATGCCGCCGATAGCGCCGCCGGCGACGGAAGCGAGCGCGCCCACGATGAGGGCAAGGGCGAGTGTCAAAGGCGTCATTGCTTTGAGGCTCCTGTCGCACGCGATTGCTGCGCACCGTGACCGTTGGTGGCCGGCAACATCAGGATCTCGCGTTGGGTCTGATCGACGGCCTCGGCGACGATGCGCGCCTTGTCGAGGTCGCCGTGATCCATGAAAATGGCGCGCGCCTCGCGGTAATAAGCATTCGCCTGAGTCAGGTTGGCGCGGTTGCCGGCATCTGGATTTGCGGGATCATCTGGAAGATTCCACAGGCAGTTCGCCTTGTTGGAAATCGTGTTGGCATATTCCAGCGGCGTGGTCTCGTGCGTGCGCACCTTTAACGCCTCGTCATAGGCATCGAGCGCCCGCAAATTGTTCTCCAGCGTGTGGCTCGATGAGACGTATTGCAGCGCGTTGCCGAGGTTGTTCTGGAGCATCGCGTATTCGGTCGGATGATCGATCAGGCTGACAACCTTGAGCCCCTCTTCGAAGGCCTGCACGGCAAGGGCTTCGCGCATCTTGCCGCGTTCGTCGGTCATCGGCATCGACAGGAAAGCGGTCGCAAGATTATTCTGCAGAATGACGAATTCACGCGGGTATTTGGTTTTGGTGAACACGCGCAACGCGCGCTGATAGGCCGAAATCGCGTCGGTGATCCGCGCCCGGCCCGCGCCAGCAAGATTTTGAATCACGAGGCCGAGATTCATTTCAGCCTCGGCGAGCTCTTCCGGCTTGCCGAAGTCGATTAGGGTCGGAATCGATTCTTCGAACGTCGCGCGGGCCTGCTCGAGCGCGTCCGTGCCCTGCTCGGGAATCGCCTGCAGTGCGGTCGCCTTGCGCGCCAGAATGCGGGCACGCAACAGGCGCATATCCTGCGGGCAAACGGTAAGCGCCTTGTCGTACAGCGTGACTGCGGAATGCAACTGATCGGGCGATCTCGGCTGCTGCTGCAGGCCCATCGCAATTTCCATCAGCATCTCGGCGCGCTCGGCCGGTGTGGCATCCACATCATCGGCGGCTGAGAGCGCGGCGCGGATTTCGTCAGCGATGATACTCGTGGTCACCGGCTCCTCCCCGTCGCGTGTCTTGGACACGTTCTGCTTTGGAAGCACTCTAGCGCCGGCTGTCTCCCGATGTCTATCTATTATACGAATTGTAAAGTTAGTTTACAGTTCGAAGGCATCGGCCGCTACCAAGGCACCCTGCTCCGCCGACCAGACCACCGACAATTCTAGCGCTGTGCCTTCATCGATGCCGTGTTCGCGAAAGAAATCCGGTGCGTGCACGACGCGGTCTCCAGCCTTGTTGCGCAGCTTGAGGAGATAGCCGCCGGCGGCCGCATGCCTGACCGGCAGGATGCAGAGATCCTGATCGCGGCGCAGCAAGATGACGGACTCGAGTCCGGCAAAATAGCGCTCGTAGACGTCGCAGCTTAGATAAAGTCCGCCGCGCTTCAAACTGACCGCCGACGCGGCGGTCATCCGATGTCGACCTGCGTTGCCAGGCGCGACCTGATCAATCCCTCGACGCGATCGGTGACTTTCGCGACAGCCGACGAAACTGGTTCCGAGAGACCGATCCCGAACTCCGTCGTCTGCACCTCGATCAGCAGGACCACGACGTCGGAGGGGAATTGCTCGCGAAAGATCTGCCTGCCGGCGTACAGGGCATGATCCCAGCGAAAATCGTGGAGATTGAGCGACGGCTGGTAGCGCTGCTCCAGTTCGTCGCCCGGCACCTCGAAGACCGCCCCTGGATCGGAGCCAGAGCGACAGGCATCGACGACGATCAGGCTCCGGCAGCCGCGCGCGGCAAACATCGTTGCCATCCCGTCCGTACCAGCAGCAAGCAGAAGGACGCGCTGCCCGTCGCCACCGATGCCGCGCACCTGCAGCCGCTGCAACACCTCGATGCCGGCGCCGTCATCGAGCCTATTGGGGTTTCCACATCCGATCACAGCGATCACGAAAGCTGCCCTGGTTTCGACGCATTGCTGGTCCGGCCGATCCAGATCCTTACGACGCAACCGGGCAGAACAGCCGTAGGCCGCCCGGTCAGATCCGCCAAAGCCTGCACGACCACTCGGGTTCGACCGGAAGATTGAGCTCGGGCAATTCGCAGAAGCGCTGATGGACCTTGTAATACATACAGGTCTCGCAGGGCTGTTCGATGTCGTCATGCGTGATCGTGTTGAGCGTGAAGCCGCCGATCACGAGCTTGGATTTGAGATCACCGCCTGCCGATTTCAGGCGGCCGATAATCGTCTGAACCTCGTCATGCGTATCGGCGCGCGGGAAGACCTCGGTCTTGAGGCCGCCCTCGAGCAGGGATTTGATTTCGGCGCGTAAGCCTTCGTCACCCACAGCTCACTCCTCGCAGCCCGATCGACGTTTCGAGGCAGCTAGATACGCCACAAGCGGCACCACCACTCCGGCTCAACCGGAACGGCGAGTTCGGGCAGATCGCACCACTTCCGATGCACGAGATAGTACATGCATTCCAGGCAGCGCTGCTTGTCCGGCCCATACGGATGGTTCAGAAAGCCGCCGATAACCAGCTTGCCCTTCAGATCCTTCGGATCGAGCTGTCGAAGCTGGACCAGGATATCGGAAAACTCCTTGTCGGTCTCCGGAAAGGGCTCGACCTGCGTTTCGAGTCCTTTCCCAAGCATATCGGCAATCGCCTTGAGTACCGCTCCGTTATCGGACCCCATAAGTGGCTGCCTTTCACGATCTCTGTCCGACACTATCACGGCGATGCGCACGTATCGATCATGATGTCTTGAATCCTGCCGTCAGGAGCTATCAGGCCGTTCTGAATCGAGCCAGCTCCTCTCCGGTCTTTGCATCATGGGCGTGAACGGTGCAAACCAGACAAGAGTCGTAGGAGCGGCAGACGTGTCCAACTTCGACGGGATCATGCACATCCTTGATCGGCGAACCGATCAGGGCCTGCTCCATCGGGCCGCGGATGCCGTCGGCCGACCTCGGTCCGACATTCCAGGTCGTCGGCGCGATCATCTGGTAGTTCTTGATCTTGCCGTCCTTGACCTCGATCCAATGGCAGAGCGCGCCGCGGATTGCCTCGGTGGCGCCCCAGCCGCGGCCATCCCGTTCGGTCGGCTTGATATACCAGGGGTCGTTCAGCTTGAATTCCCGCAAAGCATGTTCGGCCTGGCGATACAGCTTCACGCCTTCATGCATCCGCGCGAAGTGACGGAGCATGACGCTGGCGCCGCCGAGTTTCTTGTACATATCGAGCACCAGCGGATCGTAGTGCTGCCAGGACTCGCCGTGCTTGCCGCCAGCGACCATCTGCCGCGCCAGCGGTCCAGCCTCGAGGCGGCCATTCTCCTCATGACGTACGGCCGTTGACCAGGAATACTTGCCCGCCATGTCGACGGTGTTCTTCTGGGTCGGCACCGTCGTACGGTCGAACGGATGCAGGCCGCCGGGCTCATCATACCAGGAGTGCATGGTGTCTTCGCGGGTGTACTTCTGGTCCATCAGCTTGAACTGGTCGGTCTTGCCGTCATAGACTCCGCTCTTCATGATCAGCGCCGCGTTGCGGCCGTCGATCGTCGGCTTCTGGTATTTGTCCTCGTGCGGCAGATATCCCCAGGAGATGAATCGGCCATGACCATGGCCGAACTTGTCCATGCCGCAGTCCTCGCTCATGCGCCAGAACATACCGAGATCCGAATTGGCATGCTCGGGTTTCTCGTCAAGCCAGACCTTGAAGTCGTCGTAGGACTTGATCTCCTCATAACGCTCCAGCGAGCAGCCGAGCCAGATCTTTTCCATCCAGTCGCGACGGAAATATTCCAGGATCGACCATGCGCGCGTGACGTCGGTCAGCGTCGGCGCGCACATCACGCCGCCCGGCACCATGTAGCTCGAATGCGGCCACTGGCCGCCGAGTAGCGCATAAATTTCGACCGGCTTGCCGGAGATGGTGACGCCAATCTCGTAATTGGTGCCGGTGAACGGTGCCCAGCGCTTGACGGCCTCCTGGTAGAATTTCGACTTCGAATAGTTCTTGTTGGTGTAGTCGATCATGAAGAGCCCGTAATGGTGGCGCGGCAGGCTCTGCAGACTTTCGACGATCTGGCCGAGATTGCGGGCCAGGATCGCATTGCGGGGCACCTCGGTTTGCCACGCGGTATCGAGCGCCCAGGCCGCGCAGGTCAGATGTGAGGCGCCGCAGATGCCGCAGGCGCGTGGCGTCACCACGAGACCCGCCTGCGGGTCCTTGTCGCGCAGGATGACCTCGAAGCCGCGGAACAGCTCGGCCTGGGTCCAGGCGTCGACCACGACACCGTCCTGGATGTTGACGCGGACGTCGAGATCACCCTCGACGCGGCCGACGGGTGAGATGTCGAGAGTTTGAACAGCTGATGGCATGTGGTTCATCCTGTTTGATCGGGGCGTGAGGGTTTCGCAATCCGTCCAACGAACTCTCGTCAGACCACGAAGATGTCTTCCTCGGCCCAGGCCGGCGATGCCGCTTTCGCTGCTGCGGTGAGTTTGATGTAACCGGCCTTGTCGACGCCGGTCGGCATGTCCTTCGGCACACCCATCACGGTCTGCGTCTTGAAGACCGTGCCCGGCATCAAATCGAAGAACGGGAATTCAGGCTCGGTGCAACCCATGCACGGCATTCCGGCGCGCGTCTTCGACGACTGACGGTTCCAGAGGATGCGGTTACACGGCGAGTGTGTCATCGGACCGCGACATCCGAGGTCGTAGAACAGGCAGCCCTTGCGCTGACCGAATTCGGTCGCCGAGACCTTGTAGGCGAAGTGCATGTTGCGGGTGCAACCGGTCTGCGTAAAGCTGGTGAAGAAGGTCTTCGGCCGCTGGAATTCATCAAGTGACAAATCGCCACCCCGGCCGGTCGCAACCGCCACAACAATCTGCGTGATCCAGTCCGGATGCGCCGGACAGCCGGGAACGTTGATGACAGGCAGGCCTGCTTTCGACTTGTAGTCGGCGCCGAGGAATCCGCCGTGCTTGCGCTTGAGGAACTGAAGGCCCTCGCTATCAGATGGATTCGGCGCGGTTGCCGGAATACCGCCCCAGGTCGCGCAATCGCCGATGGCGACCGTATAGGCTGCGACCTTCGCGAGGTCTGCCACCCAGTCTTTCATGGGCCGGCCGGCAAAACGATTCCATTCGCCGGTTCCGTTCGGCGCGTTGACGACCGTGCCTTCGAACACAAAGATATCCAGTGCCATGTCGCCCGAGGTCAGCGAATTCAACAATTTTTTGAGGTTGTCGCCAAGCTCCATGCCCAACGATGGATGCCAAAGCACGTTGACGCCAAAATCGGTGACGAGATCGCAGGCGCTCGGCTCCTCCGCATTGAGGAACGACATCGTATTTCCCGAACATGCGCCGCCTTGAAGCCACAGCAGATTGGCCATCATTTCCTCCAAGCTTGTTCAATGGGGCGCCCGAGCGGCGTCTTGCCTGGAAGCTTGGAGCAAGTTGCGTGCCGTATAGAGAGACAACGTGAAGTCGACGTGAAAGCATTGGCTTGCGAATAATGATGCAAGAGCACTGACATATATTTTCAACTGATTTAACTGCAAACTATGTTCGCTGTGTAAAGTTGGTTTCCAGAACACGCCATTCGCTGCGGCACGTCGCGCGCGATGCACAAAACACGGGTACTCGTATCATCGCGCGTAAAGCCGTGATCGCGATTCCGTGTTGTTCTAACCGTGACGATTACCGCACACCGGGCAAGCCACCTCAAGCAGATAGCCGTACCAGATCCCGCGACAACGGCTGCACCAATGACCGGTCGCTTGACGCTCTGGCAAACCCAGTTTTTTGGACAAGGCGCTTAGCCCGAGCTCCTTAAACGGCACGTTGCTTCCCGCAGGCGAAACGCGGGCTTGCGGAAACCGGACGACTTGAGCTTTTGAGTCGTCCTGATCTGGATCGCGGTCATCTGGCATCGTAGCGGCTCAATTGGGTCCATCTAGGCCGTAGCGCTTGATCTTGTTGGCGAGACCAACGCGCGAAAGGCCCAATTCGTTCGCTGCCCGGCTCTGGTTCCATCGAAGGCGCGTCAACGCTTCATGGAGGATGTGCTTCTCGAGACTTTCGACCTTGTCTTTCAAAGTCGCTCCCTGCGCGACGAAACCATTGACGGGGCTGGAGCGTGGTCGGGGCGGCGCTGCCAGGATCGCCGGTGACATGTTCTTGGTCGTCAGATACTCGCCGTCTTCGGCCAGGGCTACCATCCGGCGGATCTCGTTTTCGAGTTCACGCACATTGCCTGGAAAATCGAATCCGGAAAACCTTTCCAACGCGCTGGCGGAAATGCCCAGAATTTTCCGGCTTATCGCATTGCTGTGCTTTGCTGCAAAAAATTCCGCGAGCGCTGGCACATCGTCCGGCCGATCTCGAAGTGGCGGCACCTCCAGCTCAAACCCCTTGAGACGAAAATAAAGATCCTGACGAAATTTTCCTGCTGCGACCAGCGCCCGCAGCGGACGGTTCGACGCCGCAATAATGCGAACGTTGCTGTTTTCGGTCTTGTCCGATCCCAATGGCTTGATTTCGCCGTCCTGCAGAAACCGAAGCAGACTCACCTGAAACGACGACGACACCTCCGAAATTTCATCGAGGAACACGGTGCCGCCGTCACCTGCACGAAAAAGGCCGAGACGGTCGGAAATAGCTCCGGTGTAAGCGCCGCGCTTGTGCCCGAACAATTCCGATTGCAGCAATTCATCGGACATCCCGCCGCAGTTCTGAACCATCAATGGGCTGGTGTGGCGGGACGAATTGTAATGAATCGCGCGCGCGAGCAGTTCCTTGCCGGTACCGGTTTCACCCTGGATCAGGATCGGCAATTCGGTCCGCGCTGCCTTGCGCGCGAGATCGCACAGTTCGGTAAGCTTTTCGCTGACGTAAACGAGCTTTTCAAACCGCTGGCTCTCGGCATGCAGCGGCATGCCGTGCCGTGCATGAATGTGCATGGAGTCAGCAGAGAACTTGAATTCGCGCGACAACATGCGATGGCGCCGCGCCAATTCGCGGGATTCCAGCCCGCGCTCGACGACCAAACCGATTTGTTTGGCATCCAGCGGTTTGCGGACGAATTGATAGATCGCCGCCGGTGAGATCGCCTGCTTGGTCAGGACCGTTTTGGCCTCAAGCGCCAGAATACGGATGACGTCCGGATGGGTGACGCGGAGGTTTGCGAGAAATTCCAGCCCGTCTCCATCAGCACCGTGCTCGGCCAGGACGATATCGACATGCGCATCGGATAGAGCGCTGGCCGCGTCTTCGCCGGAACGTGCTGTCAACACCCGGTAATCGTACTCATCGGACAATACATCGGCGGTTGCGGTCCATTGAGGGCCGCCACGCGCGACGATAAGCACCGTTCCGAGCGTTTCCATGCAATGTTCTTTTTCAATTTGCTAACTTACTTAGCAATTTTCAGGCCTGCGATCAAGCGGCTCGACCAGATGCGGCACGCGGTCCATCGCGCCGGCCGGGCACACCGCGGCGTGCGGGCATCGAGGTATATGATGCACGAACCCACCTCGTTATGCGTAGTGCCTATTTGAGCGGTGCCGCACTGCTCGCTGCGCGCTCGCGCAATCTGCAGAACTGAATGGCAGTACGTGCGGTCTCCGGCTTCAACTTGTTGAAGCTGTCGAGGCATTCGTCTACGTCCTTGACCGAGGAGCCCCTGATAGCTGTCTGAAACAGCAATATTGCCTTCGTTGTATTCCAGGACAGGCTGATAGACTTGGCCAGCATCAGCACCTGATCTGCGCAATCATGTACCACGATGCGTTCGACCGCCCCAACGGGCACATTGCTCAGCAGCGATAACGCGACCACCGTCTCATCGAATTTGCCAGATTCCGCAAACCTGCGCAGCTGCTGCTCGGTCAATGCCGACGCCTGGCTCAGCAGTCGGACTTGTGCCTCTGCGGCCGCAAAACCGGGAGATCGCTCGCGGATTTTGGTCTGGATTTGATGGGACGCCCGCTTGACCATGTCCTGGACCAAGGTCGCTTTCTTGCGATCCGCGGCCTCGAATTCAAGCCGAACCGAGTCAGAGGCGATTGTAAACAACGCGAGTAAGTGTTCCCGCGGAATTTCCGGACGCGACCAGACGGTGAGCGCGAGTTCATCATCGCCCTGCGATCGCGAGACCAGTATCGAATAGCCAAACTCGGAAAATTTTGCTCCGCTATTCGACGCGGCCCTGACCACGACCTCCCGATTGCCGCGTTCCACCAGAACGTCGGTAACATCTTCGTTCAACTGCTTGCGCTGAGAAATCGCCAGCAAATGCTGCTGGCTTTTGGTTCGAGCGCCCGTGACAAGGGTTTCGCCATCGAGATGCTCCGAGTGTGATAGCAACGGTCCTGCGATGTCGATGGAGTCGTCAAGTGCGAGCACGCGGCTGACCATGGGTGGCGCGTTCGCGATCGTGGCGAGCCGCTGTCCGAACGCAATCCGTGCCGACCGATCGATTTCGCATATCAATCGGCACATGACGTCGTCAAACAAGCTCCGCTGCTCATCGCTGAACCGTTCTAATCTGTTCACGAACAGATCGGTGACGCGCCGCAGAACGTCGGCGCGCGCACCAATGTCACGATTGGCAAACGCGGCTTCCAGTTCATCGATCAGCGATTGCCGCCCGTCGTCGGCGCGTCCGTGAATTGGCGCGTTCGATCGGTTCATGGCATCGCGGCTCGTTCGAAGCTATGCGGCATCTTCGATCCCGTCGCTTCCGTGGACTTCCTCGAAATCGATCTCGGAGACCGGACAAGGGCGCTTGAACAAGTAGCCTTGCAGCGAGGTCGCGCCGGCCAACCGCAACAGTTGAGATTGTTCGATCGTTTCGACGCCCTCGGCGGTCGTTTCCATGCCGAGACCTTGCGCAAGGACCAGAGTTGCATGCACGATTGCCGCACAGTCGGCCCGTTCGATCATGTTTTGGGTGAAGGACTTGTCGATCTTGATCTTGTCGAACGGGAACATGGTCAACTGACTGAAAGACGAGTATCCGGTCCCGAAATCATCGAGCGCAACGGTGACGCCGAGATTCTTGAGTTGGCTAAGCGTGCGCAGGCATTCCGCTGCCGATTCAATGAGTGCCGTCTCGGTGACCTCGAGCTCCAGCCGTTCGGGCGGCAATCCGGATTCGGCAAGCGCGCACATCACCACACTGGCCAGATTATCGTTGCTGAATTGGCGGGCGGACAGATTAACCGATACCTTGACACCGTCAGGCCAGGTCGCCGCGTCGATACACGCAGTCCGAAGCACCCACTCACCGATTTGCGTGATCAACCCGGTTTCCTCCGCCAGCGGAATGAACCGGTCGGGGAAAATCATGCCCTTGGCCGGATGCCGCCAGCGCGCCAGCGCCTCCGCGCCACAAATCCTGCGGGTCCGGGCGTTAACAATCGGTTGGTAATGAACTTCCAGTTCGCCATGCTGGATAGCGTGGCGCAATTCTCGCTCAAGTTCGCGGCGCGCCCTGGCATTCTCGCTCATTTCCTGGTCGAAGAAACAATAGCCGTCGCGGCCAGCCGATTTCGCCTGATAAAGGGCGACATCCGCCACTTTCGAAATTGTCTCGGCGTCAGCCGCGTGATCTGGCGCCAGAGCGATGCCTATGCTCGCGGCTATTTTGACAGTGTGCCCTTTGATGTCGAATGGTTCGGAGATTGCCTCGAGAATGCGATCGGCCAGCGCACCGGCATCATCCGGGCCGGCTATCCCGCACTGGACGATCGCAAATTCGTCGCCCCCCAGACGTGCGACCGTGTCGCCCTCACGGACGCAGCCGCGGAGCCTTTTGGATACGATTCGCAAGAGTTCGTCGCCGAGCGCGTGGCCTAGCGAATCGTTGACCTCCTTGAAGCGATCGAGGTCGATGCAAAGCAGCGCGATGCGGCCGCCATAGCGCACCCGCACGAGGGCATCGTTAATGCTGAGTTGCAGTAGAAACCTGTTCGCAAGGCCGGTCATCGCATCGTGATGCGCCATATGGCTGATGCGGGCCTCGGCCTGTCGGCGTTTGGTGACGTCAATCATCGTGACCAGCGCACCGGCGCGCCCCTCATAGGTCACGGCCTGCGTGTAAACATTGGCATCGATGGTCGTCCCGTTCGCCTTTCGATGGCGCCAGCTGCGATCCTCGAATTCGTATCCGCCAAGATCAATGATTTCTCTAAGTTCGGTGCAATCTTCGGCTGGTCGAATGTCGAATATTGTCTTTGACAGAAACTGTTCGCGGCTGTGCCCATAAAAGAGCACCGCGGCGTCATTTACGGCGAGAAATCCGAGATGTTCACGGTCATATACCCACATGGGCAATGGAGCACTGTTGAACAGCCCCTCAAACGCGTCATGCGCCAGAAAAAAGCCTTCAGCATGGTTGTTGGGATCACGCATCGCGGTAAACGATGGTCACGAAGCATCAACTTCAAGTTAAACGACGCTGGCACAGCGGCGCATGGTTAACGACGCGCGAAGATCTGTCGTGACCCGCATACTATACGGTGATCAGAATCGCTCGGTTCCGTAGCGCGATTTACAGGGGGCAGCCACGGTCATCGGGCAAAAAACCCGATATGTTTCGGTGGCCGAAACGGTGGTCAACTTGACCGAGGATCAAAATCAGACGAAAAAACCTAATGATTTCTTGGTCGGAGTGGCAGGATTCGAACCTGCGACCCCTGCGTCCCGAACGGATGACCCTTGTTGGCTGCCATTGATTTTACAGCGCTTTTTGTCACCGTCCTTCGATGAAGTTCCCATTTTTTTCATGCCCGTTCTTGGGCTCTCTTTGGGCTGTAGTCACGTGAACCGCATTCGTTCGTACGCAGCAGCACATTAGATCAGCCATCATTTAGCACTAAGCCATGCCCGACCGCAGTTCTTCATGATGGCTGATCTGGCGGTAGAACGCGCGCCGCAAGTGCAAGGCAAAAAAGCCCGCGGTGATCTCACCCTTGGCGCTGGGATCGACGCCATGCTCGATATTGGGCGAGGAATCAACGGCCAGAGCCCCGTAGCCCGAGGAAGATCGCGGACTTTCACGAGCGGATGAGAAAAAGCATAGGACGCCGGCAACGAAAAACTGATTGGAAGATGAAC
>NZ_JYMU01000078.1:0-987 GCF_000938235.1 Bradyrhizobium sp. LTSPM299
GGGGACGCCGGTCGTTCGACGGAAGTTGCGGAAGTCGGCTAGGATCTCGGGCTCTTAAGCCTTACACCTTCGCCTTTTTGGTCCGCATCCAAGAACTCTATGCCTGCTTTGGCCAGGGCTTTTTGGATTGCCAGCAAGGTACTCGTTCGAGAATCAACAATCCCCTTTTCCAGCCTCGCGACGGCATTAAGCGACACGATCGCTTTGTCTGCCAACTGCTGTTGGGACCAGTCCAGTAACGCTCTGGCAGCCCGAATTTGTCGAGAGGTGATCATATTGACCACCTTCGACGGCTCTAGAAAATATGCCACTATAAGGGCATAAATACACCTGATAAGGTTATTTATGCACCCATCGAGTAGAAGCCTCGTGTGGATAGGTTCTGGCGGCGGCGATGCTGCCCCCTACCTTTTCTGCGCGCGTGCTTAGCTGAAAGGTATTCTTATGAAGAAACCGCCGCTTGATCCGGCTGTCGAAGACCTCGCTCCAACCGACGCGATGCTCACCGTCTATGATGAGCAGCACATGATCACTTATCTGCGTTTACTCGATGCGGATGCGGACGGCGCTGATTGGCGGGAGGTCACGCAGATCGTTTTGCATATTGACCCAGATCGAGAGCCAGATCGTGCGCGCGAAGCGTTTGATAGTCATTTGGCCCGCGCCAAATGGATGACCGAACATGGATATCACCAGCTGTTACGTGGCGGCGCCCTAAGCTAGGGCCGCAACGATCACGTACGGCTCCCGGCATTGATAATTGGGTGGATCGGTGATCGTCTCGCGTTTATGAGCCCGATCCATCGTTGGGTAGTCCGTGTATCCCTCGGCACCAAGACCAGCGGCGCTTTGAATATTTCCGGAAACCAAGGGCGGCGAGGAAATTTTTCGCGAATGCGCCAGCCACGGTGAGGCATCGCGCCGGGGCTACTCTGCTAATGTCGGCAGCAAATTCCTCAAGCGTTCGCCGCTGTTCACCAGCGTCTT
>NZ_JYMU01000079.1:0-6782 GCF_000938235.1 Bradyrhizobium sp. LTSPM299
GCCGTCCGCATCCGCATCGAGTAAACGCAGATAAGTGATCATGTGCTGCTCATCATAGACGGTGAGCATCGCGTCGGTTGGAGCGAGGTCTTCGACAGCCGGATCAAGCGGCGGTTTCTTCATAAGAATACCTTTCAGCTAAGCACGCGCGCAGAAAAGGTAGGGGGCAGCATCGCCGCCGCCAGAACCTATCCACACGAGGCTTCTACTCGATGGGTGCATAAATAACCTTATCAGGTGTATTTATGCCCTTATAGTGGCATATTTTCTAGAGCCGTCGAAGGTGGTCAATATGATCACCTCTCGACAAATTCGGGCTGCCAGAGCGTTACTGGACTGGTCCCAACAGCAGTTGGCAGACAAAGCGATCGTGTCGCTTAATGCCGTCGCGAGGCTGGAAAAGGGGATTGTTGATTCTCGAACGAGTACCTTGCTGGCAATCCAAAAAGCCCTGGCCAAAGCAGGCATAGAGTTCTTGGATGCGGACCAAAAAGGCGAAGGTGTAAGGCTTAAGAGCCCGAGATCCTAGCCGACTTCCGCAACTTCCGTCGAACGACCGGCGTCCCCCGAAATACCCGCGACAGGATACTCGAGGGAATTATTTTACTTGGGCGCGGCACCTCGGAGCAACTGGCGATAGCCATGCTTCGTCATCCATTTGGCGCGCTCCAGATGACTGTCAAATGCTTTTCGTGCGCGAGTCGGCTCGCGATCCGGATCAATGTGCAGAACCATCTGCGCAACATCCTTCCAATCCGCGCCTTCCGCGACGGCATCTAACACGCGCAGGTATGTTACAAGGTGCTCCTCATCGTAAGCCGTCAGCGCTGGGGCATGGGGAGCTAAATCAGCGACGTTGGGGTCAAGTGGCGAGATTTCCAAGTAGCAAGCCCTCAGAATTTCCAAACGTGGGACGACGCCAGCGTTGTACGGGAGCCGAGAGGCGCTCGCTCAACGAAATGTTCTCCCGGCGAAGCTCGAGCATCGACCATTGGAACACTATGGTTGGTGCTCGCAGAATACCTAGTATGCTAGGTGGAGGTCAAGTAGAGTATGGTGCCGTCTTGCCGCATGAAGCTGCGGCGCTTGGTAGCCAAAAATCTTAGGCGTCTCCGGATAAAGGGTGGCCTCTCCCAGGAGGAACTGGCCGATCGCGCAGGTCTGAATCGCAATTACATCGGCATGATCGAGCGTGAGGAGAATTCACCCACGGTTGACGCCCTCGAGCAGATTTCGGGGGCCTTGGGAATTGACCCTGTCCTTCTTTTTCAAGACCGGTGAGTGTCTCGTCAGTTGATAGCGGACTTCGCTGCTCGTTAGTTTTACCACCTGGAAGGTCATAAGTTCGAATCCTGTCCCGCTTCGAACCTGCCCCGAACAGTCGGGCGACCGGCTTTCATCGTAAAATTGCCGTGGCCCTTGCCGCTTCGCGCCCGCTTTGGATTTTTTGGTGAGCTTGTGATGAGTTTTGCTTTCACTCACGTCCGTGCGCCCAGGCAAAATAGTTGACCTTATGACGCACCCGACAGGGTTTGAACGGTAACCTTTGCCTTCGGAGGGCAACGCACCTTTATCGGAGCCTGCGGGAGCGGTTTGACGTGGTCTGAGTAGCTTCCGAGAAGAGGTGTTATTGGATGCGATTGTTCCTCCCGCGGCGAGTTGGTTGAAGGTTACGAAGGAAGTGACCGACGTTGGAGAGCCCGAAAGGTTACTTGGTTTTCCTGACAAACGGAGTCGATCTGTCACTGATAAGCTTTCATACGAAAGGTTATCAGTCTGCGCCTGGTCGAGAACTGTTTGCACGCGAAGGCATGCCGCAAGCGACAGGCACGACATCGGCGGCGCACTGTGGATCTTTGCCTGTCGGGTGATTGGCATGGAAAAGGGAAGCCCAATCCGTAGTTATTGAACTGCCCGCTTAGCATTGCCTTCCGCTCAAGCTGGCGAGGGGCCTGTCCGATCCACAGCGGATTCCTCGGTTTGCGCTCCCGCCTGATGCGGCGACGACGATCGACTGTCCTCTATTCATGGTGATCGTGAAATTGTAATCAGGTCGGGATTCGCAGAGAACTGCATTCTCGAAACGAGATGGATATTTCGTGGGAAAGACCAAGAAAACCCGTGCCACTGCCAGCTTGACGAAGAAAAGCACGGGTTCAGCGCGTTCAGCCATCTCTACGTCCTCACCTTTAGGTATGTTGGCGCTCCATCTTCTCGAACGATGGAGGAAGTCCGGCCGCGATGGGATCGCCTTCCTAGCCGAAGACGAGAATAGGGCGGAACGGCTTGGGAGCATCCTTCACTCACTCGATTCTTCGATTGACGTGTTGGTCTTTCCGAGACTGAACACGTTGCCGTTCGATGGATTGGAGCCATCTCGAGAAATTGCGGGCAGGCGGTCCTCGGTGCTGCGGCGTCTCGCCAAGGCGAAAAAGCCTGTTTTTCTGGTGTCGACGGCGGAGGCGATCATGGAGCGGCTGCCTCTGCCTGCGAGTTGGGGGCGCCTCGGTATGAGCCTGAAGGTCCGCGGGATGTACGCCGAGCGGGACCTTCAGAGCCGTCTAAAGGCCCTAGGATACGATCTGGACGAAGAGGCGGAATTCCCGGGCACGGCCCTCTTTCACGGCAAGACCTTTGAGATTTTTCCTGCAGGTGCGCTTGGTCCGTACCGGATTGAGCATTCCGGTGATGCGATCCGCAGAATCGTCGCCGTCGATCCGCACGAGCATGACGTTATCTCCGAGGTAAGTGAGCTGCTGGTCGATCCGATGTCGGAGCGAATTGCGCTAGGCGGCAAGCGAGGACAGCGGGCGATTTTGCCGGATTATTGCGATCGAGCGCAATGGATCATGGATGCTGGGGTTCCAGGCCATGCTGACAACTGGCTGAGGACGATTGAGGAAGCGGCCGGTCGTAAGGATGCGGAACGCGAATACCTGGGACGAAGGGACTGGAAAAGACTGGCGAAGCGCATGAGCGTTCTGCCCAGGAAGGCGGCGTACACGGCCATACCCGACTTCTCGAAGGAACCGTTGCCGAGGAAGGCTCTTCGAACGTTCGTCACCGATACGCAGCGCGTCGGATCGCGGCTGGTCTTCGCCGCGGCAGTGGAGGGCGACCTGCGCGCGATGGAACGTATGAGCGGAGTGAAGGCGCAGCGCTACGCAGACTTCGAAGAGATGACCAACGCACGAAGTCGCGAGAGTGCGCTTTTGGCCGATTTCGACGCAGGCTTCGTCGTCCCTGGTCGGAAGCCGCTTGTGGTCGTGACGGCGACCGACGTGCTCGGCAGTAGAGCCCATCACCCACAGCCTATGGCCCGGGTCTGGACTGCGGCATTCGATCACCCGGATGTTCCGGAACGGGGGGCAGTCGTGGTCCATCTCCAGCGCGGCTTGGCTCTCCTGGACGGATTACAGACGCTTGACGTGAGCAGAGGGGCATCCCGTGAGGTGATCAGGCTCAAGTTCGCCGCTGACGACGTCGTCCTCGTTCCGCCTGCCGACCTCTCTCTGATCTGGCCCTACGCCACGGAGCCAGGCAGGCTGAAATTGGACAAGGCGGACGGAAGCACGTGGTGGGGGCGACGAGGGGAGGCGGAACGGGAAATCCAAGCGACGGCCAAGCAGCTTGCCAAACATATTGCGCAGCGCCGTCGCCGGCGCGCCCCCAAGCTGGTCGCTGGTCGCTCCGGGGCCGGCTTACGAAAGGTTTGTCGCGCGATTTCCGTATTTCACGACGGTCGACCAGGCCCGCGCGATCCGCGACGTCCTGCACGACCTCGGGTCCGGCCATCCCATGGATCGGGTCGTCTGTGGCGACGTCGGGTTCGGCAAGACAGAGGTCGCTTTGCGAGCAGCCGCAGCTGTTGCGCTGTCGGGAAAGCAGGTCGCCATCGCGGTACCGACAACGGTCTTGGCCCGGCAGCATGTCGCGACCTTTCGCAAGCGGTTTGGTTCGCTCGGTATCGAAGTGGGAAACCTCTCGCGGGCCACGTCGGCTTCGGATGTGAGAGAGGTCAAGGAGGGGCTGCGGCGGGGGGAGCTGAAAGTCGTGATCGGTACGCAGGCCCTAGCATCGAAAGACGTGAAGTTCGCCGACCTTGGGCTCGTCATTGTCGACGAGGAGCAGCACTTCGGCGCAGCCGAGAAGGTGAAACTCTCGGGTTTGGCCAAGGGGGTTCATACGCTTTGGATGAGCGCCACGCCGATACCGCGGACCTTGGCGGCGGGTCTTGCAGGTTTCAGGGATCTTAGCGTCATCGCGACGCCGCCGGTTCATCGGCTTCCAATCGTGACCAAGGTTGCGCCGTTGTCTGACGCCGCAATCATCGCGGCATTGCTACGCGAGCAGAGGCGTCACGGACAGAGCTTTCTGATCTGCCCGCGCATTGAGGATTTGGACCCAATGTTGGCGCGGATTCAGGCGGTAGCTCCGGATCTCCGGATCGTCTGCCTTCACGGCCGGCTCCCTGCGGACGAGATCGACGACCGAATGATGACCTTCGTCGATGGTGAGGCAGACGTCCTCTTGGCCACCAACATCGTGGAGAGTGGCCTCGACATCCCGCGGGCAAATACCATCGTGGTCTGCTGGCCGGAGAAATTCGGTCTGGCGCAACTTCACCAGCTCAGAGGTCGCGTTGGGCGGAGCGGAATACGTGCCTTCGCCCACCTCCTGACCGAAGCGAAGTCGGGGCATTCCGAAAAGCGCTTGGCTGTTTTGGAGGAGTTCAGCAGGCCAGGCGCAGGCTTCGCGATCAGCGAGCGGGATCTCGATCTCAGGGGGGCGGGAGATCTCTTCTCGGAACGGCAGTCAGGTCATGTACAGGTTTTTGGACCGGTGCTTTACAGCCACCTCCTGAAGCTGGCTTCGGAGAAAACGACCGGCGGGGCCGCCGATTTGTGGGTGCCAGACCTGAATCTACCGGTCGCGGATATACTGCCCACGAATTACGTGCAGTCGGATGCGGTTCGGCTGGAGTTATATGGCCGTGTCGCGAGGTGCCGCAGCGAGGATGACCTGGAGGATTTAGAGGACGAAACCGCGCGGCGTTTTGGCAGGCCGCCGCCGGCGGCGCGCGATTTCTTCGCGGCGGCGCGCCTCAGACTCGATTGTAAGAGGCGCGGCATTGTCAGACTTGACGTTGGACCGGAGGCCGTTGCGGCAACATTTTTGCCGGGCCGGCTGCGCAAATCCAAATCGAAAATGGTGGAACGCGACGGCGATCGAGTGGTCTACGCGGACAAGGGGAATGAGGAGCCGTTCGAGCGGGTCCAGGGGTTCCTTGAGATATTGGACGAGTAGGGGCGCTGCGGGAGGAGGCGCTGTTCGATCAGAACCGGGTGACGATCCAATTGTTCGCAAACGAAGACAGCTGCAAACTGATAAGAAAATGAAAGAAATGGAGTCAATTAGTCACTACTTTGGCAGATTTATTCACGCCGCTGCTTTCCGCCGATTTGTCTTCTGCAGTGCGGGCATCGCTGAGGTCGTGGTTGAACGATGAGATCGACGATGGCTTGGCGTACGGCCGGCAGGCTCGGCTGAGGTGGTGGACCGTTGATTCTTTTTTTTCCGCCCCGCTTGTGCGAGACGGCGATGCTGGAGGAATGCGTAAGCGATCATAGTCATGAGCGCATGACGATGAAGGCCCTGCCAGGATCGTCCCTCGAAGTGATCAAGCCCGAGTTCCTCTTTCAGCTGCTGATGGGCCTGTTCGCAAATCCATCGAGCTTTGATCGTAGCAGCTAACGTGCGCAGATTCGTCTTGGCCGGCATATTGGCGAGATAATATTTCTTCTCTCCCGACGTCCTGTGTTCGCCGATGAGCCAGGCTTCGTCCCCCGGAAGATGCTGCTGGCCCATGTCCTTGATCCGCTGCGGAGGTCCATCAGCGGTTCGCACGCGAACCGCGGCGAAGCGAGCTTCCAGCCGGCCCTTGGTCCCGTTTCGCCAACTCACATTTTGCCACTTAGCATTGGCCAGCATGTCTTCGGCCGCCGTCGACAATACGTCGGGAATGTGCCGCTTGCGGGGACGACCTCGACCGGCGACCGGCCAGATCAATTTAACCTCCACCGGATAAACCTTCTGATGACGAGGGATACCGACGGCCCAGGCCAGGCCGCGTGTCGTGAGCCCCTGACGGAACGGCGCGCTGAGGCCGTAACCGGCATCGGCCAGCACACAGCCAAAGCGCATACCGGCTGCCATCACGCGATCGATCTCCGCCAAGGCGATCTCTGGCTTGGTCCGCGCTGCGCGGTACTCTACAGGAACGCCCGCACGCTTCAAACGCACCGGATTGCTCGTCCAACTCTCGGGAACGAAGAGACGTAATGCCACCATGACCGGCACTTCACCCCGCGCAAGCGTCAGCGACACCAATGTTTGGCAATTAGCCGTCTTGCCGAGAGACGAGGCATATTGTGGAGCGACGCCAACCGAACGATCGCCCTTCTTCGGCATCGCCGTGTCGTCGATGACCAGCACCGCATCTTTGCCGCCGACCAGGCGATCGGCCTGAACGAGCAATTCTGCCTCCAATGGCGCCGCATCCCAGAGGCCATCAGCGATGAAATGGTGCAACTGGTCATACTCGCCCGGTGCCAGCCGCGCCGCCATTGGCTGGACGCTCTTGCGATCGCCCGGTCCAATCAATCCCGAGATATAAAGCGGACACATCCGCCGCCGCGCCTTGTGACCTAAACGATCCAGGAATGGCTTGAGCCAGCGCCCAAGCTCGTCTTCCCACTTCGACTTCGTGTCCACCATGGTCG
>NZ_JYMU01000008.1:0-190850 GCF_000938235.1 Bradyrhizobium sp. LTSPM299
CGTAGATTCCATGGGGCGGTGAGCGTGGCCTTTCCGATAGGTTTGGGTTTCCACACTCGAACCATCGGAGAGTCAGATGCAAGCATCGACCATAGACACGCCCACCGCGGAGTATAATGGCACAATTTTCGTTGCGATCGAGCTGAGTCAGAAGACGTGGCTTGTGACGCTGCACAGCCCGGACCGGGAGCGGATTTCGCGCCACAAGCTTGAGGGGGGCGATCACGCCGAACTGCTGGCGTTGATCGAACGGACCCGCGCCCGGGCGGCGGAGAAGCTCGGATCGGTACCGCGGGTAGTGAGCTGCTATGAGGCGGGCTATGACGGCTTCTGGCTGCATCGGCTATTGGAAGCAGCCGGGATCACGAACTTTGTGTTCGACCCTGCGAGCATTGCGGTGGAACAGCGGGCGCGGCGGGCGAAGACGGATCGGATCGACGGCGAGCTTCTGCTGCGCACCCTGATGGCCTATTTGCGGGGTGAGCCGCGGGTGGTTCGGATCGTTCGCGTGCCGAGCGTGGAAGCCGAGGACGCCCGGCGCGCCAGCCGCGAACGCGACCGGCTGGTCACCGAGCAGACGGCCCATACCAACCGGGTCAAGGCGCTGCTGCGCCTGTTGGGACTGGCGGTTGGCAACCCGCGGCGCCGAGACTGGCTCGCCTGGCTCGCGCGACAGCGCGACTGGCAGGGCCAGCCGCTACCGGCACATCTTCTGGCCGAGGCCAAGCGCGAGCATGTGCGGCTGATGCTGGTGCGCGAGCAGTTGGCGGCGCTGGAAGAAGAACAAGCTGCACAAGCCCTTCCCGTTCCGGCACCGATCGCGGAGCGACGAGATCTGTTGCTCCGCCTCAAGGCGCTCGGTCCGGCCTTCACCGCAACCCTGGTGCACGAGCTGTTCTACAAGGACTTCCGCAACAGGCGCGAGGTCGCCGGCTATTGCGGCCTGACGCCCAGTCCATGGCGCAGCGGCGGCATCGATCGCGAGCAGGGCATCAGCAAGGCCGGCAATCGGCGTGCCCGCCACAAGGCGATCGAACTGGCCTGGCTCTGGCTCCGCCATCAGGGTGACAGCGCGCTTAGCCGCTGGTTCCGTACCCGCACGGCCAACGCCGGCAAGCGCGCCAAACGCATCGCCATCGTCGCACTGGCGCGCAAGCTGATCGTGGCGCTGTGGCGTTACCTCACCACCGGCCTGGTTCCCGAGCAGGCAACCATGAAGGCATAAAACAAACCACGTCACCACGCGCCGCGGCTTCGCCGCGCTCCGTGCGGGATGGATGATGACCGTGCCACCCTAGGGCTTCAACCGCCGTTTCGTAGATGGGTCTCATCCTCGCCAGGCTTCCTCGCCGCAAGCATGCGGAAGGTGGGTACGGATCAAACAATCCGACCGGATATGAGGTGATGCAGTGAGCTGCTGCAAACTTCGCAAGCCAATCCTCGCCCGTTGCCCGGTCGTCGCGCTGCGCTACGCATGGCTCCGCGCGCCGCCCTCTTACTCCACAATCCTGATCCAGACCCGAAGGACAGCCTTGACTCACAAATCCCCATATGAGGGTGGGCAAAGGCGCGCAGCGACGTGCCCACCATCGACGCTGTGCTCGGGATGGTGGGCACGCTTCGCTTTGCCCACCCTACAATTTATCCCGCCGCCACACCGCTCGCCTTCTCCCGCACGACCTCCGTCTCGCTTTCGCGCAGCGCGACGCGCAGCATCCGCGCGAGCTCGGCGCGGCTGTAGGGCTTTGCAAGGAACAGGATGCCCTCGTCGAGCTTGCCGTCATGGTCGATGGCGTTCTCGGTGTAGCCGGAGGTAAAGAGCACGCGCAGGTCGGGCCGCCGCCTCTCGGCCTCGGTGGCGAGGTCGCGCCCGTTCATCAGCCCAGGCATGATGACGTCGGTGAACAGCAGGTCGACCGGCGCACCGCTCTCCAGCACGGCGAGCGCCTCGGGTCCGTTGCTGGCCGACAGCGTCGTGTAGCCGAGGCTTTCGATCTGGGTCAGCACGTAGCTGCGCACCAGCCTGTCGTCCTCGACAACGAGCACGATCTCCTGCGCGCCGCGCAAATCCGGCTGCCGCGGCTGGGCGATGCCGGCCTGCGAGGTCACGGCGGCGCGCGGCAGATAGAGCATGACCCTGGTGCCGCGGCCGACCTCGCTGTCGAGCACGATGTGGCCGTTGGACTGCTTGACGAAGCCATAGACCATGCTGAGCCCGAGCCCGGTGCCTTTGCCGACCTGCTTGGTGGTGAAGAACGGCTCGAACACCTTCGCCAGATCCGCCTCCGCGATACCCTCGCCGTTGTCGATCAGCGTGATCGCGACATAGTCGCCCGCGACCAGCCCGTCATGTCCGTGCACGTCGGCGGGCTTGAGCTCGGCGGCGCAGGTTTCGATCCTCAGCGTGCCGCCCTTGCGCACCGCGTCGCGCGCATTCAGCGCCAGATTGATGATTGCAGTGACGAGCTGGTTGGAATCGACCAGCGCGCGCGGCAGACCGGGCGCCGGGCGGAAGTCGATGTCGACATGGTCGCCGATGGTCGGCCGCAGCAGCTCGATGGCGTCGACGATCAGCGCGTTGACGTCGACGTCGGTCGGCTGCAGCGGCTGCCGGCGCGCGAATGCCAGGAGATGCCGCGTCAGCGACGCGCCGCGCTCGGCAGCTTCGCGGATCAGGCCGGTGATCTCGGCGAGTTGCCGGTTGTGCGTCACCGCATCAGCGAGGATGTCGATGGTGCCGGTGATGACGGTCAGGATGTTGTTGAAGTCATGCGCGATGCCGCCGGTGAGCTGGCCGACCGCCTCCATCTTCTGCGCCTGGCGGATCTTGCTCTCATTGGCCTCGGCCTCGCGGAAGCGTTGCAGCTGGACTTCCGAGTGTTGGCGCTGCCGTCCCTCCTCCGCAAGCGCGACATGCGCCTCGCGCAATTGCGCTTTGGTCGGGATCGCCAATACTTTCGGGATCAGCGGCCACAGCAAGGCCGCGGTGACGATCGAGGCGATCGCGGTCAGCGCCTTGAGCAGGCCTTCGATGCCGTAGATCGGCACCCACAACGTATAGATCGAGAACACATGGGTGAGCCCGCAGGCGAGGATGAAGGTGGCGAACGGCCAGGCCATCCAGCCGAACTGGAAATCGCGGCGCTTGGAGACGACAATTGCGAGCGCGAACGGAATCGAGAAATAGGAAGCGGCAATGATCGCGTCGGACATGACATGAAGCCAGATCAGCTCCGGCTCCCACAGCAGGCAGATGCCGTGAGGCGAGAACGTCGACGAGTCCAAGAGACGCTCGAGAAAACTCCACATGGGTCCCTCCGGGCGTGACCGATCCGCGGACACACCTGCCCGCGAATCACCTGCCGATCATAGCGGCGGCCGATCCGCCTGCCGAAGCCCAATTGGTCTAACGGCGGCCCTCCCCGTTGTTGCCCGGTGCCGGGCTGGTGTATGCAGGGCAGGCCTTTCCCTCGATCCCAAGCCGGTGACATCGATGCCAGCAGCTTCCCTCCGCGCCCCGATCATGATCGCAGCGTTGGCGGCTGCGCTGGCGCTCTCATCCGTGGCTTCGGCGCAACAGCCATTGTTGCCGGCCCCCGTAAAACCCACGCCTGCCAAGCCGCGGCCGGCCGCCGCATCCTCGCCACGGGCCGCGTCCTGCCACAACGGGCAAGCCTTCGATCGCTTCCTCACCGAGCTGAAGAGCAACGCGGTCGCAGCCGGTGTCTCGCAGCGGACGCTTGCCGAGGCTGCGCCTTACCTCATCTACGACCAGGGCATCGTCAATCGCGACCGCGGCCAGCGCGTGTTCGGGCAGATCTTCACCGAGTTCGCCGGACGCATGGCCGCGACCTACCGGATGCAGCAGGGTCAGCAATACATCAAAACCTATGCGGCGGCGTTTGCACGCGCCGAGAAGGAATACGGCGTGCCGCCGGCCGTGATCGCCGCGTTCTGGGGACTGGAGAGCGATTTCGGCGCCAACATGGGCAATCTCGCCACGCTGAAATCGCTGGTGTCGCTCGCCTATGATTGCCGCCGTTCCGAGATGTTCCAGGGCGAGACCATCGCGGCGCTGAAGATCATCGAGCGCGGCGATCTGACGCCTGAAGAGATGGTCGGCTCCTGGGCCGGCGAGCTCGGACAGACGCAATTTTTGCCGACGCACTACTTCAACTACGCGGTCGATTACGACGGCGATGGCCATCGCAATTTGTTGCGCAGCGGGCCCGACGTGATCGGCTCGACCGCGAACTACATCGCCAACGGATTGAAGTGGCGGCGCGGCGAGCCATGGCTGCAGGAAGTGCGCGTGCCGCAGACCACGAATTTTCCGTGGGATCAAGCCGATCTCACCACCAAGCTGCCGCGCACGAAATGGGCCTCGCTCGGCGTCACCGCGACCGACGGCAAGCCGTTGCCGAATGACGACATGCCGGCCTCGCTGCTGCTGCCGATGGGCCGCACCGGTCCGGCGTTCCTCGCCTATGCGAATTTCGCCGCCTACACCGAGTGGAATAACTCGCTGATCTATTCGACCACCGCCGGCTATCTCGCCAGCCGCATCGCCGGCGCAGCGCCGATGCAGCGGCCGCATCAGCCTGTCGCGCAACTGCCGTTCAACGAGATCAAGGAGCTGCAGGCGCTGCTGGTGCGCGCGGGCGATGATGTCGGCAAGGTCGACGGCGTGCTGGGCCAGGCCAGCCGCAGCGCGGTGAAGGCGATGCAGATGAAGTATGGCCTGCCGGCGGATTCCTGGCCGACAGCGGAATTACTGACGCGGATGCGCGGGCCGCGCGCCCAGCCGGCGGAAGCCGCGATGCCGGGGATAAGGTAGGTCTTTGTGCCCCCTCGCCCCGCTCTTGCGGGCAGAGGATTGGGGTGAGGGCTCTCTCCACGCAGCCGACTCGCGGTGAGTCCCCCTCACCCGGATCGCATCTTGCGATGCGATCCGACCTCTCCCCGCAAGCTGGGCGGGGTAAGGACGAAGAATATTTGATCAAGTGATATAGCTCCACGCAGTTGTATTCTTCCCTCCTCCGCCCCATTTGCAGCATCACCGTTCGGCCCATCCGGATTTTCATCCCAACACAAAGAGCATCCCATGTCCTTTCATGACGCCGTCGTCCCCGCCTACCTGCAAATGCTCAATGGCCTCACCGGGCTGCTCACCAAGGCGGAGGCGCATTGCGAGGCGAAGAAGATTGCGCCCGAGGTGCTGCTGGGATCGCGGCTCTATCCGGACATGCTGCCGCTGTCGAAGCAGGTGCAGCTGGTCTGCGATCACGCGTCACGAGGCTGCGCGCGGCTGACGCACAGCGAGGTGCCCTCCACGCCCGACACCGAGACGACATTCGGCGAATTGAAGCAGCGGCTGGCGAAGACAATCGACTATGTGAAGTCGTTCACGCCCGCGCAATTCGAGGGCGGCGATGCCAGGGACGTCACCTTCCCGGTCGGCGCCGGCCGCAACATGACGCTGAAGGGCCAGCAATTCCTCTCCGCGTTCTCGTTCCCGAACCTGTATTTCCACGCAGTGACCGCGCACGGCATCCTTCGCCACAACGGCGTCGAGATCGGCAAGCGCGATTTCCTCGGCGTCAGCTGACGCGATATTCCCCGCCGCGGGATTTTCCGCCTTCGCCAAGGCTTTGACCAAGGCTTCGGCGGACACGTCGCCTCGCCCGCGCGGCCGTGCTACTGCTCCCTGACAACAACAAGACGTCAGGGAGCACGCCAATGTCGACCACCACCCACGCACCCAGATCTGTCGACCCCTCCGCGTCGCTGCATGCGGAGGCGCTGGGGCTAGCGACGAACCACGGACGGCTCGCTGGCCGGCGCATCATCGTGGTCGGTGCGGGACAGCGTACCATCGTCGACGAGGAGCCGCCTGTTGGCAACGGCCGCGCGATGAGCGTGCTGTTCGCGCGTGAGGGCGCATCCGCCTGCATCGACATCAACAAGGAAGCGGCCGACAACACGGTCGCGCAGATCACGCGCGAAGGCGGCAAGGCGTTCACCGATGTGGTCGACGTCTCCGATATCGCGGCGATCGCGCCTGCGGTCGAACGCTGCGCGCACAAGCTCGGCGGCCTCGACGGCCTGGCGCTGAATGTCGGGATCTCCTCCGGCCTATCGCTGCCCAAGATGACGGCAGAAGCCTGGGACCGGGATTACGCCGTCAACGTGCGCAGCCACATGCTGTTCGCGCAGAAGGCGCTGGAGGTGATGGTGCCGGGCGGCGCGATCATCCTGATCTCGTCGATGGCGAGCCAGCGCGCCAATGGCCGTAATCCGGCCTATGAGTCCTCCAAGGCCGCGCAGATCGCGCTGGGCCGGGCGATCGCACGGGCCGGTGAAGAAAGAGGCATTCGCTGCAATGTGATCGCACCCGGCTTCATGGATACCCCAATGGGCCGCGACGCCAGCCGAAGGCGGCCGGATCGGGCCGTGACAGTGCCTTTCGGCCGCCAGGGCACCGGCTGGGAGGTCGCCTATACCGCACTGTTTCTGATTTCGAACGAATCCTCCTACGTCAACGCGCATACCCTGTTCCTCGATGCCGGCCACATGGGCGGAATCGTGCGTAGCTAATCTGCAGGGAGCGTATGTATCAGGCCATTGCGCTCGCCGCCGCAATGCACAAATCTCCCTTATCCGTAACTCCCTGGAACATTTCCTCATGAGCCAACCGACCAAACTTTTCGAGCCCTTCAAGCTTGGCAAGCTGAGGCTGCCGAACCGCCTGGTGATGGCGCCGCTAACGCGCAACCGCGCCGAACCCGGCAGCTTCGTGCCGAGCCCGCTTGCGGCGGACTATTACGGCCAGCGCGCTTCCGCCGGCCTTCTCATCACCGAGGCGAGCCAAGTCTCGCATCAGGGCCAAGGCTATCAGGACACCCCCGGCATTTATTCAAAAGCGCAGGTTGAGGGCTGGAAGAAGGTCACCGATCGCGTGCATGAGCACGGCGGACGCATCTTCATCCAGCTCTGGCATGTCGGCCGCATCTCGCATGTCGCGCTGCAGCCGAATGGCGGCAAGCCGGTCGCACCATCGGCGATCCGCGCCAAGGGCAAGACCTTTGTGAACGGCACATTCGCCGATGTCTCCGAGCCGCGCGAGCTGGAGCTGTCGGAAATCCCCGGGATCATCGAGGACTTCAAACGCGGCACCGCGAATGCGCTGGCCGCCGGCTTCGACGGGGTCGAGGTGCACGGCGCCAACGGCTATCTGCTCGACCAGTTCGCCAAGGACGGCGCCAACAAGCGCACGGATGCCTATGGCGGGTCGATCGAGAACCGGGCCAAGCTGATGCTTGAAGTCACACAGGCGGCGGTCGCGGAAGCGGGCGCGGACCGCACCGGCATCCGCATCTCGCCGGTGACGCCGGCGAACGATATCTCGGACTCCAACCCGCAGCCGCTGTTCGACTACATCGTCGATCACCTCAACGCGCTGAAGCTGACCTACATCCACGTCATCGAAGGCGCGACCGGCGGCCCGCGCGATATCGCGCCGTTCGACTATGCGAGCCTGCGCAAGCGCTTCAAGCAGGCCTACATCGCCAACAATGGCTATGACTTTGCGCTCGCCAACAAGGTGCTGGAATCTGATGCCGCCGACCTGATCGCATTCGGCAAGCCGTTCATCTCGAACCCCGATCTGGTCGAGCGCCTGAAGAAGGGCGCACCGCTCAACGACTGGGACAAGAACACCTTCTACGGCGGCGGCGCCAAGGGCTACACGGATTATCCGACGCTCAAGGCGACCGAGGCGGCGGAGTAAAGCTAGTCCGGCTCTTCCCGCTTGCTTGCGGGAAGAGCCGCAAAGGCTGCGACCTGGATTAGCGAGGCTGCATCTTGAGTTCGGCGACGCGCGCCACGCCGAGAAACGCCATTGCGGTATCCATCTCGCGCAGGATCATGCGCAACACCGCTTCCGCACCTTGTTCGCCGCCGACGGCGAGCCCCCATAACGGCAGGCGGCCGACAAGAACGGCATCGGCACCCAGCGCGCAGTATTTCAGCACGTCGGTGCCACGCCTGACGCCGCTGTCGGCAAGGACCGTCAGGCGTCCCTGCACGGCGGCGGCGATCGCCGGAACGCAATCCGCGGGCGCCGGCAAGCAGTCGAGATTGCGGCCGCCATGGGCCGAGACCACGATTGCGTCGGCTCCGACCGCGGCCGCCGTCTCGGCATCCCTCACAGCCAGTACGCCCTTGATGGTCAGCCTGCCGGGCCAGACGTCGCGCAGCCAGCGCATATCGTCCCAACTCAGCCGATGCTCCAGCCGTACGGCTTCCGCGACGCTCGGCCGCGTGATCGCCGTACGGAATTCCGCCGGATAGTGGCCGTAGGTCGGAATGCCCTCGCCGAGGAGATAGCGCATGAGAACACCGAACAGCCAGCGCGGATGCCGCGCAACGTCGGCCACGCTGCGCAGGCTCGGCGTAAACGGAATGCCAAAGCCGTTGCGCTGATTGTATTCCCGGTTCGGCGAGACCGGCGTATCGACCGTGACAAGCAAATTGTCGCATCCGCAGTTGCGGGCGCGCTCCAAGAGCCGCGCCGTGAGGTCGCGGTCGCGCCAGACGTAAAGCTGAAACCAAAGCTTGGCATCAGGCGCGCCGCGCCGGATCGTCTCGATGGTCGTGACCGATTGCGTCGAGATGCAAACCGGGATTCCGACACGCGACGCGGCCCGGGCAAGCTTCGTCTCGCCGTCATGGGCAACAAGCCCGGCAAGTGCCGTCGGCGCCACGGCCAGCGGCGCGGCGATACGCGCTCCAAGCAGCGTCGTGTCGAGATCGCGCTTGCTGTGGCCGGCCAGCACCGCGGGCATCAGGGTGATGCCGTCGAGCGAGGCACGCAGGCGGCTCAACGCGGTTTCGTCCTCCGTGCCGCGGTCGATATAGTCGAACAGGCCGCGCGGCAACATTTGGCGCGCCCGGCTGCGATAGTCGTCGGCATTCAGCAGCATCGGCATCGGCGTTTCAGGCGACGTAGCGTATGAACTTGGACTTCGAGACCGAGGTTGCGGCGACGTGAACATGCTGAACGAGCTCGGCTTCGGCCTGCTCCTTGGTCCAGCGCGTCGTGGGCACGGAGATATTGACCGCGGCGATAGCCCGCCCGTGCTCGTCGATGATCGGCGCCGCCACGGAAATATCACCCATGACGCTTTGGTTGACCTGGATCGAATAGCCGCGCTTGGCGGCGAGGTGCACCTGTTCCATGAGCTTGTCGGGATCCGTAATCGTGTACGGCGTGAGTGGCTCGAGCCGCGTACGCCTCAAGATGTGCTGTTGCTCCGCCTCCGGAAGGGCCGCCAGGATGGTTATGCCGGACGCCGTGAAGTAGGCCGGCAACCGGCTTCCGATCACGAAATCGATATGGATGAGGTGCCGGCCAGGAAAGCGCGCCACAAACACGACCTCGTGGCCGTCGAGCTCATGCAGATTGCAGGTCTCGCCGAGATTGCGGCTCATGTCGAGGAGATAGGGCGAAGCCTTGTCGATCAGATCGTTGGCCTTGAGATAATTGTGCGAGAATTGCAGCACCTTGGAGGTCAGGCCGTAGTTGCGCGTGCCGTCGATGCGTCTGAGATAGCCGAGCGTCTCGAGCGTGTAGACCAGCCGCTGCGTGGCGCTGCGATCGAGGCTGGCGGCGCGCGCGATATCCGCGAGCGTCATATACCGCCTGGGGCCGTCGAAGGCATGCAGGACCTGGAACGCCTTCTCGGTCGAGCCGACGAACAGCGACGAGCGCGCCGGCTCGACGCTCTTGCCCGCGCTCTTCGATGTCTTTCCGGCCTTGCCTGCCTTTGCCGCCATCCCTAACCCACACCTTCCGTTTCAGCCAGCTGCCGGCGGAGTTCGGCCCGGAACGAAGCGACCAGCGCGTCTGCGGGCTGCACCAGCGGCGCCAGCATGCGCGGCGCGTTGACGCCGACCATATCCATCACCGCCTTCATCGGCCCCGGATTGGTCTCCGCGAATGCCATGTTCATGAACGGGATCAGGCGGCGGTGCAGTTCGAGCGCCTCCGCGGTGCGGCCGGCGCACGCCGCCTCGTAGATTTGTCGCCAGGCCCGCGGCAGCAAATTCGCCGTTACGATGATGCCGCCCTTGGCGCCAGCAGCGAGGTGAAGCGGAAACAGGCTGTCCTCCCCGCTCAACACCGCGAAATTGTCGTCGACGCCGGCGACGACCTGCAGAAAATGATACATGTCGAGATTGCAGGCCTTCATTCCGATGATATTGGGATGCCGCGACAGCTCATGCAGGATTTTCGGCTCGACCGCGATCCGGGTGCGGTAGGGAATTTCGTAGATCAGCACCGGCACGGGAGACGCATCCGCATAGCGCAGGAAATAGTCGCGGATACCTGCTTGGGTCGGGTTGGTGTAGTATGGCGTGAGGACGAGCACGCCGTCCACGCCCTCCGCGGCGAATTCCTTGGTCGCCTGGAGCGCGTCATGGAAACCGGTGTCCAGCACACCTGCGATCACCGGACCCTTGCCGGCCATCGCGGCAACCGACAGGCTCGCCATCCGGATGCGCTCGCGGCGCGACAGCGCGCCGTATTCGCCGGTGCCGCCGAGCGGCACCACGCCGTCGATGCCCTGCTTGAGCAGCCAGGCAAACAGCGCCGAGACCGCGCCGGCATCGATCGTGTCGTCGGCCCCGACGGGGGTCGGAATGGCGGGGAAAACACCGCGGAGACGAGTGGAGTTGAGCATGAGTGGAGACCCTTATTTGGCAGGACAGAATAGCTAGCTGGCGGCCACGCGGCGGCGCAGGCGTTCGGCGACGAAGATCAGGATGCCCATGAAGATGAAGAGGCAGGTCGAGACGGCGGCGATCACGGGCGAGACCTGAAGTGTTACCTCGTCCCAGAATTGCTTGGGCAAGGTTGCGTTCAAGCCGCCGGTGGCGAACAGCGCGATGGTCAATTCGTCGAACGAGGCCGCGAAGGCGAACAGGAACGACGACATCATCCCGGCGCCGAGGATCGGAACGGTGACGTAACGAAGCGTGGCGAACGGACGCGCACCGAGGCTCTGCGCGGCATGGTCGAGCCGGGTGTCGTAGTTGCGTAGCACCGCCATCATGGTCATCACCACGTAGGGCACCGCGATGACGGTATGCCCGAGAATGAGGCCGAAGGCGCTGCCGACCAGGCCGATGCGCGCGAACACGTAGAACAGGCCGACGGCGATGATCATGCGCGGCACGACGATCGGCGACAGGATGAAGGCGAGCCAGGCCGCCTTGCCCGGAATATTGCTGCGTACCAGCAGGAACGCGGCCGGAGTTCCGATCAGCATGGCGAGCGCGCCGGTGCCGAGCCCGACCAGCAGCGAGCGCATCACCGCCTGGGTCCATACCGGCGACTGCAACACCTCCTGGTACCAGTGCAGCGTGAATCCCTGCGGCGGCCAGTTGAGGCCGCCGGTGCCGAAGGACAGTGGGATCATCAGGAACGTCGGCGCGCTGATGACGAGAAGCATGATCCAGACAAAACCCTGCAGCCCGAGGCCCGGCGTATCAGGACCGCTGTCCCACCGTGACGGCAGCAGGCGAATGATGCGGTCGGAGACCGCGCCGAGCAGAGTCAGGACGACGTCGCCGATCCGCTCGAAGACGCCGGACAGGCGCGATGATCTGGCTTTTGCCGCCGTGGTGGCGCCGGTCATGGTCGAAAGGCCGAGCAGCCGGTCGTAGACCACGAAGACGACGAGCACGACGCTCAACAGCAGCACGGAGATCGCGCCGGCAAAACCCCAGTTCATGGTCTGCTGGACCTGATCGATGATCAATTGCGTGATCATGGTTTCGCGGCGGCCGCCGAGCAGCGCCGGCACGATGAAGAAACCGATGGCCGTGACAAACACCATGATTCCGGCCGCGGCGACGCCGGGCAGCGACAGCGGGAAATAGATCGTCCAGAACGCCATGCCGGGACCCGCGCCGAGCGTTGCGGCGGCGCGCGGCAGATTGCGGTCGATGTTGTCCATCACCGAGAGCATGGTGAGCACGGCGAGCGGCAGCAGCGCATTGACCATGCCGATCAGGACGC
Source organism: Bradyrhizobium sp. LTSPM299 (assembly GCF_000938235.1). NCBI lineage: Bacteria > Pseudomonadati > Pseudomonadota > Alphaproteobacteria > Hyphomicrobiales > Nitrobacteraceae > Bradyrhizobium > Bradyrhizobium sp. LTSPM299. The sequence continues at coordinate 12,086 of NZ_JYMU01000008.1, forward strand.
TGCCAAAACTGTAAAGCAGATCGAGCGGCGCGGAGACGATGCCGAGCGACAGCAACAGCTTGTTGACGACGCCGTTGCGCCCCAATAGCACGACCCACGCGAAGGCCCGCACCAGGAAGCTGGTCCAGAACGACAGCAGCACCCAGAACAGCAGCGTCGCCTTGCGCTGCTTGCCGACCAGCGAGATCAAATAGGCGATCGGATAGCCTGTGACGACGCAAACCAACGTCGTCACCAGCGATATCTTCAGGGTAATGAGCAGGACGTCGACATAGACCGACGACGCAAACAGCTGGCGATACTGCGCCAGCGTGAAACCGCTGTCGTTGTAGATGCTGAGCAGCAGCAACTGACCGACCGGGTAGACCAGGAACAGCGCCAGCAGCAGCACAAGCGGCGCGCCCATCGCGGCCCAAGTCAAGACCGGAGTCAAGACCGGAGCCTGTTGCAGAGCGCGCAGCCGTCCCACCGCCCTCACCTCAAACTCCCTTGGCGTCGCGGATCGCGACGGCATCGGCCGGGTTCCAGCCGAGCGACAGCATCTGTCCGATCTCGTAGGGCGCGGCGCTGCTGCGGGTGGGATAGGCCGCGACCAGTGGCGCCATGCCCGCTGTCTCCGGCGCGATGTAAAGCCGCGTCAGGCTGCCGCTGATCATCACATCGGTCAGTCGTCCCGTCAGCTTGCCGTGTCCGGAGCCGGCGCTCTCAACCGTGAGATTCTGCGGCCGCACCATGATTTTGATTGGCTCGCCGGCGGCAAACGCGCTGCCATTGCCGACAGCGCGCGACCGCGCCTCCCGGTCGGCAAGGACGATGTCGAGTCCATCTGCATCGACGGCCTGCACCGTGGCACCGAGCAAATTAGACTCGCCGAGGAAGTCGGCGACGAAAACCGATCGGGGGCGGAAGTAGAGATCTTCGGGCGTGCCGAGTTGCTCGATCGCACCGGCATTCATCAGGCAGATGCGATCCGACATGGTCATCGCCTCCTCCTGGTCGTGGGTGACATAGACGATCGTGGTGCGCAGCTCGCGATGGATACGCTTGATCTCGAGCTGCATCTGGTCGCGCAGCTTCTTGTCGAGCGCGCCGAGCGGCTCGTCCATCAGGATGATGGCGGGCCGATAGACGATGCAGCGTGCCAGCGCGATGCGCTGCTGCTGCCCGCCGGAGAGCTCGCGCGGGTAGCGCTTAGCGACATGCGGCAGTCGCACGGTGTCCAATGCCTCGGCCGTGAGCCGGCGCGCCTCGGCGTCGGCTATTTTTCGCATCTTCAGCGGAAACGCGATGTTGTCCTCGACCGTCATATGAGGAAACAGCGCGTAGTTCTGGAACACGACGCCGATGTCGCGCGCATAGGCGGGGCTATGCGTCACATCGGCATCATCGATCAGGATTCGTCCCTCGTCTGGATGCGCGAGCCCTGCGATCAGGCTGAGCAGCGTCGTCTTGCCCGATCCCGACGGGCCGAGCAGCGTGAGGAATTCACCCTTGGCGACGTCGAGACTGGTCGGCGCCAGGGCGACAAAGTCGCCATAGCGCTTGCTGAGATTCGCGACACGTAGGCTCGATGAGGCCATGCCTGCTCCGATGGTTAGGCCAAAATCCAGCTGTTGAAGCGCTCGATCACCGCCGCCTGGTTGTCGAGCCAGAACTTCGGATTGATCTTGAGGCCGACCTTGATGTTGTCAGGATAGGTCGGGCAGTTCTTCGCGATCTCCGGCTTGACGTAATTGAACGCCTCCGGCTGTGTCAGGCCCGCCGGAAAGAATTCCGTCAGCGCGGCCATCCGCTTCGGATCGGACGCGAACTTGATGAACTCGCGGCACGCATCGGCATTCGGCGAGCCGGCGAGGATCGACCAGTTGTCGCCGCCCCAGACGCCCTGGTTCCAGACGATCTCGACCGGCGCGCCCGCCGCCTGCGCAGACTGCGCGCGGGACACCCAGGTCGGGATCATGTCGATCTCGCCGGAGGTCAGCATCTGCTCGACCTGCGCGCCCGTCGTCCACCACACGGCGGCCGCGGACTTGATCTTGTCGAGCGATGCAAACGCCTTGTCGAGGTCGCAAGGGTAGACCTGCGCGGTCGGCACGCCCGCCCCCATCAGCGCTTCTTCGATGGTGTCGAACGGATGCTTGCGCACGGCGCGGCGGCCCGGAAATTCCGTCACGTTCCAGAAATCGGCCCAGGATTGCGGCGCCTTGCGGCCCTTGAACGCATCGGAGCGATAGGCCAGCACGGTCGTGTAGACGTTGGTGCCGACGCCGTAAGGCGACATGTATTCGGGCGGGATGGTCTTGATGACCGGCTCCGACTCCAGGCCGTGCTTCTCGAGATAGGGCGTCGTGCCGCTCGTCAGTATCAGGATCGCGGGCCAGCTGATCTTGGCCATGTCCCAGGTGTAGTTCTTGGTCTCGACCATGGTCTTGATCTGCGCGATCGGCTCGGCTGCGGCCTGGACGCCGACGACCTCGATGCCGGTCGCCTGCGTGAACGGCCGATAGAACGCCGCACCGTACGCCTTGGTGTAGATGCCACCGTCATCACGCACCACGATGCGCTTTCCCGCAGCGCGCGACGGCGACCAGATCGCGGGCGCAGCCAACGCGGCGGCACCGGTTGAGAGCAGCAGGCTGCGACGAGAAATACCTGATTTCAGAGGTGTGCTCACGTGTCAGTCTCCCTTTGTCTTGGCAATTACATCTGATGGCGAAGCGGCCGGCGGCAGCACGCGGCCGGGATTGAACAGACTGAGCGGATCGAAGGCCTGCTTCACCGCCCGCATCAAAGCGAGTTCGACGGGCGCCTTGTAGCGCGACATTTCGCCGATCAGCGTACGTCCGATGCCGTGCTCGGCGCTGAAGGTGCCGCGCAGCGCGCCGGCGGCGTCATCGATCGCCCGGCGGATTTGGTCCGCGAGGCCGTCGCGATCCGGCATGGCGTTCCATTCGTCGAAACTGAAGAACGGAATGAAATGGATGTTGCCGTCGCCCATGTGACCGACCACCACGACCGGCACGTCCGCCACGATCGCGCGCACCGAAGCGGTAGCCTGTGCGATGAAGGCAGGCACCGCCGACACGGGAACGGCGGTGTCCGAGGTCAGGCCGACGCCGGCCTTCTTGTTGGCTTCCGAGACGCTGTGCCGGACCAGCCACATCGCCTGACGTTGCGCTCCGCTCGAGGCGACGACGGCATCGCTGATCAAGCCTTGCTCGAGCGCGCGCTCCAGCACCGCCTGCATCGTGGCAGCGATCTCTTGCGTGCTTCCGGTATCAGATAGTTCGACCAGAACGTGCCAGCCATCGATCCGCGCCACCGGGCAACGCCGTCCGGGCATTTGCTCAAGCACCAGCCGGATCTGATTGTCATTCATCAACTCGAAGGCGGAGAGCCGCGAACTACAGGACGCCTGGAACAGGCCGAGCACCTCGAGCGCCCGTTGCGGATCGTCGACCGCAAGCCACGCGACCGCCTCCGCGGTCGGCAACGGATGCAGCTTCAGCACGGCACCGGTGACGATGCCGAGCGTGCCCTCGGAGCCGATGAAAAGATGCTTGAGATCGTAGCCCGTATTGTTCTTGCGCAGGGCATAGAGGCCGTCCCAGATCGAGCCGTCTGGTAGCACCACCTCGAGGCCGAGCACATTGTCGCGCGTATTGCCGTAGCGCAGCACGCCGGTGCCGCCGGCGTTGGTGGCGATGTTGCCGCCGATCTGGCAGGAGCCCTCGGCACCGAGGCTGACCGGATAGAGGCGGCCTGTCGCCGCGGCGGCCTCATGGATCGTGGCCAGCACGCAGCCGGCATCGACCTCCATCGTATTGTTGACCGGATCGATCGACCTGATCCGGCGCATGCGGGTCAGGGCGACGATGACTGGCCGCTTGCCCTCTTCGCACGGCGTGGCCCCACCACACAGGCTGGTATTGCCACCTTGCGGCAGCACCGGAACGCGGTGTTCGATGCAAAGGCGAACGATCGCCGCAACCTGCTGGGTGTTGGACGGCAACACGGCGCAGAGCGCAGGCGCCCGAAATCGCCCGCGCCAATCTTCGGTGAGTCCCGCGAGATCTTCATCCTGCGTCAGTACCGCCGTGTCGCCCAGCAACTGCTTGAACGCCTCGATCAGTGCCATCCACCCGCCTCTCAAAGGAAGCCAACACAGCCTTACCAGCGCTATCTCAAAGTAATCGATATACGATTACTTCAATTGCATTATGCTAACTATGAGTTTGCTGCCTGGTGGAGTCAAGCCGGGGGGTCGTCGTGAGGCGACTGGTCGCGGGCTGATCGCCCTTTCGCGGACCGGTGCTGCGGATGTTTTTATGCGTCGACGGCCTGGTCGCTCTCCATCTCCGCGGTGACAATGCGGTCCAGGTTTCGATTCAATCGCCGCAGCAGATCCAGCAGGGTTGCGGTCTCGGCCGCGCTGAATCCCGCGAGCGCCTGGTCCTGGTTGCGGTGGAGCGCCTTGCGCGCGGCCGGCAGCTTCGCGATCGCAGCCTTGGTCAGCGACACCAATTGGCTGCGGCCGTCGCCCGGCATCGGCGTGCGCCGGATCAGGCCGTCGCGCTCCATCCGCGCCAGAATCTGCGCCATCGATGGTTGCTCGACCCTGACAGCGCGGGCCAGATCACGTTGCGACATCGCCTTGCCGTCGCGCAGCAGATAGAGCACCGGCAACTGCCCGACGCTGAAGCCGAGCGGCTTCACCCGCCGTTCGCCGAGCCTCAGGAGGCTGCGCGAGGCCATGTTGACCAGCGGCGCCGGACGATCAAACAGGTCCCAATCGGTTGCATCCGCCATTTACATAGGTCCCTATCCATCTTATATAGGTACCTATGTATCCTAGTGAAAGCGTGATGTCCATGAATTCAAGCCCTCTTCGCATTGCCATCGTCGGCGCCGGTCCCGGCGGCCTGACACTCGCCCGGCTGCTGCATGTCGCCGGAATCAACGCCAGGGTATTCGAGCGAGAGACATGCGCGACCGAGCGGCCGCAGGGCGGGACGCTCGACCTGCATGCCGAGAGTGGCCAACTGGCGCTCGCGCGCGCCGGCCTCACCGAAGGCTTCCTGCGCATCGCGCGTTACGACGATCAAGGCAGCCGGCTCTATGACGGCGATGGCCGATTGCTGCTTGCGGATGACGACACGACCGGCGACCGACCGGAGGTCGACCGCACGGCGCTGCGCGCCTTGCTGCTGCAATCCTTGCCATCCGGCACCGTCAATTGGGGCCACGGCTTGCGCGAGGTCGTGCCGCGGGACGACGGCCTCTATGATCTCGTGTTCGATGAAGCGCGCCAGGGACCGTTCGATCTCGTTGTCGGCGCCGACGGCGCGTGGTCGCGGGTGCGGTCGCTCGTGTCGCGCTACCAGCCGCAATACAGCGGACTCACCTTCATCGAGTTCGGCATCGATGAGGTCGATACGCGCCATCCTGCGCTGTCGCGGCTCGTCGGCCGCGGCAAGATGGGTGTCGAAGGCGGCGGGCGAAGCCTGATCGTCCAGCGCAACGGCAACGCCCATCTGCGCGGCTATGCGATCTTCCGCGTGCCGGTCGAATGGGCCGAGCGCCGCTTCGACATCACCTCGCCGGCGGCGGTACGCGACGCGCTGGTTGATGAATTCGCCGGCTGGGCCGACGCCCTGCTGGAGCTATTCCGCGCCAGCAGCGATCAGTTCGCCATTCGCCCCATCCATGCGCTGCCGGTCGGGCATCACTGGACCAACCGCGCCGGCATCACCCTGCTCGGCGACGCCGCGCACCTGATGTCGCCTTACGGCGGCGAAGGCGTCAACGCCGCGATGCTCGATGCAGCAGAGCTGGCAGGGCATCTCACGGGGCCGCAGGATTGGCGCGACGCGGTGCGCGCCTACGAGGCCGAGATGTTCGCGCGCGTTGCCGAGCCGGCCGGCCAGGCCGCCGACGCCGCGGCGACTGAGCTGTCGCATGTCAGCCAGGAACTGACGCTGGCGCAACACCGGGCGTTTATCGAGATGCGCGCGGCCGCCAGCCACACCGCCGCGCGGTGAACGCTGATCTTGGACTCCGGCGCCTCATGGCCTAGACCTTATCGATCAGGGCTGAATACGGTCGCGCAGGGATGAGCAGGGACAACGCCGAGGAGATCGTTCGCCGCGCGGCCGCTGCATTCAATGCCGGCCGGCGCGACGAGGCGAAGCAGCTCTGCGAACAAGGCCTGCGCCGGCGGCCTGGAGAACCCGTGCTGAACCATTTCCTCGCCGCGGCGCTGTATGCCGAGGGCGCGATCGCGCCGGCGCGTGGGCATATCGAAGCCAGCCTGGCAAAACGCCCCGACAATGCCGCGGCCCGGCTGCTGGCCGGGCGTATCGCACGCGCTGCAAAGGACTTCGATGCGGCGATGATGCATCTCGACCGCGCGGCCGCGCTCGAGCCGCACCGCGAGGTGTTCATCGAGCAAGCGCGCACGCTCGAGCTCGCCGGCCGGAAAGCGCAGGCGCGCGAGGCCTGGGAGGCGATCCTCAAGGTCATCCCGCAGCATCAGGAAGCCATGGCGCGGCTCGGCCGAATGGCCTGGGATGACGGTGACCCGGCCAAGGCCGCACGCCTGCTCGATCGCGCCACCGCTGGTGACGCGCCGGCCTCGGTCTGGTTCGATCTCGGCGTTACCAGGCAGGATCTGCGCGATTTCACCGCGGCTGCTACCGCCTACCGCAAGGCGCTCGACATCAATCCTGATTACGCCGAGGCGGCGCTCAATCTCGGGATCGTGCTCCAGGAAAACGGCGACCCCGACGCTGCGATGCAGGCTTATGCCCGCGCCTACGGCCTGCGCCCGGAGATGTTCGGCTCGATCGCGATGGCGCTGACCTCGGGCTCGCACGGCCGGCTGTGGCTCGACGAGGCAGCGCTGCGCAAAGCGTTAGGTGGCTAGCCGCCCGCGCTTGGCGCGAAACTGCTTGCGATAGACATTAGGCGCCGCCAGCACCTCGCCGACGACCTTCGCATAGGCTTCCCTGTGCGCCTCGTCGAACGACTCGAACACCAGATCTGGCGCCTCGCGCGGCACGGCGAAGCATTGCGCGACCGGCGTTCCCCTCGGCAGCACGCCTGAGAAATCGGGCTGGGTCCAGACCGCCGGGAAGTTGATGCCGCCGTCATGAAAGCGATCGGCATCGACCAGCCCCGAGATCAGGCGGAACGGCAGGTCGTCGCGATTGACCGGATGGGTCGCAAACAGCGACCAGCCCGGTTCGAGCTCGATGGTCCAGAAGCTGTTGAATTTGAGCGCCGCCTGGCCGTTGGCGAACGGTGCGCCGGCGAATTGCGCGACGGGGTGGAAGCTCAGCGGCGCACGCGGATGACGCCCCGTTACAGGCTCCGGGATTTCCCAGTCCCAGGCGAAGGCGCCGCGCTCGACCCTGACGTCGCAGGGCAACGGGATCATCACGCCATAGGCCATCGCGTCGACAAAGGGCGGACATTGCTTGACGGTGCGGATCTCGCGGCCGTGGATGTCGGAATGCGCCTTCGCCGGCATCGCGCGCAGCCAGTCGGGCAGCGCGCTGCGCGCCGGAAACGGCCTCGGCAGATGATCGGCGAGTTTTGGATCGCAACGGAAAATCATGCGCATGGCGAACTCCTGGGCCAGGATTCGGCCGATATGACGTCGATGATAGCCGTCATTGCGAGCGGAGCGAAGCAATCCACAGGGCCGCAAGCGAAGGTATGGATCGCTTCGCTCCGCTCGCAATGACGAAAAAAAGGCCGGGATTGCTCCCGGCCTCGTGGATGGCCGGACATCTGCGTGAAGACGCGCTTCGCGCTTTTGCCCGACCACCTGACGGTGTTGCGGCTTACTTGGCTTCGGCGCGCTTCGGCGGCGAGGCCGGCCACGACTTGATCAGCGTGTCGTAGTCGATGGTCTCACCCTTCGGCTTCTCGTTGGCAAGCTTGCGCTGCGGCGCAATGTTGCCGTCCTTGGCCGACTTGGCGAACCAGTACTCCGCGGTTTCCTTCTTGTTGAGCTTCGGACCGCAGGCACCCTGCACGCCCGACTTCTCGAGACGCTCCATCACCGAGTCCTGGGCGGCGGCGAGCGCATCCATCGCAGCTTGCGGCGTCTTCGCACCGGACGACGCATCGCCGATGTTCTGCCACCAGAGCTGCGCGAGCTTCGGATAGTCAGGCACGTTGTTGCCGGTCGGGGTCCACTGCACGCGCGCGGGCGAGCGGTAGAACTCGATCAGGCCGCCGAGCTTCGGCGCACGCTCGGTGAACGACTTGTCCCAGATGTCGGATTCACGGATGAAGGTGAGACCGACATGGCTCTTCTTCAGTGACACCGTCTTGGAGACGATGAACTGCTCATAGAGCCAGGCCGCCTTGCGGCGGTCGATCGGGGTCGACTTCAGCAGCGTGAGCGAGCCCACGTCCTGATAGCCGAGCTTCATGCCGTCCTTCCAGTACGAGCCGTGCGGCGACGGAGCCATACGCCACTTCGGCGTACCGTCCGCGTTCATCACGGGCAGGCCGGGCTTCACCATGTCGGCGGTGAAGGCGGTGTACCAGAAGATCTGCTGGGCGATGTTGCCCTGCGAGGGCACCGGGCCTGACTCGGAGAAGGTCATGCCCTGTGCCTGCGGCGGAGCATACTTCTTCATCCAGTCGAGATATTTGACGATCGAGTAGACCGCCGCCGGGCCGTTGGCGTCACCGCCACGCTCGACCGACGAGCCGACCGGACGGCAGCCTTCCATGCGGATGCCCCATTCGTCGACCGGCAAGCCGTTCGGGATGCCCTTGTCGCCGTTGCCGGCCATCGACAGCCAGGCGTCGGTGAAACGCCAACCGAGCGAGGGATCCTTCTTGCCGTAGTCCATGTGGCCATAGACCTTGACGCCGTTGATCTCCTTGACGTCGTTGGTGAAGAACTCGGCGATATCTTCATAGGCCGACCAGTTCACGGGAACGCCGAGATCGTAGCCATACTTGGCCTTGAACTTGGCCTTGTAGTCCGGGTTCGTGAACCAGTCGTAGCGGAACCAATAGAGGTTCGCGAACTGCTGGTCGGGCAGCTGGTAGAGGTGGCCATTCGGCGCCGTCGTGAACGACTTGCCGATGAAGTCATCGACGTCGAGCCCCGGATTGGTCACATCCTTGGCCTCGCCCTTCATCCACTCCGTCAGGTCGACAGCCTGGCCGTAGCGGAAGTGCGTGCCGATGAAGTCGGAGTCGTTGATCCAGGCGTCATAGACGTTCTTGCCCGACTGCATCTGGGTCTGGATCTTCTCGACGACGTCGCCTTCCTGGATGACGTCGTGCTTCACCTTGATGCCGGTGATCTCCTCGAACGCCTTGGCGAGCGTGCGCGATTCGTATTCGTGCACGGTCAGCGTTTCCGACACGGCGTTGATTTCCATGCCCTTGAAGGGTGCAGCGGCCTTAATGAACCACTCCAGCTCCTTCAGCTGGTCTTCCTTCGAAAGGGTCGACGGCTGGAATTCGCCACTGTCGATCCATTTCTTGGCGGCGGCCTCGTCCGCGCGGGCCGGCGCGGCGATAGCCACCGATGCCGCGATCAGCGCCACCGCGCTGGTCATGGTCAGCAGACCATCCTTTGTGCTTCTCAAGTGTCGCATGTTGATTCCTCCGGTTGCAGCGACAAACTAAGTATCCAGGCCCGGGTAGACCCCGGATCTGCTCTTTTTCGCGTTCTTCAGACGGTGCGAAAGATCACCACGGCCGAAAGAAGCGAAATCACGGTTGCGAGCCACAGGCTCGTAATTTCAATGCCCTCTCCGATCGGCAGCGTCGCGATCGGGTCGGTGCCGACCAGGCCGATCCACGCCAGATGGATCACGGCTGACAGCACCAGCGAAATAAATAAACGATCGCCGCGCGTGGTCGGGATGCGCAGCACACCGACGCGCTCCGCCTCGGGATAGGCGATCCCGAGCCAGGTCATCACCCCGAGCGTGCAGGCCAGCAGCACGAAGAAGATCGCGGTCGGCGGCGTCCAGGCCATCCATGTGATGCTGTCCATGAAAGCCCCCTCAGACCCGGCCGAGCGCGAAGCCGCGCGCGATGTAGTTGCGGACGAACCAGATCACCAGCGCGCCCGGGATGATGGTGAGCACGCCGGCAGCCGCCAATAGCCCCCAATCCATTCCGGCCGCCGACACCGTACGGGTCATGACGGCGGCGATCGGCTTGGCGTTGACCGAGGTCAGCGTACGCGCCAGCAGCAATTCGACCCAGGAGAACATGAAGCAGAAGAACGCGGCGACGCCGATGCCGCTTGCGATCAGCGGCACCAGGATTTTGATGAAGAAGCGCGGGAACGAATAGCCGTCGAGGAACGCGGTCTCGTCGATTTCGCGCGGCACGCCGGAGACGAAGCCTTCGAGGATCCAGACCGCGAGCGGCACGTTGAAGATGCAGTGCGCCAGCGCCACCGCCCAGGGCGTGTCGAACAGGCCGATCGCCGAATAGAGGTTGAAGAACGGCAGCGCATAGACCGCCGCCGGCGCCATGCGGTTCGACAGCAACCAGAAGAACAAATGCTTATCGCCGAGGAAGCGGTAGCGCGAGAACGCATAGGCCGCCGGCAGCGCCACCGCGATCGAGATGATGGTGTTGAGGACGACGTATTCCAGCGAATTGATGTAGCCGGAGTACCAGCTCTCGTCGGTGAAGATGCGCTTGTAGTGCTGCAGCGTCGGCGCGTGCGGCCACAGCGTCATCGTCGTGACGATCTCGGTATTGGTCTTGAAGCTCATGTTGACGAGCCAGTAGATCGGCAACAGCAGGAAGATCAGGAACAGCGCCATAATGACGCGACGGCCGGGAATCGAGTGCATCAGGCCACTCCTTCCTTGGCCGGGCGGTCGGTGCCGGCATTGGTCATCACGGTGTAGAACACCCAGCACACGATCAGGATGATGAGGTTGTAGACCAGCGACAGCGCCGCGGCCTTGCCGAGGTCGAACTGGCCGAGTGCGATCTTGACCAGCTCGATCGAGATGAAGGTGGTCGAGTTGCCCGGGCCGCCGCCGGTGACGACGAACGGTTCGGTGTAGATCATGAAGCTATCCATGAAGCGCAGCAGCACGGCGATCAAGAGCACACGGTGCATCTTCGGGAGCTGGATGGCGCGGAACACCGCCCAACGCGAGGCGCCGTCGATCTGCGCCGCCTGGTAGTAGGCGTCGGGGATCGACTTCAGGCCGGCGTAGCAGAGCAGCGCGACCAGGCTGGTCCAATGCCAGACGTCCATCACGATCACCGTGACCCAGGCGTCGATTTCATTGGACACGTAGTTGTAGTTGATCCCGATGTTGTTCAGCACGTAGCCGAGCAGGCCGATATCGGGCCGGCCGAAGATCTGCCAGATGGTGCCGACCACGTTCCACGGAATCAACAGCGGCAATGCGAGGATGACGAGGCAGGCTGCGACGCTCCAGCCCTCGCGCGGCATCGACAGCGCGACCACGATGCCGAGCGGCACCTCGATCGCGAGGATCACCCCCGAGAAGAACAGGTTACGGCCGAGCGAGGCCAGGAAGCGGCCGCCGAGGTCGGTCGACGGATGGAGCAGTTCCTTGAACCAGCCGACGCCGTTCCAGAAGAACTGGTTGTTGCCGAACGTGTCCTGCATCGAATAGTTCACGACGGTCATCAGCGGCAGGATCGCAGAGAACGCGACCACCAGGAACACCGGCAGCACCAGGAACCAGGCTTTTTGGTTGATGGTTTTGTCCATCAGGCGACCCCCTCGACCAAACGGCTGTCGGCATAGACGTGGATATGCGCGGGGTCGAAGATCAGGCCGGCGGTGTCGCCGGAGATCGAGAACCCCGACGGAACGCGCGCGGAGAACTTGGCGTTACCGACCCTGACACGGGCGAACCTGATACGGCCGAGATCGTCGATCCGTTCGATCTTGGCCGACAGCAGGCCCGAGGCGGGAGCTGCGACATCGACGAATTCGGGCCGCACGCCGATCTCGATCTTCTTGCCGGCCGGCAGAACGCCATAGTTGCGGTGCAGACTGATGACATGGCCGTCGACCCGCGCCTCGTGGCCGCTCACGTCCGCCGATACGATGTTCATGCCGGGCGAGCCGATGAAGTAGCCGACGAAGGTGTGCGCCGGCTTGTCGAACAGCTCGGCCGGCGTGCCGCTCTGCACCACACCGCCGTCATGCATTACGACGACGGTGTCGGCGAAGGTCAGCGCCTCGGTCTGGTCGTGGGTGACGTAGATCATCGTGAGGTCGAGCTCGCGATGCAGCGCCTTCAGCTTGGAGCGCAATTGCCACTTCAGCTCGGGATCGATCACCGTCAGCGGCTCGTCGAACAGCACGGCGGCGACGTCGGAGCGCACCAGGCCGCGGCCAAGCGATATCTTCTGCTTGGCGTCCGCGGTCAGCCGCGTCGCCTTGCGATTGAGGTAGGGCGTGAGGTCGAGCAGGTCGGCGATCTGCTTGACGCGCGCATCGATCTCGGCCCTTTGCACGCCGCGGTTCTTCAGCGGGAAGGCAAGGTTCTCGCCCACCGTCATGGTGTCGTAGATCACCGGGAACTGGAACACCTGCGCGATATTGCGCTTCTGCGTTGACAGCGGCGTGATGTCCTGGCCGTCGAACAGGATTTTTCCGCGCGACGGCGTCACGATCCCCGAAATCAGGTTGAGCAGCGTGGTCTTGCCGCAACCCGACGGTCCGAGCAGTGCATAGGCGCCGCCCTGCCGCCAGGTCATGGTCACCGGCTTCAGCGCGAAGGATTCCGGCGGCGCGTCGTTGCCGCCGTAGGAATGTGCGAGGTCGACGAGGTCAATGCGGGCCATCTTGCATCTCCCTCAATTGCTTTTGTTTGTTGACGCGTTTTCTTCACGCGAACCGCTATGCACTTCGCTTGAAAACGCTGTGGCAGACGAGGCGACCAAGCGGTCGGCCGCGTCGAACACAAAGATGTTGTCGGGATCGAGCGCGACGCTGAGCACCTGCCCGGGTTCATATTCATGCACGCCATGCAGCACCGAGACCCAGTCCGAGCCGTGGACATGGACATGCACGAAGCTTTCCGAGCCGGTGATCTCGGTCACCGTCACGGTGGCGGAAAACTTGTGGCGGCCGGCCGCAGTGTCGCCGACCTCGAGCTGATGGGCGCGGAAGCCGACGCGGTAGGTGCCGTCGGGCACATTGGCGTAGAGGCCGGTTGCCGGCGCCTTTTCGCCGCCGGTGTAGATCACCTCGCCGCTCTTCTTCTCGATGCCGATGATGTTGAGCGGCGGATCGGAAAACACCTGGGCGACGCGCATCGTATCGGGATGGCGATAGACCTTCGGCGTCTCACCGATCTGCAGCGTCTGGCCTTCCCACATGCACACGGTGTTGCCGCCGAGCAGCAGCGCTTCCGATGGTTCGGTCGTGGCATAGACGAAGATCGCACCCGAGGCCTCGAAGATGCGCGGCAGTTCGGTACGCAGCTCCTCGCGGAGCTTGTAATCGAGATTGGCGAGTGGCTCGTCGAGCAGCACGAGGTCGGCGCCCTTGACCAGCGCGCGCGCGATCGCGGTGCGCTGTTGCTGGCCGCCGGAGAGTTGTAGCGGCGTGCGCTTCAGATAGGGCTCGAGCCGCAGCAGGCCCGCGGCTTCCGCGACCCGCTTCTCGATCTCCGCGCGAGACTTGCCCTGCACCCGCAGCGGCGAAGCGATATTCTCGTACACCGTCAGCGAGGGGTAGTTGATGAACTGCTGATACACCATCGCGACCGAGCGCTGGCGCACGTCGAAGCCAGTAACGTCCTTGCCGTCGACCAGCACGCGCCCCGTGGTCGGCTTGTCGAGGCCGGCGAGCAGCCGCATGATCGATGTCTTGCCCGACAGCGTCGGCCCGAGCAGCACGCTGAGCGTGCCCCGTTCCAGCGTCAGCGAAACATCGCGGATGGTCGGAATGCCATCCACGGTCCGCGTGACGTTTTGCAGTGTGACGCTCATGTCCGTCCTCCGGCTTCGCGAAGGGGACGTTCACCGGATACGCGGTTAGCGGCCATCCACTCGTCGAGCGCGGCGACTTCGTCCGCCGACATCCGCAGGCCAAGTTTGGATCGCCGCCAGACAACATCCTCCGCAGTCTGGGCCCATTCGTTCGCCATCAGGTACCTGACTTCACTCTCCGTCAAGGTGGCGCCGAACGAACGGCCGAGATCATCGGCGGATTTCGCATTGCCCAGCAATTTGGCAGCGCGCGTGCCGTAGGCATGCGCGAGACGGTTGGCATGCGGCTGCGCGAGGAACGGATGGTTGCGGATCAGTTCGGCGGTCAGCGCCGCGACCGCGGAGACATCCATGTCGCCGCCGGGCAACGGCGACTTGCCGGTCCAGCCCTCTTTTGCTTTCGCGCTGCGAAGATAGGGCGACAGGCGCTCCAGCGCCTCTTCGGACAGCCGGCGATAGGTCGTAATCTTGCCGCCGTAGATCGAGAGCAAGGGCGCACCGCCCGGAGTGTCGAGCTCGAACACATAGTCGCGGGTCGCGGCCTTGGCTTCGCTGGCGCCATCGTCATAGAGCGGCCGCACGCCGGAATAATTCCAGACCACGTCCTCGGGTTTGACCGGCTTGGCGAGGTATTCGCTGGCTGAGGCGCAGAGATACTGGATTTCTTCCACCGTCGCCTTCACCTTGGCCGGGTCGCCGTCATAGTCCCGATCGGTGGTGCCGATCAGCGTGAAGTCATCCTGATAGGGAATGACGAAGATGATGCGACCGTCCGCATTCTGGAAGATGTAGGCGCGGTCGTGGTCGTAGAGCTTCTTCACCACGATGTGCGAGCCCTGCACCAGCCGCACCTTGGCCCGCGCATTGACGCCGGCGCCTGATGCCAGCACCTGCTCAACCCACGGACCGCCGGCATTGACCAGCGCACGCGCCTTGATCGTGTCGCGCGTGCCGCTTGCGCGGTCCTCGACCGCGACGTGCCAGATGCCGTCGACCTGCCGGATCTCGACCGCGCGGCTGCGCGTGCGGATCTCGGCGCCACGATCGGCCGCATCGCGCGCCGTCAGCGCAACCAGCCGCGCGTCGTCGACGAAGCAGTCGGAATATTCAAAACCCTTGGTGTAGCGGCCCGCGATCAGCGGCTTGCCGACCACGTCAGTCGTGAGATCGACCGATCGCGTCGCCGGCAGCAAATGGCGGCCGCCGATGTGGTCGTAGAGGAACAGGCCGAGCCGCAGCAGCCAGGCCGGACGCAGGCCTGCATGGTGCGGCAAGACGAAACGCAGGGGGCGGATGATGTGGGGTGCGATCTGCCAGAGGATCTCGCGCTCGATCAGCGCCTCGCGCACCAAGCGGAATTCGTAATACTCGAGGTAACGCAAACCGCCGTGCACGAGCTTGGTCGACCAGGACGACGTCCCGCTGGCCAAATCATTCATTTCACAAAGAAAAACGGTGTTGCCCCGGCCCGCCGCATCGCGCGCGATGCCGCAGCCGTTAACGCCGCCTCCAATGATGGCGAGGTCGTAAATTCGATCCAAAGAACGCTTCCCCCGGCAACCGCCTTCGCTTCTGCGGTTTTACTTTCGAATGTGAGTAAATCACAACAGAAAACGAAAGCAAATCGAAAATGGGAACTTTCGGTGGGAATCTTTTGGGATTCAGTAGCTCGTTGGCTAGGCAACCTGCCCGATCCGTCATCCTGAGGTGCGGGCCCTTGCGAGCCTCGAAGGATGCGCGGCCCGGCTGGTGGCCGTTCATCCTTCGAGGCTCGCCGAAGAGGCGAGCATCTCAGGATGACGGGGGAGATTTTCGCACTCGGCTCTTTTCGACCGGCGAACAAACACACGGAGAAAGCTAGATCACACGCTGCGCAGCGCGACCGGCGCGGCTTCGGGGCCGTTGTCGTCGATATCGACTTGCGGCTTGTCCATCGCCACGACGACCTCGATACCGCGCGAATGGCAAATGTTGGCGAGGCCCGCGGGCAGCAGTGAATCGGTGATGAAGGTTTGGATCTGGCTGATATGGGCGATGCGCACCGGCGCGCTGCGGCGGAGCTTTGTTGAATCAGACACCAGCATCACGTTGCGCGCATTGGCGATGATGGCTTGCGCGACCTGCACCTCGCGATAGTCGAAGTCGAGTAGCGCTCCCTCCTCGTCGATCGCGGATGCGCCGATGATGGCGTAATCGACCTTGAACTGGCCGATCAGCTGCGTCGCAGTCGAGCCGACCACGGCGCCGTCGGCACGGCGCACGGTGCCGCCGGCGACCACCACCTCGATGCGCGGATGGCGATAGAGCAGCATCGCGACGTTGAGGTTGTTGGTGATGACAAGCAAATCCTCATGCGAGGTCAGCGCGCTCGCGACTTCTTCCGTCGTGGTGCCGATGTTGATGAACAGCGAGCAGCCGTTCGGGATCCGCGCGGCCGCGGCGGCGCCGATCGCCTTCTTCTCATCGGCGGCGACGAAGCGGCGTGCCTCGTAGGCGAGGTTTTCCACGCCGGAGGCGATGATGGCGCCGCCATGGATACGGGTCAGCGCGCGCTGATCGCAGAGATCGTTGAGGTCCTTGCGGATGGTCTGCGCCGACACCTCGAATCGTTTGGCAAGGTCCTCCACCATGACCCGGCCGAACGCGCGTGCGATGTTGAGGATTTCAGTCTGGCGATGGGACAGTCCGGCCACGGCGGCACCCCTGAAGCGGCGATGAGCCCATGGTGCGGCCGTTCGGCGCGGAGGTCAACGCGCAAGCTTCGCCAAAGTTGAAGACTGCGTCGCAGCAACGCCGTGGCGCGGCGTCACCACGCCATGACCTGCTCGACCAATACAATCAATTCGGGATCATCGAAGGCTCTGGCGCTCGCAATCGCGCCGGCCGCGATCAGGTCGGCATGGCCGAGCCCCGTGCGCATCCCGATCGTTGCGATTCCCGCGGATGTGGCGGACTGAATCCCGGAGCGCGAATCCTCGAACGCCAGCGCGGCATGCGCCGACGCGCCCGCCAGGCGCAATCCCTCCAGATAGGGCAACGGATGCGGCTTGCCGTGCGCAAGTTCGTCACCGATCACGACGGCCTTGAAACGATGCGCGATGCCGAGTCCTGTCAGCAGCAATTCGGCGTTCGGACGCGGCGCGTTGGTTACCGCGACGATGGGAACGCCGGCGCGGTCTGCACGATCAAGCAACGCCGTTAATCCGGGCACCGGTTTGATTTGACCGGATACGAGCTCGCGAAAGACTCGCTCCTTCTCGACCAGGATGACCGCGCGGCGCTCCGGCGGCTCGTGGGCCAGGAAACGATCGCCAATCGACGCGTTGGAGAACCCCTGCAGCTCCTTGCCGAAGCGCGCGTGGTCGAACGCATGTCCGTGAGGGCCGAGCACCTGATTGAACGCCGCCAAATGAAGCGGATCGGTATCCGCCAACGTGCCGTCAATATCGAACAGCAACGCCTTGCCTTGTCCCTGCAGCATCCGAGCAATCTTCCCGTGGGCCCGGACGCATCAATACAGGCTCTTTCGACGCGCGCAAATAACGCGCCGTCTTGAGAGAATCGGCTCGACTAGGACGCCAACTGAAGGGTTTCGCCGTTGGCGAGGCGGCGCGCGGCACGTTCGGCCTCACGGGCAGTGCGGAATATCTGGCCTTCAAGGCGGTTGAAACGGTGCGATGCCGCAAAGAACTGGTAACCGCCTGCACCGCGCACCACGATACCCGCGGTCTGCGAACTCACTTCGATGACGTAACAGTCGGACATTGTCGGCCTCGGGTTCATTTCCGGGCCGACAACGGCATCGCTGCCGGTTTGTTCCTCGACTGTCCCGCAAGCGGCGAAGCGCCGCGGTTCAGGTCGCGATGTCAGGTCGCGATCGTCGCGCCATCGCGCTGGATTTGCTGGGGTTGGCCCTGCTCGTCGATCGAGACGTAGGTGAAATTACCGTCGGTCACCAGGATCGACTGCTGCGCGCGGCGGCGCAGCACCCAGGCTTCGAGATGCACCGTGATCGAGGTGCGGCCGAGCCGCACCAGAGTGGCGTGGACCGAGACGAGATCCCCGACATAGACCGCTTTGCGGAAATTCATCGCCTCGATCGCAACTGTCACGGTGCGCGACTTCGCCATCTTGGAGGCAAACACGCCGCCGCCGACGTCCATCTGGCTGAGCAGCCAGCCGCCGAAGATGTCGCCATTGGCGTTGGTGTCGGCCGGCATCGCCAGCGTGCGGATGCACAGATCGCCGCACGGCTCGGTCTCGGTGTTCAGGGGCGCATGGATCGACTTGTCGTTCATGCTACGGCTCCGGGTTGGATCAAGGCAAGACCTCCATATCGTCGCGGTCAGTCATCCGCAACCGCCACCATGAGCTGAGGCGTAGAACGGCGCGCGCCGGCATCGGTAAGACGACGCAGCCACTCGGCCTCGTCCGCGCGCGGGACGCGTCCGGTTACGGCCGTGATCGCGCGTTCCAGGCTGCGCCAGACATTGAGCCCGTCGCAGGGATAGTTCGCCCAGCCGTTCACCACGCAATAATGCACCGTCGTGTCGTGGTGGTGCCCCCAATGATGCGCGACCGGGCAGACCAGGTGCAGCCGCTGCGCCAGCCGCATGATCGCCGAACGCGCCGGCCGATGCGCCAGATTGTGGAAGGTCATGCCGAACAGCAGGCAGAGCGAGCTCACGAACCACATCATCACCAGCGCGTAAGTCGTCGCCGAGACCGGGAAGCAGGCGGTGACGGCAAAAACCGGCCCGAAAAACAGCGCGCTCGGGGCGGAGCCGAGCGAGGCATATTCGAGAAAGCCATAGCCGTCGACATGTTCGGGATGGGTATGGTGCTCGCGCGTAATCGCGATGCCGCGGCCGAGTGCACGCTCGTCGAGCCAGGTGTCGATCACCCAATGCACCACGCCGGACGAAAAGTCGGCCACGAAGTAACCGGCCAGCAGCGCCGCCAGCAGCGACCTCCAGCCCATGTCCGCGGCGACAAAATGGCGAACGAGATAGACGGCGCAGCAGGCGATGACGAGCATGTTGGCAGCGACGCAAAGCCGCATCACCCGGATTTCGCGGGGCGTCGCTTGCTTGAAGAACGGCGTCGGCTGCATGGCGCCCTCTATCGGTTATCTGAAAGTCTCCCAGCCGGCATCGGGCGTGAACCTGCCGCCGAATTTTTCCGTCAGCGCCCGCAAGGTCGCGACGACGTTGTCGACGCCGCGGGTGCGCGCGTAATTCAGCGGGCCGCCGCGGAACGGTGCGTAGCCGGTGCCGAAGATCATCGCGCCGTCGACCACGTCGGCGTTGTCGACAATGCCCTCGCGCAAGGCCGCGACGCAGACATTCGACATCGGCAGTACCAGGCGGTCGATCATCTCGTCCGTCACCCTGGGACCAGTCTCGGGCAGCGGCGCTTTCTCTGCCTTGCCGTCCTTCCAGGTGTAGAACCCCCTGCCGGACTTGCGGCCGAGTTCGCCCTTCGCGACTTTTTCGCGCAACCAGGCGGGTGTGGGCGGCAAGGTGTCACCGAACTTCGAGCGCAGCATGTCGCCGACGTCCAGGCAGATGTCGAGCCCGACCTGGTCGGCCAGTTCGATCGGCCCCATCGGCATGCCGAATTGCTCCGCCGCGGCGTCGATCAGGCGCTGGTCGATCTTCTCGTCCAGCATCACCATCGCCTCCAGCATGTAGGGCGTCAGCGCTCGGTTGACGAGGAAGCCAGGCGAGCTCTTCACCGGCAGCGGCAGGCGGTCGATGGCGCCAACAAAGGCGAGTGCTTCCTTGAGCAGGCCGGCATCGGTGCCGTCATGGCTGACGACTTCAACAAGTTGCAGCCGCGACACCGGATTGAAGAAGTGCAGGCCGAGCAGCCGCTCGGGCCTTTGCAGCGTGGTGCGCAGATCCTGCAGCGGGATGCTCGAGGTGTTGGTGGCGAGGATCGCGCCCGGCTTCATCTTCGGCTCGAGGCCGGCATAGACCTTCTGCTTCAGCGCGAGTTTTTCCGGCACCGCCTCGATGATCAAATCGGCGTTGCGGACGCCCTCGCCGTCCATGTCCGGGATCAGCCGGTCGAGCGCGTCGCGCTGGTCGATGCGTTTGCGCATGATCTTGCCGAACAGGTCGACGGCGCGCTTGATCGCGCCTGCGATCGGCTCGGCCTTCATGTCCGCGAGCGTGACCCGCATGTCCTGGTTGGCGCACCAGGCCGCGATATCGCCGCCCATCGCGCCGGCGCCGATGACATGGACGTGCGCGATCTTGTTGCCGGACCCTGCGAGCTTCTTCATTTGCTCGCGCAGGAAGAACACGCGGATCAGATTCTGCGCAGTCGGCGTCACCATCAGATTGGCGAACGACGTCTTCTCGGCATTGAGCATCGCCGAGCGGTTGCCGGCATGCTTCTCCCAGAGATCAATCAGCGCATACGGCGCCGGATAATGCACGCGCGGCGCCGCCTTGGCGGCCTCGCTGCGCATCCGGGTCGCGAGGAAACCCCGCACCGGCGCGAGATTGAGGATCGAATTGAGCAAGCCGGGCTTGGCGCGCTTCAGGCGGCCGAACACCGCGTCCTTGACGGCGCTGCGGACATGGCGCTCCTGCGTGACGGCATCGACCAGGCCGAGCGATTTGGCGCGGCGGGCGTCGATTGTTTTGCCGGTCAGCATCAGCGTCATCGCCTGCATCGGGTTGACCAGCTCGGTGAAGCGCACGGTGCCGCCGAGACCGGGATGCAGGCCGAGCATCACCTCGGGAAAGCCAAATCGCGCATCATCGATCGCGATCCGCATCTGGCAGGCGAGCGCCACTTCAAGGCCGCCGCCGAGGCAAAAGCCGTGGATCACCGCGACAGACGGCACGCGAAGAGCCTCGAGCCGATCGATCACCGCGTGCGCGCGGCCGATCTGGGTCTCGACCACACGCGCATCGCTGGCGCCGCGGAATTCGTTGACGTCGGCGCCGGCGATGAAGCCGCTCGTTTTCGCCGAACGCACCACGAGGCCGGTCGGGCGCTGGCTTTCCAGCGCGGTCACGACGGCGTCGAGCTCTTCGATGACGTCACCGGAGATGGTGTTGGCGCTGGCGCCGGCCCGGTCGAACAGCAGCCAGGCGATGCCGTCCGCGTCGCGCGTCAGTTTGAAATTTTTGTAGGGACCGTCGGCCGCAGGCTTCGGCCCGAGTTCGAGCACGCGATCGGCGAGAACGTCCATGATCTCAGAATCCATGATCACACCGTCTCAATCAACATCGCGCCACCCTGCCCGCCACCGATGCATTCGGTGGCGACGCCGCGTTTGGTGCCGAGCCGCTTCATCGCATTGACAAGATGCAGCACGATGCGGTTGCCGCTGCAGCCGACGGGATGGCCAAGGCTGATCGCGCCGCCATCGACATTGAGCTTGGCGCGGTCGATCTCGCCCGCGGCGCCGTCAAGGCCCAAAATCTCGCGGCAGAATTTGTCGTCGTTCCAGGCGGCCAGACAGCCGAGCACCTGGGTGGCAAAGGCCTCGTTCAGCTCCCAGGTCTCGACGTCTTGCAGCGTCAACCCGTTGCGCTTCAGCAGCGCGCTCGCCGACAGCACCGGGCCGAGGCCCATGATCGAGGGATCGAGCGCCGACCATTGGCTGTCGAGGATGACGGCCTTCGGCGTCAGCCCGTGCTTTGCCACCGCGGCTTCGGAGGCAAGGATCACCCAAGAGGCGCCGTCGGTGATCTGCGAGGAATTGCCGGCGGTGACCTGGCCCCATGGACGCTCGAACACCGGCTTCAGTTTTGCCAACGTCTCCGGCGTCGAGTCCGGGCGGACACCGTCGTCATGGTCGTAGAACTTGCCGTCGCGGCCGAAGGACGTTTCGACCTCGCCCTTGAGAAAGCCCTGCGACTGCGCGTTGGCGAGCCGCTTGTGGCTTTCGGCGGCGTAGGCATCGGATTGCGCGCGGGTGATGCCAAAGAGATGGCCGACCTTCTCGGCAGTCTGCCCCATGTTGAGCTCGGTGATCGGGTCGGTCAGTCCGCGCTCCAGCCCGATGATCGGCTTGAGATAGCTCGGCCTCACCTTCAGCGCCGCCATGATCTTGGCGCCCAGCCCCTTGGCGCCGGCTAACCCCGCAAACCAGCGCACGCCGGCATTGGGCCAGACCAGCGGCGCGTGGCTCAGCGCCTCGGCACCACCGGCCAGGATCAGATCGGACACGCCTTCGCGGATGTAGCGGTAACCAGTGTCGATCGACTGCATGCCGGAGCCGCAATTGATCTGCACCGTGAAGGCGATCATCTTCTCGCCCATGCCGAGCCGCAAGGCCGCGACCCGCGCCGGGTTCATCTCGTCGGCGATGACGTTGACGCAGCCGAGGATCACCTGGTCGAAGGCGGTGGACGCAAACGGCTGGCGCGACAGCAGCGGCCGGCCGCATTGCACGGCGAGGTCGACCGGCGTGAACGGGCCGGGACCGGAGCGCGCTTTCAGGAACGGCGTCCGGCTGCCGTCGACGATAAAGACTGGTCGCGCCATCAGCTCGCCGCCCTCTGCTCTCCAAGCTCCTGGAAGAACTGATGCACGTCGGCGGATTTCTTGTAAATCGGGGACAGCGCCTCCGGCGCAAAATCGTCGACCTCGATGACTTTTGCGACGGCCGCTTGCGCAGCGGCGAGCTTCTCGCCCTCGGCCTGGGTGATGACGCCCTTCTTGACCGCGTCCTGCCAGTCGTGCAGCCGCGCGGCATGCATCCGTTTGGCGGCATCCTCGACATCAACCACGAGCCGGAAGGCCTTCTCCAGCCGCGCGACGCCGCGATCGTCATCGACAAAGGCAAGATCTGGCGTCAGGCGGTCGCGCGCCGCTGATGGCGACAGCACGAGCTGGGCGCATTGATGCACGACGCGGTCGGACGGCCCGACCACGCGCGCGCCAAACGGCTGGATCAGGAATTTCAGGATCACGCCGACAAAACGGTTCGGCAGATTGGCTGATATTTCCGCAAAGCGGTTCTCGATGGTCTTGAAGCCGGTCGCCAGGCACCATTCGAGCACGGGAATATCTTCCTTCTGCCGGCCCTCGTCCTGCCAACGCTTCAACACGGCGGAGAGCAGATAGAGCTCGGACAGGATGTCGCCAAAGCGCGCGGAGAGCATCTCCTTGCGCTTCAGCGCGCCGCCGAGCGTCAACAGCGCCATGTCGGCGCACAGCGCAAACGCCGACGAATAGCGCGAGAGCTGGCGATAGAACCCGGTCGCCTCGCCGGCATCCGGCGCCGGCGCGAACAGGCCGCCGGTCCAGTTGCGGCCCCAGGCGCGGAACATGGTCGCAAAGCTGTGACCGACATGCTTCCAGAACGCGGTGTCGAAGTCGGTCAGGCCTTTCTCGCGATCGGGCTCGCCGAGTGCATTCATCTCCTGCAGCAAATAGGGATGGGCGCGGATCGCACCCTGCCCGAACACGATCAGATTGCGGGTCAGGATATTGGCGCCTTCGACCGTGATGCCGACCGGCACCGAGCGGTAGAGCCCGCCGAGATAATTCTGCGGCCCGTCGATCACGGCCTTGCCGCCGTGAATGTCCATGGCGTCGTCGATCGCGATCCGCATCCGCTCGGTGGCGTGCAGCTTCATGATGCCGGAGATCACGGCGGGATGATGCCCTTCGTTCAGCGCAGCACATGTCAGCCGCCGCGCCGCATCGAGCAGATAGGCGGTCGCCGCGATGCGGGCGAGCGGCTCCTCGATGCCTTCGAACTTCGAGATCGAGATGCCGAACTGCTCGCGGATGCGGGCATAGGCACCAGAGGTACGCGCGGCATAGGCGGCGCCTGCCGCCGACAGCGACGGCAGCGAGATGCCGCGGCCGGCGGCGAGCGCCGTCATCAGCATCTTCCAGCCCTGGCCGATCCGCTCCTGCCCGCCGATGATGTAATCGAGCGGAATGAAGACGTCGCGGCCCCAGTTCGGGCCGTTCTGGAATACCTGCATCGCCGGCAGATGGCGCTGGCCGATCGAGACGCCGGGAAGATGCGTCGGGATCAGCGCCACCGTGATGCCGAGGTCGTCCTCGCTGCCGACGAGATGATCGGGATCATAGGCCTTGAAGGCGAGACCGAGCAGCGTCGCGACCGGGCCCAGCGTGATGTAGCGCTTGTGCCAGTTCAGCTTCAGCCCGAGCACCTCGCGGCCCTCGAAATCGCCCTTGCAGATGATGCCGGTGTCGATCATCGAGGCGGCGTCGGAGCCGGCCTCCGGGCTGGTCAGGCCGAAGCAGGGAATGTCGCGGCCGTCGGCCAGCCGTGGCAGCCATCTCTCCTGCTGCTCTTTGGTGCCGAAGCGCATCAACAATTCGCCGGGCCCGAGCGAGTTCGGCACCATCACGGTGACGGCCGCGGTCAGCGAGCGCGAGGAGATCTTACGCACCACTTCGGAATGCGCATAGGGCGAGAAGCCGAGGCCGCCGAATTCCTTCGGGATGATCATGCCGAAGAATCTGTTGCGCTTGACGAAGTCCCAGACCTCGGGCGGCAGATCGCGCCATTCCCAATTGATCTTCCATTCGTCGAGCATCGCGCAGAGCTCGTCGACCGGACCGTGCAGGAAGGCGTGCTCCTCATCGGTCAGCTTGGCCGGCGCGAATGCCAAAAGCTTCGACCAGTCGGGATTGCCGGTGAAGAGATCGGCATCCCACCAGACGTCGCCGGCTTCCAGCGCCTCGCGCTCGGTGTCCGACATCGCCGGCAGCACGCCACGCGCCCAGGAAAAGATCGGCTTGGTGATGGTGTCGCGGCGGAAGCTCATGGTGATGTCCTCATGAATCGGCGCGGTACGGCATCTTAGCGGAAGTTGCCGGCCGCCGGTGAACACTTCGCCTGCAAAATAAAGCGAAATTGACGCGGCAAGAGCGCCGTTTTGTTAACGGCAGGCCACGCGTTCAGTTCCGAAACATGAGGTGCGACAATCAGGTAGCCCGGGATGGCGCCGGCGGGTCGCGCCGGCGCCATGTTTCGGATAGCTAGGCCAGCCCCGCCCCCTGGGTCGCGGTGTAGACCGCGTAGAGCGACTGGCTTGCGGCCATGAACAGGCGATTGCGCTTGGGGCCGCCGAAGGTGATGTTGCCGCAGACCTCCGGCAGCCGGATACGCCCAAGCAGCTTGCCCTCCGGCGACCACACCGTCACACCGTTATAACCAACGGCGCGCCCGGCATTGCTCGAGCACCAGACATTGCCGTTGACGTCGCAGCGGATGCCGTCCGGTCCGCACTTCACGCCGTCGATCGTGAAATCGCTGAACCGCTTGCCGTTGGTGGGCTTGTTGTCGGCGCCGACATCGAACACGAACACGTCGCCCTTGCCGCCCGGACCGGTGTCGCCGGGCCCCTTGCCGGTCGAGACGACGTAGAGCTTCTTGTAGTCGGGCGAGAAGCAGATGCCGTTCGGATCGGGCACCTGATCCTCGCTCACCACGAGATCGATGCGGCCCGACGGATCGATGCGGTAGCAGTTGGTCGGCAATTCACGCTTGAACGGCGTGAAGCCCGCCGGCTGGCCGATCCGGGGATTGAGCTTGCCGGCCGGATTGCTCGAGCCGCCCGCGGCGTCGGGCTCGCCCTCGTAGAGCTGGCCGCCATAAGGCGGATCGGTGAACCAGTAGCTGCCGTCGGGATGCGCGACGATGTCGTTCGGCGAGTTCAGCTTCTTGCCGTTGTAGGCGTCCGCGAGCACGGTCGCGGAGCCGTCGTTCTCGTAGCGCGTCACGCGGCGGGTGAGATGCTCACAGGACAGCTGGCGGCCCTGGAAGTCGAACGAGTTGCCGTTGCTGTAGTTTGAGGGCGTGCGGAACACACTGACATGGCCGTCATCCTCGGACCAGCGCATCTGCCGGTTGTTCGGGATGTCGCTCCACAGCAGATAGCGGCCCTGCGAGCTCCAGGCCGGGCCTTCGGCCCATAACACGCCGGTGTAGAGGCGCGTGATCGAGGTGTTCGGCTGCGCAAGATCGTTAAAGGCCGGATCGACCGCGATGACGTCAGGGTCCCAGAAATAGGTGGTCGGCGCGCCCCGCGGGCTGAAATCGCGCGGCGGGCTGGTGATCGTCGTCGGCGGCCCGACCGGCGCGGGGGCATTCTGGGCCAGCGCACTGCCGATGCCGGTTGCACTCGCCGCCGTGATCGCAAGGCCCTGGACAAGGGTTCGTCGTGAAACCGCGGCCGTTGGATCGCGCCGCTCGTGACGTGTCATCGCATCCTCCCACTGTATTGGCCGGCCGTTGATCCGGCCTGGCAACCAGAGGTTAGTCTGCTCTTTGCCCGGTTGCGAGTGACCGTTTCATGGCAACGGGTAGACGAGTTCGCGATGCTGCAGCGCCCTCTTCCGTCATTGCGAGGAGCGTAGCGACGAAGCAATCCATCTATCCCACACGCGGAGGGGTGGATTGCTTCGCTCGCAATGACGGCTTGATATTTCCCTGCCCGGCTTTCCCCGCCGGACCGGATTAGTCCGGCCGAATCATCTCGAACATGTTTTCCGGCTTGATCTCAAAATAGTCGCCGCGGCGGCCGGCGCGGACGATCGGGTGGGCGAGCCCGGTCTGGTAGACGCCGTCCTTGATGAAGGCCTTGTCGATATGGACGGCGACGACCTCGCCGAGCGTCAGCCAGGCCTCGGCCTTTTTGCCGTCGGCGCCCTGCAGCTGGATGATCTGGCTCACCTTGCATTCGAAGGCGACCGGGCTTTCGGCGACGCGCGGCACGTTGACGAGCTTGCCCGGCTCGGCCGTCAGCCCCGCCAGCTTGAACTCGTCGACGTCGCGCGCGACATGCGCCGCGGTCGCGTTCATGTGCTTGGCGAGGTCCATGGTCGTCAGATTCCAGACGAACTCGCCGGTCTCCTGGATATTGGCGACGCTGTCCTTCCAGTTGGTCGAGGAGAAGCCGATGATCGGCGGCACGTAACAGAAGGCGTTGAAGAAGCTGTAGGGCGCGAGGTTGACGTTGCCCTTGGGGTCGCGCGAGGAAATCCAGCCGATCGGACGCGGCGCGATGATGGCGTTGAACGGATCGTGCTTGAGGCCGTGGCCGTTCTTCGGCTCGTAGAAATGCAGGTCTTTCGCGGTCACGGAGCGCTCTCTCTGATCGGACGCGGCAAACAATCACCGGCGTCATTCCGGGATGGTCCGAAGGACCAGACCCGGAATCTCAAGATTCCGGGTTCGATGCTACGCATCGACCCGGAATGACGGGAGAGTCAACTGACGAATGCGTCAGTCAAGTTTGGTCAATTCACCTTGGCGCGCGGCGACAGTCCCGCGATCACAAAATCGATCATCTCGTCGATCGAGGGACCCGGCTTGGTCGCGCATTGGGCGATCATCTGCGGGTGGAAGAAGCGCATCATGGCGGTGCAGGCACACATTGCGGCGAGTTGCAGATCCCTGACCTCGAATTCGCCCGACGCGGCGCCTTGCGCGATGACCTGGCCGATGGTTGCGGCGATCAGCTCCATATGCGCGGTGCAGACCTCCCAGTCTTCCTGCATCGCGATTTCGACCATCTCGTGCAACTTGGAGTCGCCGACATAGCGCTCCGTGTTCATGCGGTTGATGGTTGTCATCATGTCGCGCAAACGCGTCGCAGCCGGCCCCTCAGACCTTGCGATGCGCTGCGCCTCGATCTCGACCTCGCCCATCAGGCCGCGCGCCACGCTTTCGTGGATCGCCTTCTTCGATTCGAAGAAGCGGTACACGTTGGCGGGGCTCATGCGCAGTTCCTTGGCGATGTCGGCCACCGTGGTCTTCTGGTAGCCGATCTGCCGGAACAGACGCTCCGCCACCACGACAATACGCTCGCGGGTGTCAGGTTCGACGTGTTCCGAAATCACTGTCATGCTGGTCTACTCAATGTTCATTTATTCGGCCGCCTCAGCAAGGGGAAATGCGAGCTCTCCCTCGGCTGCATGCTGCGGCGCGGTATCGGTTTGCTCGCTGGGTCCGCTTTCCTCGAGGGTCTTGCGGAACCAGAGGGCGTAAAGACCCGGCAGATACAGCAAGGTCAGGAAGGTCGCAACAAACAAACCGCCCATGATGGTGATCGCCATCGGCCCCCAGAACGCCGAGCGCGACAGCGGGATCATGGCCAGGATGGCCGCAAGCGCCGTCAGCACCACCGGCCGGGCACGCCGGACAGTGGCTTCCACGATCGCCTCGCGCCGCGTCAGTCCGTGCGAGACATCGGTCTCGATCTGATCGACCAGGATCACCGCGTTGCGCATGATCATGCCGGCCAGCGCGATCAGGCCGAGCAGCGCCACGAAGCCGAACGGCTGGTTGGCGACGTTGAGTCCGAGCGAGGCGCCGACGATGCCGAGCGGCGCGGTCAGGAACACCAGCAACAGGCGGGAGAAGCTCTGCAGCTGGATCATCAACAGCGTCAGCATCACCATCACCATGACGGGGAAGAGGACGAAGATCGACGCATTGCCCTTGGCGGATTCCTCGAACGCCCCGCCCGGCTCGATCCGGTACGCTGGCTCGAGATGATCCTGGATCTCCTTCAGCTTCGGCGCGATCTGGGTGGTGACATCGGGTGCCTGCACGCCGTCGACGACGTCGGAGCGCACGGTGATCGCCATGTCGCGGTTGCGCCGCCACAGGATCGGCTCCTCATGCGCATATTCGATCTTGGCGATCTGCTGCAGCGGCACCGCCACGCCGTTGCGCGTTGTGATCGTGAGATCGCCGACACGGCCAAGATCGAGCCGCTCGGACGGCACGGCACGGGCGACCACGCCAACCTTCTCGATGCCGTCGCGGATGGTGGTGACCGGCGCACCCGAGATCAGCATGGCCAGCGCCTGCGAGACATCCTGCGGGGTCAGGCCGAGCGCGCGGGCGCGGTCCTGATCGACGACCAGCTTCAGGTAGGGCGACTGCTCGTTCCAGTCGAGCTGGACGTCCTTGACGTTCGGATTCTGGCGCATCACCTCGCGCACCTGATAGGCGATGTCGCGCACCTTGTTGGCATCGGGCCCGATCACGCGGAACTGGACCGGGAAGCCGACCGGCGGCCCGAAGTTGAAGCGATCGACCCGCACCCGCGCCTCATTGAGCGCGCCGTCGGCGACGGCCTGCTCGAGCTTCGCCTTGATGCGCTCACGCGCATCGACGTTCTTTGAGAGGATGACGATCTCGGCAAAGGCCTCGTTCGGCAGTTGCGGGTTGAGGCCGAGCCAGAAACGCGGCGAGCCCTGGCCGACATAGGACGTATAGGTCGCGATATCCTGGTCGTCCTTGAGCAGCGCCTCCGCCTTCTTGACGGCCTTCTCGGTGACGTTGAAGGCGGTGCCCTCGGGCAGGCGGAGTTGCAGGAATAGCTCGGGCCGCTCCGACAGCGGGAAGAACTGCTGCTGGACATGGCCGAACCCGACGATCGAGGCAACGAAAATGCCGACGGTCGCCACCACCACCTTGATGCGGTGCTCGACGCACCATTGAACAATGCTGCGCAGGCCCCGGTACATCCGCGTCTCGTAGACCGCGTGCGGATCGTGGTTGGCATGGACCTTGATGTTCGGCAGCAGCTTGACGCCGATATAGGGCGTGAAGATCACCGCGACGAACCAGGAGGCGACCAGTGCGATCGCCACGATCCAGAAGATGCTGCCGGCATATTCGCCGACCGCCGAATTGGCAAAGCCGATGGGGAGGAAGCCAGCGGCTGTGACCAGCGTTCCCGTGAGCATCGGAAACGCAGTGGATTCCCAGGCAAAGGACGCCGCACGAAAGCGGTCCCAGCCCTGTTCCATTTTCACCACCATCATCTCGACCGCAATGATGGCGTCGTCGACGAGAAGGCCGAGCGCGATGATCAAGGCGCCCAGCGTGATGCGATGCAGGTCGAGCGACATTGCGTTCATCACGATGAAGACGATGCCGAGCACCAGCGGCACCGAGAGCGCCACCACGATGCCGGTGCGCCACCCGAGCGCGACAAAGGAGACGAACAGCACGATCGCGAGCGCTTCGACAAAGGAGTGCATGAACTCGCCGACGGCATGCTCGACCACCTGGGGCTGGTCGGCGATCTGCTTGACCTCGATGCCCTGTGGCACGGCTTTCATGAATTCGGCGGTGGCCTTCTCGACGTCCTTGCCGAGCTCGAGGATGTTGGCACCCTTGGCGGTGACGACGCCGATACCGAGCGCCGGCTTGCCTTCCTGGCGCACGACGAAGCTCGGCGGGTCGACATAGCCGTGGGTGACAGTGGCGATGTCGCCGAGGCGGAACACGCGGCCGTTGCTCTCGACCGGCGTTTCGGCCACCGCCTTGACGCCATCGAGCGCGCCAGTGACGCGGAGCGGCACCCGCTGCGACGAGGTTTCGACCGTGCCGGCCGGCGTCACGTTGTTCTGCTTGGCCAGCGAATCGAACAGCGCCTGCGGCGTGATACCCAGCGTGGCAAGCTTGGCATGCGAGAATTCGACGAAGATGCGCTGGTCCTGGATGCCGTAGAGGTCGACCTTGGTCACCCCCGGTACCTTCAGCATGCGCTGGCGAAAACCTTCGGCGGCGGTCTTGAGCTGGGCGTAATCGGCGCCCTCGCCGGTCATCATGTAGAGGATCGAATCGACGTCGGAGAATTCGTCGTTGACGACGGGGCCGAGGATGCCGGCCGGCAGGTCGCCCTGCACGTCGACCAGCTTCTTGCGCAGGAGGTAGAAGAGATAGGGTACGTCCTTCGGCGGCGTCGAATCGCGGAAGGTGACCTGCATCGCCGTGAAGCCCGGCTTGGAATAGGTCTGCACCTTCTCGAAGAACGGCAGCTCCTGCAGCTTCTTCTCGATCGGGTCGGCGACCTGCATCTGCATTTCCTGCGAGGTCGCACCCGGCCACATCACCGAGACGTTCACCACCTTCACGGTGAAGAACGGATCTTCGGCGCGGCCGAGCTTCTGATAGGAGAAGTAGCCCGCGGCGGCGAGCACGACCATCAGGAACAGCACCAGCGTCTGATGGCTGACCGCCCAAGCCGACAGATTGAAGCGCTTCATGTCACTCTCCAAATCGGAAAATCGTTTTCGCCGTGATTGCGATGATCAGAACGCCAGTGACGAGACGACCCGCACCTTCTGGCTCGGATCGAGCTTCTGCACGCCGAGCGCGACCACCTTGGCGCCGTCGTCGACACCGCCTGATATGATGACGCAATTGCTGTCGTAGGACTTCACCTTGACCGGCTTCAGCGCGATCTCGCCCTTGTCGTCGACGATGTAGAGCGAGGGATCGCCGCCCTGGCTGTATAGTGCCGACAGCGGCAGCTTCGCCACCCGTTCGGTCGCGCCATCGGCCAGCGTCAGCGTCGCGGTCATGCCGAGCGAGACGTCGTCGCCAACGTCGGGCAGCGAGAATTTTGCGAGATAGGTGCGGGTTGCGGGATCGGCAGACGGTGCAACCTCACGCAGCTTCGCGGCATAGGTCCTCTTGGCGTCCGACCACAGCGTGACCGTGGCAACGCCCGACTTGGCGCGAGCAAGAAGCGTCTCGGGGATCGCGACGACCGCCTCCTTCTCGCCAAGTCGGGCGACACGGATCGAGGCCTGGCCCGCGGCAACCACCTGGCCGGGCTCGATCATGGTCGCTGTGACGACACCACGGGTGTCGGCCGCCAGCGTTGCGTATGACAGGGAGTTCCTGGTCAGCTCGACCGAGCGCTCGGCACGGTTGAGCCGCGCGCGGGCCTCGTCACCGGCCGCCTTGGCGGAATCGAGCGCCGCGTCGGTGGCCCAGCCCTTGGCTTTCAAATCCTTGGCGCGCTGCTCGGCGGCGGCCGCCTGCGCCAGCACGCCGGTGGCGGCGCGGAACTCGGCATCGGCCTGCTCGGCCTGCAGCCTCAGATCGATCTCGTCGAGGGTGGCCAAGGGCTGGTCGATATCGACTGTCTGCCCGACCTCGACCAGCCGCTTGGCCACCTTGCCGGCAACCCGAAAGCCCATGTCGGCTTCGATCCGGGGCTTGATCGTGCCAACAAAACTGCGCTCAGGGGTCTCGGCTTCGTAATGGACGGTCGCCACCAGCACGGGGCGTCCCGGATCGGCCTTTTCGGCCGCCTTTTCGTTGCAGCCGGTCAGCGCGAGCACCGCAAATGCCAGTAACGCTCCAGTCAACAGCCTGGAATAGCTGGACAAAACGGAATGGACGAACATCGGACAATCTCCATCGGCTGACGACTGATGAAGAGTATCAATTGATCACTGATAAATGTCAATATTCGTCAGTGAACACCAATTCGTGAGCTTGGCCATGATTAGCGGGGCGTTGAACAGGGGTTTTGGGAAATGGCGTAGCCCGGATGAAGCGCAGCGAAATCCGGGACAGCACACTCAGCGGCGAGAAATATCCCGGATTGCGCTTCGCTGCATCCGGGCTACCCATCAGAAGCTACTTTGCCCCCGCGAACTCCGTCTTCGTCTCATGCCCGCCGAGGCAGGCGAGCAGGCCGGCTGCGAGCGGCAGCAGCGCCAGCACCAGCAGGCCCGTCGACGTACTGCCGGTGGATTCCTTGACCCAGCCGATCAGATAGGGCCCGCCGAAGCCGGCGAGGTTGCCGATCGAGTTGATTAGCGCGATGGCGCCGGCGGCGGCGGTGCCGGAGAGCCAGGCGGTCGGCAGCGTCCAGAATACCGCGAACGTACAGAACACGCCGATCGCGGCCACCGTCAGCACGATCATGGTCAGGATGGGATCGCTGATGTAGCTGGAGACGCCGAGCGCCAGCGCGGTGAGCAGCAGCGGACCGCCGACGTGAAGCACGCGCTCGCGTGTCGCGTCCGAATGGCGCGCCCACAGGATCATCGCGATGGTGCCGAACAGATAGGGGATCGCAGTGACGAAGCCGGTCTGCACGTTGGTGAGGCCGAACGCCTTGACGATCTGCGGCAGCCAGAACTGCATGCCATAGAGCGCGGCGACGAAGCCGAAATAGATCGCGCTGAGCGCGAGCACCTTGGGCGAGGTCAGCGCCTCGCCGAGCGAGACGTGCTTCACCGCCTGCTTGGCGGCAACCTCGGCATCGAGCTTCGACTTCAGCCACGCCTTCTGCTCGGCCGAGAGCCAGTCGGCCTTCTCAGGGCTGTCGGTGAGATAGAACCAGGTGACGATGCCGAGCAGCACCGAGGGCACGCCCTCGATCACGAACAGCCACTGCCAGCCCTTCAACCCCATCGCGCCGTCGAGCCCGAGCAGCATGCCCGAGATCGGCGCGCCGATCACGGTCGAGACCGGAACGGCGAGCGCGAATGCGGCAAGGAAGCGGGCGCGATATTGGGCCGGGTACCAATAGGTGAGATAGAGGATTATGCCGGGGAAGAAGCCGGCCTCCGCCACGCCGAGCAGGAAGCGCACCGCGTAGAAGCTCCGCTCGTCATAAACCGTCGCCATCAGCGCCGAGAGGATGCCCCAGCTCACCATGATGCGGGCGATCCAGCGGCTGGCGCCGAACTTCTCCAGCGCCAGATTGCTCGGCACCTCGAAGATGAAATAGCCGATGAAGAAGATGCCGGCACCAAAGGAAAACACCAGCGGCGAGAACTTCAGCTCGGCGTTCATGGTCAGCGCCGCGAAGCCGAGATTGACGCGGTCGAGATAGGAGAAGAAGTAGGCCAGGATCAGGAACGGGATCAGCCGCCAGGAAATCGCGCGGATGGTTGATGTTTCGATCTCGCTGCGCGCGGCGCTATTCGGCGCGATGGTCGCGGTCTGGCTCATGTGTTTCCCCCGGGTCTTGCTTGTCTTGACGATTATTGGGTGCGAGCGCATTGAGCAATGGCAAAAACTCATAGCCCACAGCGTGGAACGGGAGCCTGGGCGGAATGATCGGCTGCGCCACCTCCGTCATTGCGAGCCAACGGGTCGGCGCAAAGCGCCGCCCGATGACAGGCTCCGCGAAGCAATCCATAGCGCCGCAGGTGGAGAGATGGATTGCTTCGTCGCTTCGCTCCTCGCAATGACGGGGGAGAGACTCAGGCTCACTCCGCCAACTGAAACCGCTCGAACCGATCCAGTTCGTCCTCGATGCGGCGCTTCAGCTCCTTGCGCGCGGCCTGCTTCTTGCCCGGCCCGACCCAGCTCCATTTCTGCATCAGGAGCTTTTTGTTCTGCCGGTCGGTCTTCAGGTCGAGGGCGGCGACGATCTCGTCGCCGACCAGCACCGGCAGCGCGAAATAGCCGAACAGGCGCTTCTGCTTCGGCACATAGGCCTCGAAGCGATGGCCGTAGCCGAAAATCAACTCGGTGCGCTTGCGCTGGATGATCAGGGGATCGAACGGCGAGAGGATGTGGACGAGATCAGGATCGCCCTCAGCGGCCGGCTCCAGCACGTCGGGCCGCGCCCAATGCTCCTGCTTGCCGGCGCCTTCGAGCGCAAGCGGCACCAGCTCCTTGCGGCGAACACGCGCGTCGATCAAGCGGCGCACCGCCTTCTTGCTCGGCGCGTCGAGATGGCAGATCGAGTCCAGACTGACGATTCCTTGCGAGCGCAGCGCACGGTCGAGCAGGTAGGCGATGAACCCGGATGCCGACGCCGGCTTCGGCGGCTTGTCCCAGCCAAAATGCCTGATCATCAGCTCGTAGGTCTTCAGCATGCCGGTGCGCTCGCTGACCGTGGCCACGCCGCCATAGAAGGCGAGCTGCAGCGCGCGCTTCGACGGCTTGCGGCTCTGCCAGAGATGCTCCTTCTCGGTCAGCACGTCGTCGTCGATGTCGCGGATGGTGAGCGGACCGGCGCGCAGCAGCCGCATCACCTTGCGCGTATCTGATGGCGTGACCGACGAGAACCATTTGTGGCCCTCGCGCTTGTGCGCCTTCATTGCCGGCAGGAAGAAGCCGATGTCCTTGGAGGGAATGTAGGACAGCGCATGCGTCCAGTATTCGAACACGCTCTTGTCCGCGCTCTGCGCCTGCTTGAGGTCGGCGCGGCGGTAATTCGGGATCCGGGAAAACAGGATGTGGTGGTGGCAGCGCTCGATCACGTTGATGGTGTCGATCTGCACGTAGCCGAGATGGTCGACGGCGGCGGCGACGGCTGCCGCCCCTTCGCCGAATGGCGCCTTTGCATCGAGCCGCTGCGCGCGCAGCCAGATGCGGCGGGCAGAGGCATCGCTCAGGGCAAGGGGTTCGGTCGGGCGGGGCATTTGGGAGCAATGTAGCTAGATTCGTGCGGTTTTGCAGAGCGGTCCGGCGGATATCAGCCACACATCAGCGTCATCAACGAAGAAGGCGGCCCCATGAGGCCGCCTTTGATGTCGAAATTCGGATTACTAACCTCAGTGGCGGAACAGTCCACCCATCATGCCGCCGAAGAAGGCGCCCGGGCCACCGCCACCGCCATGATGATAGTGACGGCTGCCGCCACCGCCGCCGCCATGGCGACGCGACGGACGGGGCTCGTCGTCGGACTCGTCGCTGGAGGCGGACGCGACGCGGCTCGCGAGGATCTCGGTCTGCAGCGCCTTGTGCTGCAGCGCGTTGAGATAGCCGCTCTTCGGATAGCCCCGGGCCG
Organism: Bradyrhizobium sp. LTSPM299; assembly: GCF_000938235.1. NCBI lineage: Bacteria > Pseudomonadati > Pseudomonadota > Alphaproteobacteria > Hyphomicrobiales > Nitrobacteraceae > Bradyrhizobium > Bradyrhizobium sp. LTSPM299. The sequence continues at coordinate 47,608 of NZ_JYMU01000008.1, forward strand.
CCTGCCAGCGGGTGATCACGCCGCGGGTCGCATCGTCGAACTTGCCGGAGACCTTGACGTCGAAGCCGAGGCCGGTGAGGCGGCGCTGCACGTCGCGACGCTGGTTGCGATCGAGCCCAAGCTGATCCTCGGTCATCTGGCTTGCTTCCTCGTTGAAGGTCGCAGGATCGGTGCCGGTGCCGGTGGTGAGGTTACGCGTCGTGGTCGACGGGCCGTCCTGCAGCGAAGCGATACGGGCGAGCGCGATCGGCTTGAAGGTGCCGTTCGGATACTTGGTCAGGTAAGCGTTGAGCTCTTCGACCTTGTTGGTGTCCTTGATCGAGCGCCAGAATTCGAGCTCGACCTCGGAGCCGGTCCCGGACGAAGCCGCAGCTTCGGTCGTCGCGGTTTCGGACGAGGCCGCCGCCGCCGTCGGGTTGAGATAGACGGTGCCGATCAAATTGGTGTGGCCCCAAGGCAGCTGGCCCTTGTTGGTCTCCTCGTTGACCTGGGCGCGGACCTTGGTCATGGCCTGCTGGATCTCGACGCCAGGGGTCGCAATGTTGGCGAGCAGCGCGCGGGTGAACGGGCTGTTGGTGCCGTTCTCGCCGTCGAGCGCGGTCTGGCCGGGGCCGGTCGCAAATGCGATCAGGGTGCCCTCGCCCGACTTCATCTCGGCAAGGCCGGTCTCCACGCTGACGCTGCGGGTCGCCTTGGCCGAACGGATCTTGGCGGCAAACGGGTTGTCGCGGCAGGCATCGAGCAGCACCAGCTTGACCTTGGCATCGCTCATGGTCTGCTCGAGCGTGAGATCGACGTTGATCGCCGCACCAAGCTTGACGTCCATTTCGGATTTGAGGTCGGCGTCAACAGGCAGCAGATAGTTGATGCCGTTCACCGCGATGCCGTGGCCGGCATAGAAGAACAGCGCGACGTCGGCGCCCTCCGCCTTCTTGCCGAAGTCCAGCAGCTTCTCCGTCATCTTGTCGCGGGTCAGGTTCGATCCCTCGACAACCTCGAAGCCGACATTGCGCAGCAGCTTGGCCATCGCCTTTGCATCGGCCACCGGGTTGGGCAACTGGGCCACGTTCTTGTAGGCGCCGTTGCCGACCACGAAGGCCACCCGCTTGTCGGCGAGCGCCGCATCTGTGCCGACCAGAAATCCCGCCAGTGATAGAGCTGCAATCAAAAGCCGCCGCATGATCCACTCTCCCCTTGCGTGACCTCGGGGCGTGCTGCCCGGGAGGTCCTCATCCGATGGGTGCAATGTGATCCGGCGCACAATTCTCTACCGTGATACAGATCACACAGGGAAATGGGACGCTCGAACCCGATTCAACGACGGTGCGACGCGCCGCTGGTGCGCAGCTCTGGGGACGGAATTCCAGAAAGTGCCCCTCGCCCGTCCTCGCCGTCGCAGCGATGGCGGAACGGCACGGGAATCTCAACGTGACCTAGATCACATTCAGGGCTTTGAACCGGTTCTACTGTCCCGGCATCAAATTGACAGCAAGCCAAGGTTGGCTGGCGTCACAGTCGAGGATGAACACCATGACCCGCTCTCTCTCCCTGTCTCTTCTGACGATCGGCGCCGTGCTGTCGATGACGGCGGGCCTCGCACTGGCTGGTGACGACACCGTCCCCGCCGCCCAGATCCTGAACGCATTGAAGCCGAAACCGGTCACTCGCGGCCTGTCGGCCGGCCCGCAGGTCGACCCGGCCATATCGGTCAAGGAATCGAGCTTCCTCAACACGGTCCGCAACCGGCAGACCCGGTCGCTGTCGCTCGGTGAGCGCCAGGAGATCGCCGAGATCGCCTCGAACAAGCCGAAGATCGATCTGGAGATTCACTTCGACTACAATTCGGCTGACATCAGCAAGGAGTCGAACCAGGCCGTGCAGGAGCTCGGCAAGGCGCTGTCCGACGCCAGCCTGAAGGGCTCGACCTTCGTCGTCGCCGGCCACACCGATGCGGTCGGCGGCGAAACCTATAACCAGGGTCTGTCGGAGCGCCGCGCCGACACCATCAAGAAATACCTGGTCCAGCGCTACGGCCTGAACGGCTCCAACCTGGTGACCGTCGGCTACGGCAAGGACAGGCCGAAGGACCCGAACGCGCCGATGGACCCGGCGAACCGCCGCGTGCAGGTTGTCAACATGGACACCAAGACGGCGTCGCAATAGCCTCCCCGTTTTCGATCCGCCTGTCGGCAACGCCAGGCGGATGGCTCAATTTCAAAAGTCCATTTCCACCGACCGCGACGGCTGAGCAGCCACGGCGAATTGCCCCTGGGGGAATCTCGACATGAAGAAGCAACTGACGGGCATTGCCATTGCGGCACTGCTGACCTTCGGCTTGTCGCTCGCGCATGCCGAAGACGCCCCCACGCCAAAGGACGCAGCGGCACCGGCGGCGGCAGCGCCCGCGGTGCCGGCGCAAGGCGAGACGCCGGCAAGCGTGCCGCGTCCGTCGATCACACCGAAGGCCGCGGAGGCATCACCGCAGCCGGCTGCGGCCGAACCGGCGCCGCGCCGCCATCGCCGTTACGCCCATCGCCACTACCGGCACTTCGCCTATTGGGAGCCGTTCCCGATCTATTTGCCGAGTTTCCACCGGCACCACATCTCCTGGAGCCGGATCTCTTGGTTCGGCTTCTGAGATCGCAGCGTCTCAGATCCAGCTCTGGAACAGCATCAGCCGGTTGAACGTCGCCATCGACGTCTCGATGAACGCCGCCGTGATTGGCAGCATCGCGACGAAGCCCGCGCCGCCGACCGCGACGAACGCCCATAGCAGCCAGCGTGGCGCGCCCTTGCGCGTCAATGCATAGACCAGCACAAGGCTCGCCGTGGTCGCAGCCGGCAGATAATAATAGATGAAGCCGAGCGTGCGCGGCAGCAACGCCCAGGCGAGATACGGGCCGAGGTAGAACGCAAGCACCAGGAACGCATCGCGCTTGCGCGCGACGATCCAGTCGCGGAGCGCCACCGTGAGCGCGATCAGCGCGGGCCACAGGATCAGCGGATTGCCGAGAAACACCACCGCCGCGATCCGGCCGTCGTCGACCTTTTCGAACAGATACCAGACCGGCCGCACCAGGAACGGCCAGGACGGCCATGTGCTCGAATAGGGATGACCGGCGATCGCAGTCGTGGTGTTGTCGGCAAAGATGCGGCGCTGCGCCTCCATGAGGTCGGAGAACGAGAGGCCGTACAGCGGCACAAAAGTCGCGAGATAGACGACCGCCGGAATCAGCATGAAGCAGCCGACGACGTGATGGACGCGGAGATCCGGCCATTGATCCGGCCGGTACCAGTCCTCATCATTGCCGTCGGCAAAGCGCGTGCGCCAGCTCTGCATCAGACGGATCAATGCGACGATCGCAATACAGGTCGCGAGCACGAACAGCCCGCTCCATTTGCAGCCCATCGACAAGCCGACGGCAAACCCCGCCAGCGCAAAGGCGAGCTGCGGTCGGCTCTGCCTGAAACCATGGATGAAGGCCGCGATCGCAAACAGGCTGAAGGCAAGCGCGAAAATATCCAGCATCGCGATCCGCGACTGGACAAATAGCATCTGATTGAAGAACGCCAGCAGCACAGCTGCGATCGCGCGCTCCTGCGATGCGAACAGCGCCAGCGCACAGAGATAAACGCCGACCAGCGCGAACGCACCGAACAGCGTCGCAGGATAACGCCATCCCAGCGGCCCGTCGCCGAACGCCTTGATCGAGAGCGCAATGATCTCCTTGGCGAGCGGCGGATGCATCGGGTTGAGGATCGGCCCCTCAATCGCCGGCAACAGCAGCTGCCGCGCCGCCGGCACGTAATGCACCTCGTCGAAATAGAGCTTGTCCGGCGTGGCGATTCCGAGCAGCAGCACGACCTGAGCCGCGACGAAGATCGCGGCAGCGATAATCGCTGTACGCGCGGCCGGACGCCGCAGAACAGAAGGGGATTCGGATACGGTTTTCACGGATCGAATGTGATGCGACCGAGGCGAGTGTGAGCGATGTGTGAGGTACGTCGAACTTGTCTGACGTGATGTACGTGACGAGTGTGATCGGAAGTCACTTTCATGTCCATCACGTTGAACGCATCTCGAATTCACCGACACTAACCATCCGAGTCAACTCAGCGCTGCTTGTGATAAAATTACAACATCAGATGCGTGCGCGATCCGGTACGATGTCGGGACAGGTCGATCGGTTTTGAAATGAATTCGCCTCGCAGCTTTCTCTCAATTCTTTCATTCGGTTTTGTAGTCGCGCTGACGGCAACTCCCGTTCAGGCGCAGACCCGCGTCGGCGAAGCCGCCGTCGTCAAGAATGAAGTCGTTCGTGTCGCCGCCTCATCGACAACGCAGATCAACGTCGGCGATGCGCTGCTGCGCGACGAGACCGTTCGCACCGGCGCCGACAGCGCGACGCGGCTGGTGATGGCCGACAGCACCAACCTCTCGCTCGGGCCGGGCTCGACGCTCAAGCTCGACCGCACCGTGTTCGACGACGAACATCATTATCGCGATGTCGCGATCCGGCTGACGTCGGGTGCGTTCCGTTTCGTCACCGGCCATTCGGACAAGGCCGCCTACAAGATCACGACGCCGCTTGCGACCATCGGCGTTCGCGGCACCATCATCGACACGCTGTCGCAGCGGGGCAAGAGCACCATTGTCCTGCAGGAGGGTGCTGCGACCGTCTGCACCACGAACTTCCAGTGCGTCGAGCTGACCAAGCCCGGCGACACCGCGATCATCACCTCGACCGGCGGCCGCATCACGATCCAGAAAGCCAACAACCCGCTCTGGACGTTTGCCGCGACCTGCAGCCAGACGGCAGGACTATGCACGGTCACCCAATATGCCGACGCGACGCCGGTGACGCCGCCGGTCGACGACGATCCCACCGGCATGCTGTGCGGACGATGAGCATGTCCTCAGGCACGCACCGATCAGGGGACCGGAAAGCTTCTGCCAGCGTCGTTCGGCCAGCGGAAATTCGTGTAGGTGACGGTGACGCTGAAATCGATCGAGCGAACCTGATGCCACCACGCCACCGGCATGAAAAGCATCTCGCCGGGCATCAGCGTCACTTCGGTGAAGTTTGCGTCGGCGAGCTGCGGGAAACGCGACAGCGGCAGCGTAGGATCCTCGATATCCGCGATCTCGCTGAAGACGTGCTGATGGTTGTAGAGCTTGCCGACCTCCGCGGCCGGCAGCACCAGCAAGCGACTGCGTCCCACCACCTGCGCGATCAGATTGTTGGTGAGATTGTAGCGCAGCGAGGTCAGGCTCCCCGCCGGCCCGATCCATATCGTGCCGTTGGGATGCTCGCCGTCGCGGGTCAGGAATTTGTCCGGAAATCCCATGTCCGGGTGCAGCGCCGACATTGCTTCGACATTGCCGACGGCACGCTTGAGATAGGTCGGCGTCCATTTCGCCAGCGCGGGCCAGGCGGACATTTCACCGGTCAGGATGACGGGGCGATTGGCTGCATAGTAACGATCGAGGAATTCGTCGCTGCTCAGCGCCGCGCGCCTTTCGATATCCTGATATTGCGGCGACAGCGTGCGCAGCCGCTCCAGCGTGTCCAGCAGCCACTCGCGCTTGCGCAGGTCGAGCCTGGATTGAGATTGCGGCGTATTCTGCTGCGCGGCCTGGTTCGGCGCGGCGGACCCTACGCTGGAGACCGTCGCAACCGGCGACTCCGACAGATCGGGAACGGCCGAAACATCGAACGGCTTGAGTCGCAGCCGCGTGCGATGGTCCGCGACCTGCTCTTTCCCGCTCATATCGACGCCACGGTAGTAATGCTTCTGCCACCTGTCGGCGGGAGCCGGCGGCGGCTGATCGGCCATTTGCAACACGAAGCTGTCGCGTCCCCTGCTCCATTCCTGAAAGCGGTTGAGCAGATCCGGCTCGGCATCGATCGGCGCCATTACGGGCTCGACGTCGTCGAACAGCGCGCGCTGAACCGGAAAGAAGAAGCAGATCGGTTCGCCGGCTTCGAAATGAATCCAGTGGTTCGGACGGGTAAAGCGCCAGTTCATGGTGAAGGTGAACGGCGACCAATCGGTTTCGACGATTCCGGTCAGCGGATGAATCCCGTCCTTCGGACGGTTCGGCGAACCGCCGACCCACAAATTCCATCCCGAAGGCGTGCGAAAGATGCCGGGAATGTGGAATGTGAGGATACCCTGCCCGAACAGGGACGTCGCATGGCTCGCGACAGATCCATCTGCTTGCGCCCTGATCGTAACAGCGCCGGTGTCGGTCTCTCCGTTCCAGCAGGCATCGAAGGCGCAGGGATTGAGCAACTCCCAGCCATGCGCGTTGGCGGTATTCAGGGGCAGACAGCGATAGGCGAACGATTCCGGCGTTCGGTCCATCCAGTCGCGCAGCGCAGGCGCCGGGCGGATCAGCGGTCGCCAGCCAGGATGCAAATAGCAGATCAGATCCATTGGATCTCGCACAAGATTGAAAACCTGAGTGGACAAATGTCCATGCGAGGAGGCTTCAAACAGTTTAGCCAGCCAGTGAGGCGACCGTGAGCGTTCGACGACCCTTTATGCGGGATGGATCGCAGCCTTCGCAAGCGCGTTCTGCTGGATTTGGTCGACGCCTTGGCCAGGCGCTTGCCATCACGTTGGTGGCGACGTCGACGCTTGCGGTAACTCCCGCACGGGCCCAGGAAGCGCCGCTGACACCTACGCCAACTCCGACACCCACGCCAACGCCTACCCCGACCCCCACTCCAACGCCGACACCTACTCCGACACCAACCCCCACGCCAACGCCTACGCCCACGCCCACGCCCACGCCTACTCCAACCCCGACGCCTACGCCCACTCCGACACCCACACCGACGCCAATCACCGGCGCGCCATCGAGCGGCGGCTCGATCAATGGCCTGGCCGACCAGCGTTTCAACCAGATGATCACCAACCGTGTGCTCGGCTCGGTGCTGCTCGGCGTCAACGAACAGGTCAATTGCGACGACTGCATCAGTGCGTTCGGTTCAGCCGGCTCGTTCTCGGCCGGCATCCACGGCCGCAAGACCCTCACGCCGAACCTGTCGCTGCTTGCCGGCATCGCCTACACGCAGTACGGCGAGGGCGGCTACAACATCACCAGCGCACCGATCGGCGCCTTCGCGCTGCGCTATGACTTCGTCGATTGGGGCTCGTCGCGGCCGTTCTTCGACATCGGCACGATTCTCTCGCCGTTCGAAAAGGTGCGCTACACCCGCAGCTACACGACAAGCCTCGGACCGGTGTCGGTCACCGGCGAGACAACGAGCGAGAACTACGGCGTCTACGGCCGCGCGGGCTGGATCAGCCGCCTGTCGCCGCGTGACGAGGTCGCGGCCTCGGTCGAAGTCTGGCAGTTGTGGCAGCGGGTCAAGGGCTACAGCGATGCCACCGTCGTGTTCAATCCGTTCAATGCGTCGATCGCCGACGGCACCGATCGCACCAATTTGGTCAAGGTCGGCGGCCAGTGGACGCATCTGTTCGGATCGAACATCGAAGCCAATATCAATGGCGGCTGGGTGCAATCCTTCGCCACCCATTCCGGCATCGTCGCCACCGTCACCGGCGACGGGACCATCGTGCCGACGATCGGCAACCAGGGCTGGTTCGAATACGGCGGCCGGGTCGGCTTCCGCATCAACAAGGGCTGGGTCGCCGACCTCTTCCTCAACGGCACCGCCGGCCCGCAGCCGGTCGGCAACACCATCCATGGCGGCGTGGGATTGCGGTTCAGCTATTAAGCAAACTGTCATGCCCCGCTTAATGCGATCAGGCGTCCGCCGCAGCGGACTGCGCCTTGGTCGCGGCTTCGACGTCCATCCACATCATTTCCCAGATGTGACCATCGGGATCCTCGAAGCTGCGGCCATACATGAAGCCATAATCCTGCTTCGGCGACGGATCGGCGGTGCCGCCGGCGCCCCTGGCCTTGCTCACGGTGTCGTCGACCGCGTCACGGCTATCGGCGGAGAGGCAGATCAGCACTTCGCTCGTGGTCTTGGCGTCGGAGATTGTCTTGGGCGTGAACTGCCGGAATTTGTCGTGGGTCAAAAGCATGGTGTGGATGGTCTCTGATATCACCATGCAGGAGGCGGTGTCGTCGGAGAATTGCGGATTTTTGGTCGCGCCGATCGCCTCGTAGAAGGCGGTGGCACGGGCGAGATTGCTGACCGGCAGATTGATGAAGACCAGTTTGGACATCAAGGCGCTCCTTTTTTGCGGGTTGTGCCCCGAGAACGAACTGGGTGGGGGACTTCCGACATCGGCTGCCAAAAATTTTCAGATGTCATTCCGGGGCGATGCATAGCATCGAACCCGGAATCTCGAGGTTCCGGGTTCGTGCTTCGCACGCCCCGGAACGACATCGCTTAAGTGACGACCGGTGCCGGCATGGTCAGGAAGGCCCGTGTCACATGCCAGAACAGTTCGCGGTTGATCGCAAGCGCCACCGAATGTGCGGTGCCGGGCAAGATGATAAATTGGCGGTCGCCGTTCGGCAGCTTGTTGAAGAACTCCTCGAGATCTGGAACGGCGGCAATGCCGTCATATTCGCCGCGCACCAGCAGCACCGGCGCCAGCACCTTCTCCGGATGCACCACCGGCAGGTTGGCGGTCATATCGAGATAGGTGCCGGTCGGAATCTGGTCGCCGAACTGCATCTCGACATCGGCCAGCACCTCCATCACCGCAGGATCCGACGTGCCTGGTTTATCGCGGGTCGCGATCGAGCGGATCATGTCACGGTCGCGCTTGCGCATGTTGTGGCTGCGATAATAGGCGAGTTGCTCGGCGCGCTTCGCCAATGTCGGCGAGCCCTCGCCCTTGTAGGTAAAGGCCGCGAACACCAGCCGGTCGATTCGATCAGGGGCCGCCATTGCGTAGGCGCCCGCGCGCAGCGCGCCGGAGGATTCGCCGACGAAGTGATATTTCGTCTGCCCGGTCTCGCGGGCGATCACGTCCACGGCGGCCTTCAAATCCTCGACGCCGCTCGCGATGTCCGCATTGCCTGACGTGCGGCCTGACTTCCCGTAATTCTCATGATCCATGGTCCAGCAATCGAAGCCAAAGCGCGCGAAGGCGTTGAGCAGCGAATATTCGCCCTTGCCGGGCACCGTGAGGTCGAAGGCCCTTGAGGTCACCGACGAGCCGTGGACAAAGAACACGACCGGCCGCGCCGGCTCGCCCGGCTTCGGCGCGCCGACCCGCTTGCGAAACATCCACAGCGGAACGTCGCCCTTCTTCGCCCAATACTCGCTGCTCCAGATCTCGCCTTCGGCTGGGATCGCCGTTGCGGCCTGCGCCGGCGCCCCGAGCACACTGGCCGCCGTTGCAACGCCAATGCCCTTGATGACGGTGCGTCGCAAATGGTCGGGGCGCGGATCGTCGAAATGGGTCATGCCTGGTCTCCCCTGCGGCTCGGATTCTTCGTCCGGTGCGATCGAGCATAGCAGCGCCTGCGTAAGGCTGCGAGTGAACGCGCAACGCCGGCGTTTTACGACCGCAGATCCAGTGCACGATTTTGTGAACACGGTCGCCGGCGTTCCGCACGGACGACGGATTGAGTTGAGCTTAGTCTCCCCGCGGTCCGACCGGAAACATCCGGCGCGAAGCGGGAGCGAAGTATGAGCAGCAATCTGACCGAGCAAGAACTTGCCGCCTTGATGCCCTCCGAACTCTGCCAATACCAGACGCCGATCCCGACCCAGATCGTCTCCAGCGACGAGTTCTATCCCGATCCGCAGAATGAGCGGCAGCGCGAGGTCGAGGCGCGGCTGCTCGCCATGGCCGACGATCTCGGCGGCAAACAAGGCCTCGACCGCCGAAGATTTTTCCAGACCGCGGCCGGCATGGCCGCCTCCTTTGTCGCGATGAACCAGGTCTACGGTCCGCTGTTCGACGTGACGCCGGCGGAGGCAGCGACACCGGCGATCGCCGAGGCGCGCGCCAATGGACTGAAGGACCAGTTCATCATGGACATGCACACCCATTTCCTGCGCGACGACACCCGCATCATGGGCTTCGTCGAGATGCGCAAGGCGGTCGGCAAGGCCGGGTGGAACAAGGAGCTCAACGACCACGAGCAGACCATCGAGGACCTCAAGTTCAACAACTACAAGAAGGAGATGTTTCTCGACAGCGACACCAAGATCGCGCTGATCTCGTCGGCGCCGTCGGATATCGAGCAGGACTGGTTCCTGACCAACGAGCAGATGGCCGACGCCCGCAAGAAGATGAACGACGAAGCCGGCTCGCGCCGCGTGTTCTGCCACGCCATCTTCACGCCAGGGCAGCCCGGCTGGCTTGACAAGCTCGATGCCGCGCTCGCCCTGAATCCGGAATCCTGCAAGGGCTACACGATCGGCGATAATACCCACAAGGAGATCAGCCGCTACCCCTGGCGGCTGGACGACGAGAAAGTCACCTACAAGGGCTATGAGAAGATGGTGAAGGCGGGCATCAAGAATGTCTGCGTCCACAAGGGCCTGTTCCCTCCCGGGATCGAGAAGCAGTATCCGAATTTGCGCGGCTTCGCCGACGTCGCCGATGTCGGCCAGGCCGCCAAGGACTGGCCGCAGCTCAACTTCGTGATCTATCACTCGTCCTATCGCCATGTCGGCGGCGATCCAAAGGTGGCGCTCGCCGAATTCGAGCGCACCGGCCGGATCGCCTGGACCTCTGATCTCGCCGACATCCCCGCGCAATACGGCGTCAATAACGTCTATGGCGACGTCGGGCAATTGTTCGCGACCACGCTGGTCGCCGAGCCTAATGTCTGCGCCGCGCTGATGGGTACCCTGATCAAGGGGCTCGGCGTCGATCACGTCTGCTGGGGCACCGACGCGTTGTGGACCGGCGCGCCGCAATGGCAAATCGAGGGGCTGCGACGGCTGGAAATTCCCGAGGTGATGCAGAAGAAGTTCGGCTACGCGCCGCTCGGCCCAGCCGACGGCCCGGTCAAGACCGCGATCTTCGGCGACAACAATGCGCGGCTCTACAACATCCAGCCGAAGCGCGCGATGCTGGAGCTGAAGGACGATCGGTTCGCGATGATGAAGGCGCAATATGAGAAGGCCGGCGCCGAGCCGTCGAATACGCGGTACGGCTACGTGGTACCGACGACGCCGATCGATCACACGGTGTTTGTGTGACTCTCCCATCGTCGTCATTCCGGGGCGACGCGCAGCGTCGAGCCCGGAATCCATTTCACCGCATATCGCGTGGCGGGATGGATTCCGGGCTCTCGCTTCGCGAGCCCCGGAATGGCGAATGCGGTGAGAGCTGCGTCTTACCGCTAGTTCCCCGTGAACGTCGGCTTCCGCTTCTCTGCGAAGGCCTTCACGCCTTCCTTGAGATCTTCGCTGTCCCTAACTTCATCGAGCAGCCGCCGCACGTCGGCGACGGTTTCCAGAGGTCCCTTCGGCATGGCCTCACGCGCCAGCTTCTTCAGCGCGCGGACCACCAGCGGCGCATTGCCGGCGATTTTCGCGGCCATCTCCTGCGCCATCGCGAGGTGCTGGCCTTTTGGCGCGACCTGGTTGACGAAGCCTATCTGGAAGGCGCGCTCCGCCGACATTTCCTCGCCGACCAGCAGAAATTCCATCGCGATCTTGTGCGGCATCCGCGCCATCACCGATGAGACGCCACCCGCGGTGGTGCCGATCTTTCCCTCGGGATAGATGAAACGCGTCGTCTCCGACGCCACGCACAGATCGGCCATCTGGACCAGCACGAAGGCGCCACCCACGACCCAGCCGGATGTCGCTGATATCACCGGCTTGTCAAGCTCGACACCAAGACCAGGTACCGCGTGCCACATGTTGACTGGAAGATCAGCGACATCGGCGCCGACCGAGAAATACTTTTCCTCCGATGAAGCCAGCACCGCGACACGATCGTCGCTGTCGCGAAAGCGCAACCACGCGTCACGCAACTCCGTACACAACGCGTTGTTGAGCGCGTTGTGCTTTTCGCTGCGCGCCATCGTAATGGTCGCGATGTGGTCGGCGCTCTCGTAACGGACGAGCGTCATGCGGACCTCCCCTGGCTTGTCGTTATTCTTTTTCGTCGCGGCCGCGCCGCGCCTTTATTTTGTCTCGTCGGGATGCCGGTGCACCGGGTCGACCCACAGCACGTTTTCCGGCTTCTCCACCGGCTCGATGTCGAGGTTGATCGCGACCGCCTCGCCGTCGGAGCGCACCAGCACGCATTCCAGCACCTCGTCGCGGCTGGCGTTGATTTCCTGGTGCGGCACGTAGGGCGGCACAAAGATGAAATCGCCGGGGCCGGCTTCGGCGGTGAACTGTAGCTTCTCGCCCCAGCGCATCCGCGCCTTGCCCTTCACGACATAGATGATGCTTTCGAGATGGCCGTGATGATGCGCGCCGGTCTTGGCGTCAGGCTTGATGCTGACGGTGCCGGCCCACAATTTCTGCGCGCCGACGCGGGCGAAATTGATCGCGGCCTTGCGGTCCATGCCCGCCGTCGACGGCACGTTCGGATCGAGCTGGTTGCCCGGAATGACGCGTACGCCGTCGTGCTTCCAGCGCTCATCGTCGTGATGATGATCGTGATCGTGGGGGTGGGGGTGATCGTGGGAACCGCTCATTGTTCCTGCCTTCGCCAGTTAAGTTTTCGTGCGGAGAACGCTAGCGAAAAGCGCGCGCGCAGGCGAGCGGAAAATAGGAACATTTCATCGTGCGAGCGCGTTGCCTGTCCGACGACTCAACGCATTCCGGAAGGAGAAAATCATGAGCAGCACCACCGACAAGATCAAGGGCACAGCCAACGAAGCAATGGGCAAGGCCAAGCAGAAGATCGGCGAGGCAACCGGCTCCGAGGAGATGCAGGGCGAAGGCGCGATCCAGGAAGCCAAGGGCAAGGGCCAGAAGGCCGTCGGCGACGCCAAGGAGATCGCCAAGGACGCCGTCAACCGGGCGGCGAACGCGGCTAGCAAGAACCTCTGATCGCCCAATTGTGAATTGAGAGAAAGACCGGCCCGATGGGCCGGTCTTTTTTCGTGCCTATCGGCTGGTCAACCGCGCGGGCGGGCCTTCGCCAACACGTCCGGATTGACGACGTTGGTCGGCGTGCCATCGGCAAAGGCGACGATCTGATCGAAGATGTCCGTGAACTGGATTTCATACTCGTCGCGCGAGACGTAACCGAGATGCGGCGTGCAAACCACATTGTCCATATTGAGCAGCGGATCAGACGTGTTGCGTAGCGGCTCCTTCTCGTAGACGTCGATCGCGGCCATGCCGGGGCGGCCTGCGCGCAGCGCATCGACCAGCGCGTTCGGCTCGATCAGCGGCGCGCGGCTGGTGTTGACGATCAGCGCCGTCTCTTTCATGCGCGCAAGGTCTTCGGCCTTGACGATGCCGCGGGTAGCGTCGACCAGCCGCATATGCAGCGACAGCACGTCGCATCGCGCGAAGAAATCCGCCTTGCTGCCGGCGGTCTCGTAACCGTCGGCACGTGCCTTCGCCAGCGTCGCTTCGCGCGCCCAGACCAGCACGTTCATGCCGAAAGCCCTGCTGTAGCCCGCGACCACGGCGCCGATGCGGCCATAACCGTAGATGCCGAGCGTCTTGCCGCGCAGCGTGCGGCCGACGCCGATCTGCCATTTGCCTGCCTTCAGCGCCGCCATCTGCTGCGGGATCGCGCGCGTCGCCGCCAAAATGAGACCCCAGGTAAATTCGGCCGTGGCGTAGGACGGCGTATCGGCGTGCTGGCCCGACGAGACGATGATGCCGAGCCGCGTACAGGTCTCGATGTCGATATGCGGATAGACGCTGCGCTGACTGATCAACTTCAATTTTGGCAGGCGCTCCAGCAGCGGAGTACGGATCTGCGTTCGCTCGCGGATCAGTACCAACACCTCCGTGTCGCGCAACCGCTCGGCGAGTACATCGACATCCTGGACATGATCGTTCCAGATCGTAACGTCGTAGCCGTCGAGCTTGTGGAAACAATCGAGAGTGCGCAGCGTGTCGAAATAATCGTCGAGGATCGAAATCTTCACCGCTGCGCCTCCCGTTGCTGCATGCTGGCTATTTCACGCCCAGCAGTTCGACGTCGAACATCAGCGTCGCGTTCGGCGGAATCACGCCGCCGGCGCCGCGCGCACCGTAGCCGAGGTTCGGCGGGATGATCAGCGTGCGCTTGCCGCCGACCTTCATGGTGGAGACGCCCTCGTCCCAGCCCTTGATCACATGGCCCTGGCCGATCGGAAACTCGAACGGCTCGTTGCGGTCGACGGAGGAATCGAATTTCTTGCCCTTCTGGCCGTTCTCGTAAAGCCAGCCGGTGTAGTGCATGACGCAGGTCTGGCCGGGCTTCGGCGAGGCGCCGGTGCCGACCTTGCTGTCGGTGATCTGAAGGCCTGAGGCTGTGGTCATGGGCTTTCCTGCGGTTTGGGCCGCTGCCATCTGGCTGGCAACGGGCGTGGCGACTGCCGCCGCAAGGCCGGCGAACGCAGTCCTGATAATCGTGCGTCGGGAAGATCGCATCTTGTACCTCTCGTGAAGGATCGCCGTCTCTAGCCCAGCGAACAGCAAATCTCTAGCCGTTTTTCAGTGACCGGCCATGCCGCTATCGCGGCCCAGCGCGAAATCATCTAGCAAGGGCGAGGACCCGCCTGCGATGAGATCGCCGATCAGTTGCGCGGCCAGATAGCTGAACGTGATGCCATTACCGCCGTAGCCATACGCGGCATAGACGCCCTTCGCCCCGGGGACAGGACCGATCAGCGGCAACCCATCGCTGGTGGTGTCGAAGACGCCGGCCCAGCTATACTCGATATCGGTTACTGCGATCGGCCAGAGCGCGGCGAGACGTTGCGCCAGCCGGCGCGACTTCTCCGGCATCAGGCGGTCGCGGGCATCGGGTGCGACGATCTCCTCGCTGTCCTCGCCGCCGATGATCATGCGACCGGCCGGCGTCGTTCGCGCATAGAGATAGTCCCTCGCGTCCTCCCAGATCAGCGCGCCATCCTTCCAGATATTCTGCGGCTGCGGCGTCGTTGCAATCGCCCAGCTCGATGACACCGTCTGAAGCTTCGAGTGGACGATATCAGGCATCACATAGCCGGTCGCCAGCACGACGGCTTTCGCGGCAATCTCGCGACCATCCTCAAATCCCACCGTGGCCGCCTCGCCTGCGGGATCGAATGTGACGGCCTCGGCATCGAACAACTGCGCACCGCGCGCGGCCGCAAGCCGGAGCAGACCGCGGGCCAACTGGAGCGGATCGGCATCGGCCGCACCTGAAGATACGATCGCTCCGGCACGCGACATGCCGTAGGTCTCCAGCAGTTGCCCGTGATCGAGGAAGTCGCCAGGCAGGCCGGCGCGCTGGCGAAGCCGATGTTCGTCGAGCAATTCGGCCGCGGAGCTGCCGGCCGCCAGATAAAGCGAGTTCTTCTTCCTGATCTCGCCTGGAAGATTGTGGTCACGAACCAGCGCTATCAAGCCGCTCACGGCGGCGAGGCTCGCCCGATAGGCGCGCGCCGCACGCTCGAAGCCGTAAAGCGCCGTCAGCTCGACCAGCGGACGATCTATCTCCCACAACAGCATCGAGGTGCTCGCCGCGGTGCTGCCGCGGCCGGGCCGCTCGCGATCGACGATAATGACGTCGAGCCCCTGACGCGTCAGGCGTTCGGCAACCAGCGAGCCGGTGATGCCGGCGCCGATGATGAGTACATCGCAGGCCAGATTTTCGCTGAGCTGCGGACGCTGCGGCTGCTTCGCGGCGGCAAACCATGGCGAAGAGCCGCCGTGCAGATCGGCCTGGTCGGTGTCATCGGAATCGAGGATACGGATGATGGGCCTCGCGGGGAAAGGTTGTCAGCACCAACCCCCGCGACAACGCCTTGTTCCGTGCCGACCCGTCGCTGCTAGGCGACGCGCCGATCAATAACCCAGCGCGCAGCCGTCCTTGCGCGGATCGGAGCCGCCGGTCAGTGTGCCCTTGTCCCAATCGATCCAGATCGCCTGGCCGCCGCCGAGCGGCCCCACCACGCTGGTGGTCTTGTGTCCGATTTTCTTGAGACCCTCGACGATCTCGACCGGCACGCTGTCCTCGAGCTGGTAAGCGCCCTCGTAATGCAGGCCGCGCGGCATATCGATCGCCTCCTGCACGTCGCAGCCATAGTCGAGGATGTTGGTCAGCACGTGGGTCTGGCCGACCGGCTGATACTGGCCGCCCATCACTCCGAACGGCATCACGGCGCGCCCATTTTTGGTCGCAAGCGACGGAATGATGGTGTGCAGCGGGCGCTTGCCCGGCGCGATGCAGTTGGGGTGTCCCGGCTGGATGCGGAAACCGCCGGCGCGGTTCTGCAGCAGGACCCCGGTCTTGTCAGACACGATCGCCGAGCCGAACGAATGCGCGATCGAATTGATGAAGGAGCAGACGTTGCGCTCCTTGTCGACCACGGTGATGTAGACCGTCGACGGATTCATCGGCGGCGCGACATTCGGCAGGTCGAGCAGCCCATCCATCCGGATGTTCTTGATGTGCTCGTCGGCGAACTCCTTCGCGAGGATGCCGGCGACGTCGACATGCGCGTGCTGGGGATCGCCGATATACTGCTCGCGCATCATGTAGGCGATGCGCGCGGCTTCCGCCTCGAGATGGAAGCGCTCGACGCTGAGCGGCTTGAATTTGATCAGGTCGAAACGCGACAGGATATTCAGCATGACGAGCATGGTGATGCCCGGACCGTTCGGCGGGCACTGCCAGACGTCGTGGCCCTTGTACACCGTGCCGATCGGCGAGGTCGTCTCGGTCGAATGCGCGGCAAAATCCTCCAGCGTGTGCAGGCCACCGATCCGGCGCAGCGTGTCCACCATGTCGGCCGCGATCTCGCCGCTGTAGAAGGCATCGCGGCCCTTTTGCGCGATCACACGCAAGGTCTTGCCGAGCTCGGGCTGGCGGATCACGTCACCGGCCACCGCCGGCTTGCCGTGCGGCAACAAATAGCGCTCGGTGTTGGTGCCGTTCTTCAGCTTCTCGAACTGGTTCTTCCAGTCGAAGGCGATGCGCGGCGCAACCACATAGCCCTCTTCGGCGGCCTTGATCGCCGGCTGCAGCAGCCGGTCGAAGCCGAACTTGCCGTGATCCTTCAGGATCACATCCCAGGCATCGATTGCGCCGGGAATGCTGACGGCATGTGCCGATGTCAGCGGCACCGAGTGGATATTACGCTCGAGATACCAGTCGACGGTCGCGGCCATCGGCGCGCGGCCGGACCCGTTATAAGCGACGATCTTGCCCTCGCCCTTGGGCTGGATCAGCGCGAAGCAGTCGCCGCCGATGCCGGTCGATTGCGGTTCGATGACGCCGAGCAGCGCGCAGGCTGCGACCGCAGCATCAGCCGCGGTGCCGCCCTCGCGCATGACCTCGATGGCCACCAGCGCCGCCTCCGGATGCGATGTCGCCACCATCGCGTTCTGGGCATGGACCGTGGAACGGCCGGCGAAATGGAAATTCCTCATAACGGAGTGCTCGCTTAAGTGATTTTCGGGCGCAGATTCCAGTGATCGCGAAGTACATGACACATTCATCCCCGGCAGGGCAATGCCTGGCATGCCAGATGAATTATCACGATAACGCATGGCTTTGCGGGGTTTCGCGCGCCTTGGCGGCCTGATAAACCCCCGCCATGCCCCTCAAGGTCGCCGCCTTCTACCAATTCACTGCGTTGCCGGATCTCCGCGCACTTCGCCAGCCCCTGCGCATGCTGTGCGCCGGGCTCGGCCTCAAGGGCAGCGTGCTGCTCGCGCCTGAGGGCATCAACGGCACGATTGCCGGCACGGCCGATGGCATCGACGGCTTCGTCGCGGAGCTGCAGCACGGGCCGCTGTTCGGCGGCCGCCTCGCCAATCTCGAGCTGAAATTCTCCGAAGCCGCGCAGATGCCATTCCAGCGGCTGAAGGTGCGGTTGAAGAAAGAGATCGTGACGCTCGGTGACGGCACGGTCGACCCGACACGGCGGGTCGGCACCTATGTCGACGCCGCCGACTGGAATACGCTGATCGCCTCTCCCAACACGCTGCTGCTCGACACCCGCAACGCATTCGAGGTCGCCATGGGCACCTTTGAGGGTGCGGTCGATCCCGGGATCGTGAGCTTTGGGCAGTTCAAGGAATTTGCGGCGCGCCACCTCGATCCAACGAAGCACCGGAAGATCGCGATGTTCTGCACCGGCGGCATCCGCTGCGAGAAGGCCAGCGCCTATTTGCTCGCACACGGTTTCGCCGAGGTCTATCACCTCAAGGGCGGCATTCTCAAATATCTCGAGGAGACGCCGGAGCGGGACAGCCGCTGGCGCGGCGAATGCTTTGTGTTCGACGAACGCGTCGCGCTCGGGCACGGCCTGCGCGCGCGCGGATGCGACAGCGAAAGCGCCGGCCATGAATGATGCCGCAATGCTCAGCGAACGGATCGATGCGCTGGAAGTCCGGCTGACTTACCAGGACGAGACCATCGAGACGCTGAGCCAGACCATCACGGCCCAGTGGAAACAGATCGACGCGCTGACCCGCCAGATCGCCGCACTGCGCGACCGGCTTCAGGAAGCCGAACAGCATGCGCCGGGCCCCGCCAACGAGCGCCCTCCGCACTATTGACCAGCGCCGCCTGCGTGGGACGACGCCAGCTACAAATTGCTCACCTGGCGCAGCGGTTTTGCGCCATTGAAGAACAGGCTGGACAACCGCTGCACCAGCGCCGTCGCGTGGCTTCCTTCGAGACCTGGACGCACGCACAGCAGTCGCTTCTGGACCGGCAATTCCGGAAGATAGTAGTCCTTCGCCGAAACGAGGAACGGTGGAATCATTCGCTCGGGGCACGCCGTCAGGCCGTATCCGGCCCGCGCAGCTTCGAGTCGCAACTGATGATTCGGGCTTCTGAACACGATCTTGTACGAGATATTGTGCTTGGTGAGCGTACGGATCATCCAGTCGTCGCCCGGCCACGCCAGGATCGGGATCGGCGCCCCCGGCCGCAGAACAAAATCCCGTGACCGCACCCACGCCGAACGCTCTTCGACCTCGTTGGCTATAGTGACTTCGTCTTCGGAGTCGAGTGACGGATTTTTGTAGACGAAGGCGATGTCGATGTAGCCGTCGATGAGCCCCCTGATGATGGCCGGCGACATGTCGGCATGAACCATGACATCCGTGAGTGCCTCGGCTGGCTGCAGCTTCAGAAACTCCTCGGCGAGCATTGTACTGATCCCCAGCCTCAGCGGCTGCGGTCCTTCATTGTTGCCACCGAGCCGAAGCAGTTGGTCATTCGCTTCAAGAATGCGCCTTGCTTGCTGCACGGCGACCTTGCCGAGCTCGGTGGTTGTCGTGCCGTTCGCTGTCCTCACGAACAGTGCGCCACCAACCAGGCTTTGCAGGCGCTTCACCTGCGAGCTTATCGCGGGCTGACTCAGGCCGAGACGCTCCCCGGCCTTCGACAGGCTTCCCGTTTCAGCGATGGCAACAACAGTGCGAACGATCTCGGTCGGAATATTCAAATGTTGACGTGGTCTGTGCATCGCGGGCGCTCCAATTCTCAGCACGGGACGCAATTACGAACTCGATAGTATGTGATCGAGCTATACTAACATTTGGTTGCACATTGGTTTAGCCGCAATTTGCGGCGAGCATGTTCATATGCATCGTTACGTGCATTGCCACGTAGTGCTACGGTATCGGACGACCGAATTTACAGACTCGCACCGGATTTTTGCGGACACCGCATAAGATT
Source organism: Bradyrhizobium sp. LTSPM299 (assembly GCF_000938235.1). Classification (NCBI taxonomy): domain Bacteria; kingdom Pseudomonadati; phylum Pseudomonadota; class Alphaproteobacteria; order Hyphomicrobiales; family Nitrobacteraceae; genus Bradyrhizobium; species Bradyrhizobium sp. LTSPM299. The sequence continues at coordinate 67,378 of NZ_JYMU01000008.1, forward strand.
TTTTGATCTCTCCATCAAGTATCGTGCCCCCCATAACGCGTGGTGCGTCCATTTGCGCGGATCACCGGCCCTGATTCGCGGAAGGAATCTCATAGTTTTCCTTAATCTAAGGCTCACAACGTGGCGCCACCGTTTGCGTTTCGAGGTGTGCCATGATCCGTTTTTCTCGCTGTCGAAGCGGCGCGTCGGCCGTCGAATTTGCACTGCTGCTGCCGCTGTTTCTCGCCTTCATATTCGGCATCGTCGTCTTCGGTTCGTATCTGGCGATGGTGCATGGCGTTCAGCAACTCGCCGCCGAGGCGGCGCGTTCATCGATCGCAGGAATGACCGACACCGAACGCAACAGCCTCGCCACGAGCTACGTCGCCGCAAACGCGTCGACCTATCCTCTTCTGATCCCCGCCAAACTCTCGGTTAGCGCTGCGCCTTCGGCGGCGAACGCAAACGTCTACGTCGTGACCGTGAATTACAATGCGTCCGGCAACTTCATCTACAGCCTGCCGTTCGTTCCTGCTCCGCCGAGCACCATCGTCCGCTCGGCCGCGATCCAGTACGGAGGATTCTAAGATGGCCGCGATCCTGATGCTGTTGCGGCGCTTCCGCGCCGATCACCGGGGAAACTTCGCGATCATGAGTGCGGGTCTGATGACGCTCGTCATTGGATGCGCGGGCCTTGCAGTCGATCTCGGTACGATCTTTGCCGATCGGCGAAAGACGCAGAGCACGGCTGACCTCGCCGCGATCGTCGCCGCCAGCAACCTGACCAACGCGACCAACGCCGCCACCGCGACGGTGACCCAGAACAACTATCCGGCCAGCGCGCTGGTCAACGTCCAACTCGGAACATACACCGCGAACCCCGCGGTCGCGCCACAATCCCGTTTCGTGACCCCGGCGATCGGCACCGCCAACGCCGCGCAGGTCACGCTGAACACCAAGACGCCGCTCTATTTCGCGCGCTATTTTACCGGCTCGAACAGCTATACGATCCAGACATCAGCCACCGCGACGTCCACCGCGATGGCCTCCTTCGCCATCGGGTCGCGGCTGCTCTCGCTCAACGGAGGGCTTGTCAATGCGATGCTCGGCAGCATGCTCGGCACGACGCTGTCCCTGTCCGTGATGGATTATAACTCCCTGATCAGCGCAAAGATCGACGCGCTGGATTTCCTGTCAGCACTGGCAACGCGGATCAACCTGACCGGCGTCACCTATGACACCTTGCTGACCGGCAACGTCAAGGTCTCCGACATCATCGCTGCCGCGCTGGCGACCCAGCAGGCCACCAACGGTGCGAACTCCGCGACGACAGCGCTATCGACGATCACCCAGGCCATGACCGGCGTCACGACCAAGATCACGCCCGGTTCGCTCATCGACGTCGGCCCCTTTGCCGACCTCACGGTGGGGCAGAAGCCGAAGCTCGGCGCCAGTGTTTCGGTCTTCGACCTTGTTTCCGCAGTGGCGCAGATCGCCAACGGTAGTCATCAGATCGCGACGTCGGTCAATCTCGGCTTGCCCGGTATCGCCAATGTGTCCGTGCTCGCGACCGTCGGCGAGCGGCCGGTCGGATCGAGCTGGGTCGAAATGGGCAAACAGGGCGTAAGTGTCCACACGGCCCAGACTAGGCTGCTGGTCTCGATTCAGGTTCTCGGCAGCGGCCCGGTCTCCACCATCAACCTGCCGATCTATGTCGAGGTCGCCTCAGGTACGGCGACGCTCAACGCGGTGTCTTGCGGTCGTCCGAACATCAACACGTCGCAGGTCACGGTCGGCGTGACGCCGGGAATCGTGGATGCATGGATCGGCGGCGTCACCCCCGCTGACATGACCAACTTCACGACCAAGCCGAATCCGCCGCCAGCGACGATAGTCAATCTCGGTCTTATAACGGTCGCCGCCCTCGCCCATGCCGGCATGGGCAACACCACGCCGACGAATGTCAATTTCAGCTATAGCGACATTCAATCGGGGGTGAAGAAGACGGTGACGACGACCAATTTTCTCTCATCGTTGACAGGTAGCCTGCTGGGCGACCTCTCGCTCACCATCAATGTCGGTCCGCTCGGGCTTCCGATTCCGGGATTGGGTGGGTTGGTCACAGGCATCTTGAACGGTGTGACGAGCCCGATCGATCAGGTGCTGGCATCCTTGCTTGCAACGCTCGGCATCGGCCTGGGCCAGGTCGACGTCTGGGTCTTGGGTATCCGGTGCGACGGGGCGGTTCTGGTGAACTAGGGGAACGACCACGACGGGGGTAGGAGACTGCTGTGAATACGATCCTGAAGAAATACAAGACCGACAGTCATCGGACCATTCTGATGAAGCGCGGCGCGATCTTCTTCCGCGACACCAGTATCGGATGCCTCGTGCTCAATATCTCGACCGGCGGCGCGGGGCTCGCCGTGGAAAGCGACATGGCGATTCCGTTCGCATTCGACCTAGAAATCGAGAACGAACCGATCCGTCGGCGCTGCGTCGTCGTGTGGCGTCTCGAGCGCCGGCTCGGCGTGACCTTTGAGTTCGATCGGATGCAGCGCCCCGAGCGAGGACCGGTTTAGGCCGTGGCTGGCCCGGGGTGGCCTCCTTCCGGGAGGCCGCCCCGCCCCGCGGTATCACGCGTGCAGTACCAGCCACAGCGCTGTGGCAATGATCGCCGCCACGATCACGCCCCATACCACGGGCCCCGTCGTCTTCGAGCCCCCGCTGCGCGGCGAGTCATTCGCCGCATGATTGAATTTCTCAGCCATGTGGTCCTCCATCCCAGCACAACGCGCCCGCTTGAGCCGGAGTTCCACAATCGACTTGGCCTGTTGCGATGCAGCGTGTATCACGGGCAACAAATTTCGACTGTGATCAGGAACTTTCGCTTGCCCCAGGATTCCACGACGAAGCCTTTCATCGACGTCTTGTCGGGCGCCCGGCAGAGCGTTCCACCGCTGTGGATGATGCGGCAGGCCGGGCGCTATCTGCCGGAATATCGCGAGCTGCGCGCCAAGGCCGGCAGCTTTCTCGATCTTTGTTTCACGCCGGACTATGCGGCTGAGGTCACGCTGCAACCGATCCGCAGGTTCAATTTCGACGCCGCGATCATCTTCTCCGACATCCTAGTGATCCCCTACGCGCTCGGCCGCTCGGTGCGCTTCGAGGCCGGCGAGGGTCCGCGGCTCGATCCGCTGGCAACACCCGAGCAGATCGCAACGCTCGCCACGCGCGCGGATTTTAGCAAGCTGGAGCCGGTCTATGAGGCGCTGCGCCGTGTCCGCCGCGAGCTTGCGCCGCATATCGCGCTGATCGGCTTTTGTGGCGCCCCGTGGACGGTCGCGACCTACATGGTGGCCGGACAAGGCACGCCGGACCAGGCGCCGGCGCGCATGCTCGCCTATCGGCATCCGGACGCGTTCGCAAAAATAATCGACGTTCTGGTGGAGAGTTCGATCGAATATCTCGTCGGCCAGCTCAAGGCCGGCGCGGATTGTTTGCAGATCTTCGACACCTGGGCCGGGGTGCTACCGCCGCGTGAATTCGCGCGCTGGTCGGTCGAGCCGGCCAAGCGCATCGTCGCCGGCGTGCGTAAGCAGGTGCCGGACGCCAAGATCATCGGCTTTCCGCGCGGCGCCGGCGGGCTGCTGCCGGCCTATGTCGAGCAGACCGGCGTCGACGCGGTGTCGATCGATTGGGCGGCGGAACCGTCGATGATCCGCGAGCGCGTGCAGACGCGCGTTGCCGTCCAGGGCAACCTCGATCCGCTGGCGCTGATCGCCGGCGGCGCGGCGCTCGACCGCGCGGTCGACGACGTGCTGGAGAATTTCGGCAGAGGACGGCTGATTTTCAATCTCGGCCACGGCATCCAGCCGGACACGCCGATCGCCCATGTCGAGCAGATGGTGAGACGGGTGCGGGCGTATCGGGGATAAACCTGTAGCCCGGATGGAGCGCAGCGTAATCCGGGGACCTTCGCTCCAAGCGGCCCCGGATTTCGCTTCGCTTCATCCGGGCTACCAAGCTACAGCACCACACTCCCTACCGCGCGTCCTCCAGAATCATGTCCGACGCCTTTTCCGCGATCATGATCGTCGGCGCGTTGGTATTGCCCGACATCAAGTCCGGCATGATCGACGCATCGACCACGCGGAGCCCCTCAATGCCCCGCACCTTGAGCCGTTGATCGACCACCGCGAGCGGATCGTTGCCCATCCGGCAGGTCGAGGTCGGGTGATAGACCGTGCTGCCGGTACGGCGACAGAACTCGAGCAGATCGTCATCGCTGACCACCTTGGCGCCGGGATCGACTTCATCGACGGCATAAGCCTTCAGCGCCGGCGCGGCCAGGATCTTGCGCAGGATGCGCATGCCGTCGATGAAGGCGCGACGATCGGTCTCAGTCGCCAGATAATTGATGCGGATTTCCGGCGGCATGCTCGGGTCTGCGCTTCTGATCTTCAGCGAGCCGCGGCTCTCGGGGCGCAATTGGCAGACCGACGCCGTGAAGCCCGGGAAGGGATGCAGCTTCTCGCCCATCTTGTCGGTCGAGAACGGCAGGAAATGGATCTGGATATCGGGCGAGGCCAGCCGCGGGCTGGTCTTAAAGAACGCGCCCGAGGTGCCGGCCGCGATCGTCAGCGGCCCCTTGCGCAGCGCGGCGTACTGAATGCCAGCCAAGGCCCGGCGAATTGGGTGGTTGACTACGTCGTTGAGCGTGACCTTTTGCGCGCAGCGCGTCACGATACGTACCTGCATGTGATCCTGCAGGTCGTTGCCGACACCCGGCGCATCGAGCACGATTTCGATGCCGTGCTGCTTCAACAGATCGGCGGGACCGACGCCGGAGAGCTGCAGCAATTGCGGCGAGTTGTACGCGCCACCAGACACCAGGATCTCCTTGCGCGCCTTTGCGGTGCGCAGCCGGCCGTCCTGCCGGTATTCGACCGCGCTAGCGCGCCGACCCTCGAACAGGATGCGCTGGGCCAGCGCCGAGGTTTCGACCTGCAGATGGCCACGCGCGATCGCCGGGCGCAGATAGGACCGTGCCGTAGAGGCGCGCCGGCCGCGCCGTGTCGTGGTCTGGAAGAAGCCCGCGCCCTCCTGGGTCGCGCCATTGAAATCGGGATTGGTCGGAATGCCGGCCTCGGCCGCCGCAACAACGAAGGCTTCCGACAGCGGATCGTGGTGCCGCCAGTCGGACACGGGCAGTGGGCCGCCGCTGCCATGATATTTGTCGGCGCCGCGCTGCTGATCTTCCGCCTTCCTGAAGTAGGGCAGCACGTCATCATAGCCCCAGCCGGCATTGCCGCGCTGACGCCAGCGGTCGTAGTCCTCGTGCTGGCCGCGGACATAGAGCAGGCCGTTGATCGAGCTGGACCCGCCGAGCACTTTTCCGCGCGGCTGGAACACTTGCCGCCCGTTCAGGCCGGGCTCCGGCTCGGTCTGGTACATCCAGTTGACGGATTTTTCCTTGAACAGCTTTCCATAACCGAGCGGGACATGGATCCAGATGTTGGTGTCCTTCGGCCCGGCCTCAAGCAGCAGCACGGAATGCTTGCCGTCGGCGCTCAGGCGATTGGCGAGCACGCAACCGGCCGAACCGGCACCGACGATGATGTAGTCATATTCCGCCGCATCTTTATTGTTCACTGGTTTCCCCCGGGACGTCTTTCTCCCGGTGGTACAGACAAAGGAGCGCTTTGAAAAGGCTAGCGCCCTGCGCTCAGGTTCTGGAGCAGTTGCTGGACAAGCATATTGAGCTCGTCGGCGCTTTCCGCAGCAGCAAAGACATAGCGGTCAGGCCGCACGATCACCGCGGCGACGGCGTTTTGCCGCATCCAGTCGGCAAACAGCCCGTCACGCTCGACCACGGTCAGGATACCATTGACGTCTGTGCTCTCACCTGACGTCGCGATGACGACGCGCTCGCCGGACAGACGCTGCCACCCGGCACGCGACGCATCCGACAGCCAGGCCATCGGCTCCGCTGCCGCCGTCACGATCGCGAATTCCGGCTTGAGCAGATCGTCGAGGCGGCAGACGCCCCCATTCGGCGCACGCACATGCGGTTGAACGAACAGCCGCCCGGCGAGCTTCGCATCTTGTGCAATGAGGCCAGACACAAGATCAGGGATGAACTTCTGCCTGATCGTCTCGGCCCTGCCGTCCTTCAGATCGGCGCGCAACCGTGCGTCTCGTTCGGCGGCCGCAGCGGGGTCGAGCTCGCCGATAATCGTACCGAATTCCTTGGCACTGGCGACGACAGCGCAGACATGCGGCTTGCGCTCGATCTCGTAGCTGTCGAGCAGCGCATCGTCGGCGTCGCCGCGTAACACCAGCTTGAGCTTCCAGGCAAGGTTCACGGCGTCGCGGATGCCGGCGCAAAGCCCCTGCCCGAGGAAGGGCGGCGTCTGGTGCACAGCGTCCCCCATCAACAGCACGCGGCGCTCACGCCAGCGCTGCCCAAGCAAAGCGTGGAAACGATAGACCGCCGAGCGCCAGATGGTGAGGTCGGAGATGTCGGTAAAGCCCTTGAGCAGCTTGACGACATTGTCCGGCGCGCCGGTTACCTCGGGATCCTCGCCCGGCAACAGCTTGATCTCCCAGCGCCGCAGATTGCGCGGGCCCGGCACGAAGGTCCCGGGGCGCGACGGCCAGCAATACTGAAAGCTCTTGGCCGGCCGCTTGGCGGGCTCGCTGGTCAGCGTATCCACCACCATCCACCACTCGTCGAAGGCGAGATCTTCCAGGCCGATGCCAAGCTGCTTGCGTACAAAGCTGTTGGCCCCGTCGCAGCCGACCAGATAGCGCGCACGGATGGTCAGGTCTTCGCCAGACTCACGGCGCGCGATCAAGGTCACCACGCCGTCGTCCTGCCGCAGCGACACGCCCGCAGCCGCGAGAAAGACATCGGCATTCGCAGAACCAGCGAGCTTGTCGCGCAGCGCCTGCTCCGCCTCCGGCTGCACAAAGGTGACGTTCGGGGTCCAGCCGAGCGGAAACGGCGGCGGCATCGGGTCGAACATCTTGATGATCTCGCCGTCGACGCCGAGATAGTGCGAGCCGTTGTGCGGAGCGATCGCCTGCTCCATGACATCGCCGAGCCCAATCGCCTGGAATACGCGCAGCGCCTCATGGTCAAGCGTGATCGCGCGCGGCTTGTCGTAGATATCAATGGCGCGCTCGACGATTGCGACGCTCAACCCGTCGCGCGCAAGCAGATTGGCGAAGATGGCGCCGACTGGCCCGAGGCCGACGATCGCCACGTCATAGACGGAATTCTCGACGGACATGGACATGCTACTTCGCGAGATAGGTCTCGAGCGTCAGCGGCTTCGGCTTCACCTCTGGCTCGCGGATCGCAACATCGGCAAACGGCGTCGCCTCCTCAAACCAGGCCTGCCGCGCGGGAAGGCCCCAGGGGAACGAGAGCGTATGGTCGCTCGGGTCCCAGCCGACCGGCTCGTTTTCGATATCCATGATCTGGTAGTGGGTGTTGAACAGCTCGACGCGATGTCCATCGGGATCGCGCATATAGACATACATCGCATGGCCCGGCCCATGCCGTCCCGGGCCGCGTTCGACCGATGCGCCATAGCCGAGTTCGCCGGCGAGATCGCAGGCTTGCAGCAAATGATGCACCTCGGGCGCGAGGAATGCGAAATGATGCAGCCGCGGTCCGGCACCATTGAAGAATACGATGTCGTGCGGATTGCCCTTGCGCTGCAGGAACACGCCGCGCAGATCGTAGGTACCGGCCGGCGCTATGTATTCGCTGAGGCGAAACCCCGCAGCCGTGTAGAATTCGCAAGCCTTGCCCACGTCGGGGGTCAGCACCTGATAGTGATCGAGCCGCAACGCCGAGCCACCGGCGTGACGGGTGAATTTGGTGATCATCCGCGGCACCACCGGCATGGTCGCGCAAAATTCAAGCGGCGTGCCGGCCGGATCGATCGCCTGCAACGTGCGCCCCTGGTGCGGCACCTCGGCCCACACAGCCCGACATCCATGCGCCTCGAAGAAGGCCTTCAACCGATCGAGGTCGTCATCCCTAAAGACCCGCAAGCCCAGGCGCGCACAGGTGGCGTCCTTGCCCTTGCGCAACACAAGACTGTGATGACAGGCCTCCTCAACCCCGCGGAAATAGAGCGCATCGCCCTCCTCCGCGGTCAGGATCAGGCCGACCACCCTTTCATAGAATCGCCGGCTCGCCGCGAGGTCGCGGACATCAAGGCCGACATGGCTGGCCCGCGTGATGCGAAATCCCGGATCGTGGTTGGTCATCGGGAGGTTCATACGCGCACCTTCTGGTTTGCCGTCGCGGGAACGCGACTCTTCGCGAAAAAACGCGGGGGATCAAGCGAGGTGGCGGACGGCAGGTTTTGCCGGGCGCGCCATCTCCCCGCGCATTTGTATCGATTTGTTAGCAATGCCCGGGATTGGAACCCGAAGGTGGCGTTGCCGTGGCTCGATGCCTTCGAATAGTTCATAGTTTGTCAAAGGTTTGCGGAGAATTCTGCGGTCTGGCGCCGGGCCCAATCGCGCAAGCAGCGTTGTAATGCGTACGTATCTGAGATCATATGCCGCGAAGCTGTTCGCGGGTGACCTGGCGGCATTCGGCGCACCACCGACGGATGAAGCCCTCGCAGGTCACATCCGTGCCGAGCAGATCTCGCTCGTGCTCGGCTATTCGGTCGGCATCATGCTGGCCAATGCCTGCAACGCCCTGGTGCTCGCGGTTGCGCTGTGGCAGTCGCCCGATTGGATCTTTGCCCTGATCTGGGCGGCTGCCGTGATCAGCGCGGCAACGTTCTTCGGGCTGCAGGCGCGCGGGTCGCGGCGCATCGCAAAACCGGAATTCGTATCGCGCCGAACCATGTACCGGCTGGTGCGCAATGCGCTAGCGCTCGGTGCGACCTGGGGCATCGTCCCGGTCGCCTTCTTCGCCGACGCGTCGAGCGGCGGACAATTGGTCATCACCTGCCTCTGCGCCGGCATGCTCGCGGGCGGCGCGTTCGCTTTCGCCACCATCCCGATCGCCGCGATCGCGTTCACCGCGCCGATCTTCCTCGGCACGGCGATCTGCCTCGGCAGGGACGGCGACTTCGTCTATCTGCTGATGGCCGTCCTGGTCGTGGTCTATGGCGCCGTGCTGCTGCGCGGCGTCTTCGTCAACTCGCTCGAATTCAGGCGGCGCATCATCGCGCAGCACGACGCCGAACGAACAGTGCGGCAGGATCCGCTGACGCATCTGCCGAACCGTGTTGCCTTCAAAGAGACGCTCGACGGTGCGCTGAAACGGCTGGCGCGGTCCGGCGAGGAATTCGCCGTGCTGCTGCTCGATCTCGATCGCTTCAAGGAGGTGAACGACAGGTTCGGCCATCCCGCCGGCGACGAATTCCTGGTCCAGGTTGCGGCCAGGCTGCAGCGCTGCACGCGTGCGGCTGAGCATGTCGCCCGCATCGGCGGCGACGAATTCGCGCTGATCATGTTCAACCTGACCAGGACGGAAGACGCGCTTGCGATCGCCGAGCAGTTCGTGGCGGCCTTTGCCGATCCGTTCCTGATCGACGGATACGAGATATCAGGTGCCACCAGTGTCGGCATCGTGCTGGCGCCGCGGGACGGCAACACGCCCCACGACCTGCTCAAGCATGTCGACATCGCGCTCTATCGGGCGAAGAAATCCGGGCCCGGCAGCATCTGCTTCTTCGAGGCTGATGACGACAAATCGGCGCGTGACCGCAGGGCTCTGCAAGGCGACCTCGAGCACGCCATCGAGGCGGACGAGTTGTTTCTCGTCTACCAGCCATTCCTGGATCTCCGCAAAGGCCGCATCACCGGCTTCGAGGCCTTGCTGCGCTGGCAGCATCCGGTGCGTGGCCTGATCCCGCCGACCGTCTTCATTCCCATCGCCGAGGAAAGCGGGCTGATCCATCAGCTCGGCGAGTGGGTGATCCGCCGCGCTTGCGCGACGCTGTCGCGCTGGCCGGACGATATCAGGATCGCGGTGAACGTCTCAGCAGTGCAATTCCAGAACGTGGGCATCCTGCAGACCATCGTGCAGGCGTTGACCGAGGCGAATGTCTCGCCGAACAGGCTCGAGATCGAAATCACAGAATCGATGCTGATCTCGAAATACGGATCGGCGCCCGCGATCCTGAACGCGCTGCTCGAGCTCGGCCTGACTGTTGCGCTCGACGATTTCGGCACCGGGTTCTCCTCACTGACCTACCTGCGCAAGCTGCCGTTCAGCCGCATCAAGATCGATCAATCCTTCATCCGGGACATGCTGACCCAGCCGGATTGCGCTGCGATCGTCAAATCAGTGATTGCGCTAGCGCAGGACCTGAACATCGGCGTCGTAGCCGAAGGCGTCGAGACCGCCGAGCAGCTCGAATATCTGCGCCAGACCAGCTGCGACGAGGTTCAGGGTTATCTGATCGGCCGGCCGATGTCGCTCAACGAGATCTCCACCCTGCAGCGATCCGTGCACGCCGCGTAGCGCGAGCGACTACCTGTCAGATCGCGTCGGCGCGGTGCAGCGTGTCCAGTGTGATGCTGCCGCGGGCACGCGAGACGCAGGCGCAGATCTTGCTGCTCTCCCGCTTCTGGTGGTCGCTGAAGAAGACATCGCGATGGTCGATCTCGCCGTCGATGGCGACGACGTCGAGCGCGCAGACGCCGCATTCGCCGCGGCGACAATCGCTCATCACCTCGTATCCGGCCTCGTTGAGCACGTCCAGCATCGAGCGTTCCCGCGGAATCACCAGCTCGACGCCCTCGTCCTTCAGGCGGACGCGGAACGCCTCGGTCGGGAGCAAGCCGCTCGATCCAAAGGTCTCGTAGCGCAGGTCGATGGTGGGCTTCCCGGCCGCCTCCCAGGCGTGCCGCGCCGCATCCAGCATCCGCATCGGTCCGCAGAACAATGCCATCGCATCCTGCGGCAGTGCCGCGAATACTGCGCCGAGATCGAGTCTGCGGCCCTCGTCGCCGGCATGGACGACGAGGCGATCGCCGAGCAAGGCCTCGAGCACATCAAGATAGGCCGCGTCCTCGCGCGAACACACCGCGTAGTGCAGCGTGACGTCGACATCGCGGCGGGCGAGCGCCTGCGCGGTGCCGACGATCGGCGTGATGCCGATGCCGCCCGCGACCAGGCAAAAATCTTTGCGCGTCCAGTCGAGCTGGACCAGCGACGCCGGCCGCGTGATGGTGAGGCGGGCGCCCGGCTCAAGCGACCACATGTAGCGCGAGCCGCCCCGCGAATCCGGCGCGCGGCGGACAGCGATCCGATAGCCCTCCGGATCCACCTCGCCGACCAGCGAATAGGAGCGCGTCTCGGGTTGGCCATCGACAATGACGCCGACCTGGATATGGCTGCCGACGGCATAGGGCGCGGCTGCGAATCCGTCCGGCTGCAACAGGAACTCGCGAATGCCGGGCGTGAGGTCGCGCGTCGCGACCAGCGTTGCAGGCATCCAGGTTTCGATGAAGCGCATAGAATTCTCCGCTCAGTCGGCCACCGACCTGATCAGCGCCAGCGCAGGCAGCAGATCGAGATGGGTGCGGTTGCGCAGTGCCAGCCGCAGATTACGCGCGGCAAGCCGGGCATGCTCGCGCATGATCGCTTCGGCCCGTGCGCCTTCGCGGTTCTCGATGGCGTCGACCACGATGCGATGATGATCCTGTGCGATCAGCAGGATTTGGTACGCCTCAGGTAGCGCCGATTGCGCCATCACGAAGCCGCTTGGGGAAGCGAACGGCAGCGCCGAAGCGCGGTCGATCTGCCGGATCAGCGGCGGGCTGCGCGACAGCTCCGTGAGCAGCGCATGGAAGCGCGCATTCAGCGCGACATAGGACGAGAACGCCTCCACCGAAATCGGGTCCTGACGCACCAGGCCGTCGATCTCGCCGAGGCACTCCTTCAACGGCTCGAGATCGCGCGCGGAGACGCCGCGCTCGGCGGCAAAGCGTGCGGCAAGCCCTTCCAGCGTGCCGCGCAACTCGATCGAATCGAGAATATCGCGCTCGGAGAATGCCTTGACCATGAAGCCGCCGGAGGGGATTGCCTCCAGCAGGCCCTCCTCCTCGAGCCGCACCAGCGCCATCCGCACCGGCGTGCGCGACACGCCGATGGTTTCCACCGCCTGCAATTCCGAGATGCGTTCGCCCGGGCGCAACCCACCCGACAGGATCAGGTCACGCAACGCGAGTTGCGCCCGCACGGTCTGCGACACGGAACGATCGGTCTCGCGTTCCGCCATGACCTACTCCGCGGCCTGCAAATGCTGCGGCGGATTCTGCGGTGGGTTTTCCTTGGCCACCATGCGATCGATAACCCGCCGCGCCCACATCGCGCCGGCATCGATATTGAGGTTGTAGAACACGCGGTCCGGATTCTCGTCCATCGCGCGCTGCTGCGCCTCCAGGATGATCTCGTCCTCGTGGAAGATGCCGGCGACGCCGTCGCGGATTTCCGTGGTCAGGCGCTGCTCGGTGAGGCGGTGGTTGCGGACGAACGCCCAGAAGTAATGGCAGGTCGTTTCGGTCTCCGGCGTGATGGTGTTGAGCACATAGCCGTTGATGCCCTGCGAGCGGTCACCCTCCGGCGCACCTGATCCCGCCGGCGCCACGCCGACGTCGATATTGACGGTGCACGGCGCCTCGAAGCGGATGATCTGCCAGCGGTCGACCGGGCCTGGCTTCTGCAATTGCTTGGCCCAGAACGGCGGCGCCTCGATGCCCTTCATCCAGCGCGTCACCGTCACGGTTTTTTCGCCATGGCCGACGTCGAACGGCGCCTCGGCGACCGCCTCATTGCCGATACTGGAGCCGTGCACGAAGGTCTCGTGCGTGAGGTCCATCAGATTGTCGACCACGAGGCGATAGTCGCATTTCACATGAATGGTCTTGCCGTCGCCGGCCCAGGCCGGATCGTGATTCCAATGCATGTCGGGCACCAGCGCGGGATCGGCGAGCGCGGGATCGCCCATCCAGAGCCAGACGAAGCGGTGGCGCTCGACCACCGGATAGGCGCGCACGCAGGCCGATGGATTGATGGTCTCCTGCGAGGGCATGAAGGTGCAGCGGCCCTGCGCATTGTATTTCAGGCCGTGATAGCCGCAGACCAAAGTGTCGCCGTCGAGCCGGCCCTTCGACAGCGGCACCAGGCGGTGCCAGCAGGCATCCTCCAGCGCCACCACCTCGCCATCGACCGTCCGGTACATCACGACATGCTTGCCGCAGATCGTGCGCGGCAACAGCGCGTGCTTGATGTCGGCGTCCCAACCGGCCGCGTACCAGGCGTTCATCGGGAAGGGTTTTGACATCGGATCCTCGCTCAAGGAGCACTCTTGAATACTCTATGTATACAATAACTTCCTGTCAAACACAAATATTTCGAAAAAATGCTCATTTCCAACATTTGTGTATACAAAAATTGATAATTGTTTCCTGGCGCGGCTGCGCAGCAGCCTCAAACCAGCTTCGCAATGCGCAATTTTCCAACCCTTCCATCAGCGAGGTCGCACTACGCGAGGTGTTCTCTCGCGCGTTCCGACGCGCCAACGGCGCCTCCCGCGCTGGACACGACGGGATGCATTAAGCTCTGACGGAAAGGGATTTACGAGTTCGACGGCGAACGGGTCGAGGCCGACTGCGTGTCCTGGACGCTGATCACGACGGCGATGCGCCTGATCATGCCGCTGCGATAGGCCTGCAGGAATCTGTCGTAATTCTTGACCGAGATGCAGCCGTTGGAGTCACCGTTCGGACCGAGCATGTAGCTGTGGACGAGCAGACCGACGCGTCCGAACGTATCGCTGCCGTCGACAGGCGTCATGCGCAGCGCGGGCACGCCGTGGAACAGCTTTTCGCGCGGCTTCATCTCGTAGACGCCGGGCGGCGTCGCCCCGGCGTTGCGGGCGTTCACATGTGACGGATCGTCCAACAGGTTGCCGAGACCGGAATGGGCCTCGAACTTGGTCCCGTCGGGCATGTAAACGACGCGCGCGGTGATGTCGTAGACCGCGGTGGTGCTGTCATAGCCGAGCGCGCCGAGATCGGGGCTCGGGCCGGACAGCAGCCCGCCATTCGGATCGAGCGACGCCAGCTGCAGCTTGCCCGGCATCATGTCGGCGACCTTCTGCAGGAACGTCCGGTTGTCGGCCTGCTGCACCGGCGCCGGCGGCGGCGACTGATCGTTCCGCGCGAGCAAATTGGCCTCGGCCGGCCGGGCTCGCGGCATCGGAACCCCGGCAACTGCAGCTGCGGCCGACTGGCTCGGCAGATCGGTCTGCGACTCACGCAACTGGCCGGCCAGTGCGTCTTCGATGTGACCGAATTCGGATTGGAAATCGCCGCGGTCCGAACGGATACCGCGGCGCGATGGATAATAGAGCGAAGCCGAGCTAAGCGTGGAACGGGAGCCGAAGCGATCGTCGAAGGTCAGCGCTGCGCTCGTATTCGCAAGCGCCGGTCCGTGCAGCCACGCGGTGGGATCAAGGCCAACCATCCAGGCGGCGAAGGCAGACGACAGGGCGAGCGCGCCGACGGCAAATGCCGTACTGCCCACCAAAGAGATGCCGCGGCTTAATAACCCCCGCCCGGCAGCTTTCGTCGTTCTCTGACCCATCCATCCCCAAGTCGGTGGTCTGGGGCCTGTTCCGGCCCACGCGGGATTCACCGAATGCTCATCATATCAGGGAATTCGAGTAAGGCATATTCGTGACCGGAGGGGCCAGGGTAGGTTTTTTTTAGCCTCTTTGGGGGTGGGAAATGCCGGAGAATCAGTATCCAAGCGGCTGAAATGCCGGGAAAACGTCCCGATCCGGGACAATTCCCGCCTCAGGCGATCTTCTCCTCCCGCAGGGTGAGCACCGGCACCGGCTTGCCGATCGCGTAGCCCTGGACGTAGTCGACCCCGATCAAGCGCAGCTCATCGAGGATGGCGAGGCTTTCGACGAACTCCGCGACCACCTGCTTCTGCATGATTTTCGCGGTCTTGGTGATCATCTCGACCATCGCGCGATCGACCTTGCTGTGCAGGATCTCCTTCACGAACGAACCGTCGATCTTGATGAAATCGACCGGCAGGTGCTTCAGATAGGCAATCGACGACATGCCGGTGCCGAAATCGTCGAGTGAGAAGCTGCAACCGATCTCCCGCAGGCGCGCGATGAATGTCTGTGCGTCATCCAGATTGGCGATCGCGCTGGTCTCGGTGATCTCGAAGCACACCATCGTCGGCGGCACGTCATATTTCGCAAACAGCTCGGTGACGAAGTCGACAAACTCACCGTCGCCGATGGTGGCGCCGGAGAGGTTGATGGCGTAGCCCGCGACCTTGCGCAGGGTGTGCTTGCGCTCGGCGATGATCTCGAAGGCGCGGCGCACCACCCAGCGGTCGATCAACGGCATCAAGCCGTAGCGCTCGGCGGCAGGCAGGAAGCTGCCGGGCGGCACAAGCGCGCCGCTTTCGTCGCGCAAACGCAACAGCAGTTCGCGCCGCTCCTGGCCCTTCGACGCACCGCCTATGGGACGGATTTCCTGCTCATAGAGACAGAAGCGCTCTTCGTCCAATCCCTTGCGGATGCGCTGCACCCAGTTCATCTCGGCGACACGCAGCGTCATGTCGGAGTCCGACAGACGGTGCTCCTGGACGCGGTTGCGTCCCTTGTCCTTGGCAAGGAAGCAGGCCACGTCGGCAAGCCGCAGCGCGTCCTGCACGCCGGCACAATCGTCCAGCCGGACCAGACCGATGCTCGCGCTGATCCGGAAGCCCGAGCTCTCATAAACGAAGCTCGACTGCTCGATGACGGCCCTTAGCCGCTCCGCGACATCGGAGGCGGTTTCATGTCCGCTCGCGTTGCCCTCGCGCAGCAGGACGCCGAACTCGTCGCCGCCGAGACGCGCGACCAACCCGCTGCCACCGACCTCGCCCGCCAACAGCTTGGCGACTTGCTTCAGCAGCCGGTCGCCGGCCATATGGCCGCAGGTATCGTTGATGATCTTGAACTGGTCGAGATCGATCAGCATCAGATCGGCGCCCGTATCTGATGATCCCGACATCGATTTGTGAAGCTCGAACTCGAACTGCCGCCGGTTGGCGAGCCCGGTGAGGGCGTCATGCGACGCGGCCCATGCCAGCTCCTCGACCAGCCGCCGCTCCGCCGTCATGTCGTGGATGATCATGACGCGGCCGGCCCAGTCGCCAACATGCGTAATCGGAGTCTCGACCACCGAGACCGGGACGCTGGACTGATCGGGCCGCAGCAGAAGCCGCTGCCGCGGCTGGCTTTCACCGTCAGCCTCGGTGGTCCGGAACGACCCCTGCACCGGCTGTTCGGTGATGCTGAACAGCGACTGTAACGGCCGGGCGGTCACATCTTGCCCTGCCGCGATCAGGCGCTGCGCGGCCGGATTCATGTAGCTGACGCAATCGTCCGGCGTCGTCACGATGACGGCGTCGCCGATCGAGGCCAGGGTGAGTTGGGCGCGCTCCTTCTCCTCGGCAAGCGCAGTCTCGGCCAGCCAGCGCCGCAGCAGCATCCGCCGCGTGTGGACCAGGACGATGCCGGCGAGGCACGCCGCGATCACGACATTGAGCAGCAGCAGCAGCGCGGAGACCTGGCGCGAGGCCCGCCCCAGATGATCGGAGAAGTCGACGGCGAGTACGCTCAGCGCCGCGTCGACAACGCTGATCCGTTCGGCCCAGTGCCTGATGGTCGCAGCGGACGGATCGTGCAGCGCAACGTCGTTTGCGGCCTCGTTCCTGATATCGATCAGCTGATCGAGCAGCGGATCCGAATTCCGCCATGCCGTCACCGCGCCGGCGACGTGATGCATTTTGCGGAAATACTTGAACAGCCAGATCAGGCCGCCGATGTCGTCATCATGATTGCCTGCTTTGGCGAAGGCCGCGCGCGCCGCGGCATCGTTGTTGCCAGGCGTCTCAAGGGCGAGCCGCGCGACGCGATCGGCCAGCGGCACCGCAATCGCGGCATCGAACTTCCGCAGGTAATCCGGCGCCCCGGTGCTGACATAGATCTGCAGGTCGTGGATGGCGTCCTTCTGCCCCTTGGACCAGAGGCTCTCGCCTGCCACATAGGCCCGAACCGCGGACATCACCTGAAGGCTGCCGGCCGACAGGCTGGCCTGCAGCAGCACGATCGCGATCAGCGGTCCAACCACCCGCCACAATGACCAGCTTCGAAACGAGAAGAACATGCCCGATGCGCCCAACCCGATATCTTGTTGGGCAAAGCGTAGGAACGGCGACTTAACCCCACGTTGCAAAACGCGATGATTTTGAAACGACTTGGTTGTGGTGAAATTGCCGTGAATTTTAACGATCCTAAGGACGCAGGGTCGGCGTCGTGTTCGGTGCCGGTGCCTGCTCCATCTCGGACTCCTCGGGCAGCTTGTCGGCATGCACGGCAAGCGGCGTCCCGATCCACAGCGGATCGGCGTGATGATCGCGGCGCGGGTTCGTCGTGTTGGGATGGACCAGGATGCTCAGGCTGCCATGGTTGAGCATCAGCCATGGCACCAGCACGGGAAACAGCTCGGTCGCAAAGGCCACCTGGTACATCGCCTGATCGTGCGGACCGACCTTGACGTCGTGCCAGCGCCCGAGCGTGACCAGGAAGCGTTCGCCGATCCAGTTGCGCAGGCGTTCCGCCTCGCCCCGGCTGGTGGCGGGATCGTAATAGACATGGGCATGGAAGCTCGCGATCTCGCCGATCGTCCGTGGCGTGTCCGTCATCTTGCTATCACTCCTTCTGGCTCAGGCCAGCCAGCAAGCTCTCGAACAGCTTGTGCGCGCTCTTCCGCAGCTTCTTTGCGTCATCGGCATCGGGCAGCATGATCGCCACCTTGCAGATCATCGCGTCGAGCAGCCGCGTCAACAGGCCCATATCATCAAATGCGATCTCGCCCTCGCGTTTCAGCGCATTCAACGTCGCGCCGAGCAGCGCCATCGGATGTGCTTCTTCGATCTCGCGATACCGCTGATAGCCGAGGATCGCCGGGGCCTCCTGGATCACGATGCGCCCGTAGGAGGGCTCGAGGCAAACATCCAGATAGGCGTCGATGCCGGTCGTGAGGCGGTCCCAGATCTTCCGCTGCGCCTTCGCGCGTTCCTGAATCGTCTCCGCCGCCTCGATCTGCATCGCAACGACAACGGCGTCGAACAATGCCTTCTTGTCTTCGAAGTGATGGTAGAACGCGCCTCTTGTCACCCGCGCCGCCCGGGAAATCGCTTCCATGCTCGCGGCCTGGAATCCATCACGCGCAAAGATCTCCCGCCCCGCCGACAGCAATGCTTGTCGCGTGGCTTCGGTGTGCTCGTCACGGCGGCTTCGCTCGGTCGCATCCTGTCGCATCGGGCGAACATAGACGTTGACCCAGCTTGATACGAGTAGTATGTATCATACACAATGTATGTTAAATTCATACCGAATGAATGGAACCCATGATGGACACCGATCGGATGTTCGCGCTCGCGCAAGCCCTCGCAATTGCCAAAAGCCGTCAGGACCTTCCGGCGGCGATGAAGCTGTTTCATCCGGACATGTTGCTTGAAACGCCGGCCTTTGGGACAAGGGCGCAAGGCCTTGCCGAGAACGAAGCGGTGCTGATGCGGTTCTTCACGTCGTTTCCGGACTACGACGTCGCCCTCGACGGTCATGCCGGAAACGGCGCCGCGCTGATCTGCTGGGGCACCGCCCGCATGACCATCACCGGCGACCGTTTTGGCGCACCGCCCAACGGCAGGCGTGCCGAATTGCCAGTCGTGATCCAGTTTGCCTTCAAGGACGGCCTGATTGCCGGCGAACGCTTCATCTTCGACCTGTCCGAACTCTGCGCCCAATCCGGCCTGTCGACCGACGCGGTGCGCGAAAGGCTCTTCCCACACGCACGCACCACGCCCGTAGCGGCGCAATAAACAGGTTTGGAAACCATAATGAGCGACCCACGCATCAAACATTTCAACGCGATCACGACCGAGCATCTCTTCGACATCGTGGTCGACCTCAAGCCGCGTCTGGACATCGGCGAAGGTCCGTATGGCCGCCGCGTGCTGTTCGGCGCAGCCGGCGGCACCTTCGAAGGACCGAAGCTGCGTGGCGAGGTTCTTGCCGAGGGCGGCGACTGGACCTTGTTTCGCTCTGATGGGACGATGTCGCTCGATGTGCGGCTGGTGCTGAAGACGCATGACGGCGCGCTGCTGCACATGACCTATGGTGGTCGCTGGGTCACGCCGCCGGAGCTGCGCGCTGATATCGCCGATCCGCTCGGGCGATACCAGGTCGACCCCAACAGCTATTATTTCCGTACCAACCCGCTGTTCGAGACCGGTGCCAAACAATATGCCTGGCTCAACGACATCGTCTGTGCCGGAATCGGCTACCTGGTCGAAGGCGGCATCGCCTACAAGGTCGCGCAGATTGTTTGACCAGGCGCCAGTGCGATTGTCCGAAACACAACGCGCTGGCACCGAACCCGTCCCTCGCCCGCAAATGCCGTATTTGATTTGCCGCATTTTCGATCTAGCCTAGCGGCCAGGTTGAGATCGGGGCGCCCCCATGGCCAATTTTGGCTGGACACGCGTCAAGGACCCTGCACCCGCCGAGGGCGCCGACATCGGCTTCGGCGGCCTCGCTGATCCCATGTCGTTGCTCACCGCACTCGACAAGGCGGTGCCGCGCTATCTCGACCTCGTCGACAATGGCGCATTGGTCTATCCGGCCTGCAAGCGCAAGCCAGGCGACGCACAAGGCGATATCCGCGCGATCTGGCAGCACACAAGACTCGAGGCGATGCGCTATATCCCAATGGTGCCGCGGCAGGACACGACGCTGCTGGTCGATCCGCTCCGCCAGGCCGAGATGATCGATGCCTTCCTGCGGCAAAGCCCGCACGAGAACACGGTCATCGATTTCACCGGAACGGCGATCGACGATTACGGGATCGCGATCTACGCCGCGCTGAACTGGCTGAACCATTGCGTCGCGATCTCGGATGCCGATCCGCATCAATTCTCGGGCACCTTGCGCAGCTTCCGCAAGGTCATGGTCGTGGCCCGGCAATGGTGGGCGCTCGACGGCGCCACTGAGCGTTGCAGGCAGATGCTCGAGGCGCGCGAACGGCCGCCGCTGGTGTTCTTTCTGCTGTGGGCGGAGTGCACCACCCTCGCGCGGGAGATCGCAATAGCGGCAGCGCGCGCTTCGGCAGCATCGGACGACATCTCCCGCGTGCGCTCGGCACAGGATCCGGAAGAGCTGGACGCGAAGGGCTAGGCCCTGACGCAACAGAAGCGCGCGACGCGTCAGGTCGTCGTTCCCGGTGGGATGACTTGCCGGCGGCTTTCGCTAGACTTGGAACCACAAACTGGGGGCCGGGACAGCCGGCCTCTGGGTTCGTCATCGCGGCCCTCTCCTCGCTTCCGAACCAGACTGGACCTCCCTCATGCTCAACGTTCCCCACACATCGCTCGCCGACAGCAAGATCCTGCAAAGCGTGGTCGACGGCGTCGGCGTAATCACCTTCAACAACCCCGACAAGCGCAACGCGATGTCGCTGGAGATGTGGGAGGGCTTCGGCCAGGCGCTGACCGCACTGCGCGACGATCCGGGGGTCCGGGTCGTGATTCTCGTGGGCGCCGGCGACAAGGCGTTTGTGTCGGGCGCCGACATCAGCCAGTTCGAGAAAACCAGGCACAACGCGGAAGCCTCGGAGGAGTATTCCCGGCGCAGCGCAGCCCAGCGCGCTTTGTTTGCCGATTACCCCAAGCCGACCATTGCCTGCATCCGCGGCTTCTGCCTCGGCGGTGGCATGCAGGTTGCGATGGCGGCCGATATCCGCGTCTCCGGCGCCAGCGGCCAGTTCGGCATTCCCGCCGCCAAGCTCGGCATCGCCTATGGCTATGACGGGTTGCGCCATCTGGTCTCGCTGGTCGGCCCGTCCTGGGCGCGGCTGATCATGTACACGGGCATGCGGATCGATTCCACTGAGGCGCTGCGGATCGGGCTGGTCGATCGCGTGCTGCCGGACGCGGAATTGTGGGATGCGACCATGGAGATCGCACGCACCATCTCGGGCAACGCGCCGCTGGCGATCAAGGCCGCCAAGATCACCATCGCGCAAGTGCTGAAGGATCCCGATGACCGCGACATGGCCGCGATCAAGCAGGTCGGCATCGATTGCATGGACAGCGAAGATTTCCGCGAAGGCCGCCGCGCCTTCATGGACAAGCGCAAGCCGGAATTCAAGGGAAGGTAGGCTGATGTCAAACAGGTGTCGTCGCCCGGCTTGTCCGGGCGATCCGGTATTCTAGAGGCAGTCGTGATTGAGCCGATGGGCCCGCGGCGTACTGGGTCGCCCGCTTTCGCGGGCGATGGCAGCGAGATGTGCATCCGCAGTCTCGCGACATGATCTGCCCGAGCTTTGCATTTCGTTCGACCCTCCATCTCGAAACAGAGGGCGCAGGGAAAGCCGGGCGCACGCTGCACCCGCGGTCTCGTGTGCATAAGTAGAGTAGATGCGCACACGAGCATACAGGTTCAGCGGAGGAACTCCGGCTTTCCCTGCGCGATGGTTTTACGGGTTCCTTCGTGCTCCCCGGTGAGCGCTTTGTTGCCACCGTTGTCTCTGGGAAGCGTTTGCTTCTCAAAAACTTTCCGCCTGCATTGCAGCGTCAGGACCACACGACATCGCCGTCCGCGTCATGCGCTCTCGTCAGTTGCGCAATTCGCGTCCACCGCATCCCACCGCGCGTTCGTGACGTGCGCTCGCCCCTCTCATCGGGTGGGACGGGAGATTCATACACTGAGTTGCACTTCGGATAAAGCGAAATATTTTTGTATGGAGGGCTTGCGCCGTCGGGCAACTCAGATGTATGGGCGCGTCAGTAAGGCGGCGGACCTATCGCTCTTCCGCGCCACACGTACAACGAACACGCGGCTACTTGTCCAGCATCTGCATCAACGCGGCATTGTAACGATCGCCGCTGACGTTGCCCGGCGCGAACATCTCGGCGATCTCTGCGATCCTCTGATCGCTTAAGCGGATATCCAGCGCGCCCAGGTTTTCGGCAAGGAAGGCCAGCGTGTCGCAGCCGCAGGTCGCGATCATGCGCGGGTTGCGGTTGAGCAGCCAGGCCAGCGCGAGCTGCGCGACGTCGCAGCCGAGCTCGTTTGCGAGTGCGCCGAGCCGGTCGACCAGCGCGACGTTGTTCGGAAAATTCTCCGGCGAGAAGCGCGGAAAATGCCGGCGCACGTCCTTCGGGCCGAGCTGATCGAGGCTGCGCAGCTTGCCCGTCAGCATGCCGCGCCCGAGCGGCGAGAACGCCATCAGCGTGACGCCGAGTTCGTCGTAGACGCCGAGCATCTCGGCCTCGACGTCGCGGGTCCAGAGCGAATATTCGGCCTGCACCGCCGTGATCGGATGCACCGCGCAGGCCCGCCGCAATGTCTTTGCCGAGACTTCGCAAAGACCGAGCGAGCGGACCTTGCCTTGCCGCACGAGCTCCGCCATTGCGCCGACGGTGTCTTCGATCGGAACTTGCGGATCCAGCCGGTGCTGGAAATAAAGATCGATATGATCGGTCGCCAGGCGGCGCAGCGACTCGTCGCAGGCCTTGCCGACATAGGCGGGATCGCCCGAGATGCCGAACCCCTTCTCGGCCCTGATGTAGCCGAACTTCGACGAGATCAGCACCTCATCCCGGCGCCCGTGCAGCGCGGCGGCAACCAGTTGCTCATTGTGCCCCCAGCCATAGTAATCGGCGGTATCGATCAGGCTGATCCCCTGATCGACCGCGCGTCGGATCACCGCTTTCGATTCATCGTCGGACCGCGCGCCATAGGCGTTGCTCATGGAGTAGCAGCCGAGCGCCATGGCGGCAGTCTGGACGCCGGTCTGGCCGAGTTGCCGCTGGAAGAAACTATCGTGCATGCCTCGTTTGCCTCCCAACAGTGCGATCAGAGTTTCTCACCCTCAACGGCTCTTGACGTCCCGGATCGGATCGGAGCCGTTCCAGGTCTGGGCTTCCTGCCGGATGCGCTCGAAGAAGCGCCCCTTGCTGCCGCTGATGTCCGAAATCTCGATGATCGTTCCGGGATGGGCTTCAGTGTCGAAATAGGCGAAGCGGCCCTGCTCACCGCCGATCTGGCCCTCGTGCCCGACCTTGTAACCGAGCGACAGCGCGCGGTCGTAGAGCGTCTGGTAATCCCTGGTCCAGAACGACATATGCTGCAGGCCTTCACGGCCTGCAGCGAGGAATTCCCTGTACATCGAGGGCGCGTCGTTGCGCTGCTGGATCAACTCGATCTGCAGATCGCCTGAATTCGCCAGCGCGATGCTCATCTCCACGTTTGAGTCCTTGCCGCGGTGGCGGAAGTAATCGGTCTTGACACGGTCGATGTAGTACCAGGGGCCGACGCCCATCACCTTGACCCAGTGATTCATCGCAGCGTGGATGTCGCGCACAACGTATCCGTTCTGGCAGACGGCGCCGAAGATGCGGCTCATGAGGTGTTCCCCGGTCGTCGTTCTTGTCGGTGAAACATCGGTCGCGCAGTTCGTCGCGGTTAGCCCGTCGCCAAGCGCCCGGTGTTTCCTCGTTGTTATCACCGCCTATAGTGGCTTCTGGAAACGATTTCAATATTGTCATTCAACCGTCTATCAAGCGGTTGAAAATAGTGTAGTATATTCAAAGAAACGATATACAAACTGTGATCGCCGGGACGCCGACGATACGCGGAAAGTCTACCTGCCGGCCTACTTTTCTCCTGCGCCATTTGCACGCCACCGCGCGCCTGAGATCGGGTCGAGGAATCTACCGGCCAAGGCGCGTCCTCACAAACGACTGCTGTCCGCTATGCCTCTGAAAGCGGCGCGACAGCAGATCGCGCCGATGGTCAGCGGGCTTAACCAAGGTCTTCGTCGTGTCCTGCTATTTTGTGACGACGTTCACACCTTTGAGGCTCTTCGCGTCGATGGCTTTCTGCACCACGCCGGCCTGTCTTGCTTCGTCGAAGAGTGTCGCGAGAAGTGCCTGCGCCGCGGGAGAGCGGCCTTTCGGCAACGCGGCCGCCACGAGAACCGTCCCAAAGACGCCCGGCACGATCTTGGCCCCGGTCAGGGCCTCGGCGGCAGGATACCCGACGCCGGAGTCCGCGCCAAAGACGTCCACTTTGCCGGAGCGCAGCAAGTCGGCTGCGTCAGCCGCAATGGTCGGGTTCAGAGGGATGCGGACGATCTCGGCGGCCTTGATCTCCCGCGTCAGCACACGGTCGGAGGGAGCGCCGCGGATGGTACCAATCCTCACGCCCGCCTTGTCCACGGAGGCGATATCGGGAAAGTCTGTTCCCGGCGCGGCGACGTAGACGAGGCTGATGGCCCAAAGGTTTCCCGTTGAATCCGCCTTGTCGGCGGGGGCAAGGACGCGTGGCCCGATGGCGATATCCCATTCACCCTTGCCGAAACTTTGGAGATAGGCTTCCGGGTTCGCATACATCACCGGTTCGACGTGCGCGCCCAGCTTCTGTCCAACGAATCCCGCGACAGGTTCGGCCACACCTCCGAGCACTGCAATGGCAATCATGCCGACGCGCAGCTTTCCGCCAGGAGCGATCTCCGAGGCGGGAGATGTCTGCCCGAACGCCGTGCCCAGCAACCCCGCCAGCAATGCAGCAATCAATAGAAAAAGCCGTCCCATGTGCCGACTCTCCCGAAGGGAACAAGCAGCACAACTCTATCAGCCGACGATTAGGATTGCATAGGTACCGATATCCGAGTTGGGTCAAACTCGGAAGTCGGAACGCGTAGGTGACGTCCGCCTTTCCTCAACACCGGACTTTCGCCAGTGTGAGGCAACACGGTGATAGTGCACTTTACCTTGTCCGGCAGCGATCCCGACATGGCACGATCTCGCAATTGTCGCGCCCTAACCCTTCTCGCTGACCGGCACGGTGTAGTTGAGGATCAACCGCCCGCCATCGGGATAGATCGTCTGCCCGGTGATGTAGGACGCATCATCGGCGGCGAGGAACGCCACGACGGAGGCGACCTCGCTCGGCTCGCCGCAGCGGCCGGCAGGCGTCCGCGACAGCACGCTGCGCCGCGCCTCATCGGACGTGAAGATCGCATTTGCCACCATCTCGGTCAGGATCGTGCCGGGCCCGACCGCGACGACGCGGATGCCGTGCGGCGCCAGCGCCACCGCGGCCACCGAGGTGAGTTGCTTCATCGCGCCCTTGGACATCGCGTAGGTGGCAAGCGAGGGGATCGCGAGCAGCGCGTTGACCGAGGACATGTTGACGATCACGCCTCCACCGCCTTGCGCGATCATCTGGCGGGCCGCGGCCTGGACGCCGAAGAACGCGCCCTTCAGGTTGATCCCCATCACGTCGTCGAACTCGGCTTCCGATATCTCGAGGAAATCGCGGCTGCACGCGACGCCGGCATTGTTGACCATGACGTCGAGCCGGCCGAATTCCTTCACCGCAACGGCAACGATCCGGTCGACATCGGCGCGCTTGCTGACATCGGCTTCGACGGTGCGCAAATGATTGGGATGACCGAGTTCGCCCGCGGCCTTGGCCAGCGCCGCGCCGTCGACGTCCGAGATCACGACCCTGGCACCATCGGCGAGAAAGCGCTCGGCGCAGGCCCGGCCGATGCCGCGCGCTGCGCCCGTGATGGCGATAACCCTGCCGGAAAATTTCATGAAAGTGCCTCCTGGATTTCAGTTCGCGCCCATCGCCTGAGCAGGACAGGCGCGAGATTACGGACCGAGCAATAGCCCATCACGCGGCGTCAGGGAACGCAGTGGATTCGCTGTGAGGTGTTGCGGCGAAAGGCGTCACTTCGCGGTGGCGTCCCGCGATGGCTCCTTGCGCTTGCCCTTCTGAACCGCGTTCCAGAAAACTAAATCTGCGATTCCGTTTTCGATTCCAGGCTGCTTTGCCCGAGGCGTGGCTCTGTCCCGGCCAATAGCCTCTGAACGTTGGCACGATGGCGCACGATCACGTAAACGCTTCCTGCAATCACCAATAACCGATAGGGCAACGGCTGCTCCATGCAGCAGATCACGACGATCGCCGTCAACGCCGCCAGCATCGAGCCAAGGGAAACAATGCGGAAAATGGCGAGCACAACGCCAAAGACCGCTGCGGCGCCCAAACCTGCTGGCCAGGATATCGCCAGCAACACGCCGAGCCCCGTCGCAGCGGATTTCCCACCCGTAAAATTCAACCAGATCGAACGGCTATGCCCCAACAACACGGCAAGTCCGGCCAGGCAAACCGCCCACGGCGCCAAGGTCTGAAGATCGAGCGCTGTCGGTGGCGTGACGGACGGCAACGTGGTGAGCCAAGGATAAAACCAGCGGGCAAAGACGATCGCCGCCACACCTTTCAACATGTCGACCAGGAGCACCACCGACGCAGGCCATTTGCCCAGGGTGCGCAACACGTTCGTCGCCCCAGTGGATTTGGAGCCATGCTCCCGGATATCAATGCCCTTGAGCAGTTTCCCCGCCAGATAGCCCGTGGGCGTGGAACCGAAGAGATAAGCGATTGCCAGCCCGACCACGCTCGCTATCCAGAAAACCATGGAATTCTCCTCGACGCTCTCATATCAGGCAATCATCATTTGGTCCTCTGCTTCGTTGACCAGGCTCCTTCGTCCCGCTTGCGCCAATCTAGTCAGAGTCGCTCCTTGATGAATCCACGCCCGTCACACGACACTCATGCTGTCGCCTTGCATGATCCCGCGTTGAGCCGCGCCAGGATACGGTCGGCTTCGGTGCGCCAGTCGGCGCTGCGGGCGAACTCCGGTGTGCCCTTGACGCCGAACACGCCCTCGTCGGCGAGATCGGCGATCCAGGCCTGCCGTTCGGCGGTGCCCGACGCGGACCATGGCGCCAGCCCAGTGTCGCGCACGGTCTCCGCCACCTCGCGCACCTCCTCGGCGCGGCGCCGTCCGTGCGCGATGACGCGCTGGAAAAAATAAGCGCCCTGCTTTTCCCAGTCGATGCTCGGAAAGGTCTCCTTGAGCGAGGCGAGCACCGCATCCTCGACGCCATAGGCCCGCGCGGTGGTGAAGCTCTCGATGACCATGGCCTCCAGGCCCTTGATCATGATGCTGCGGCACATCTTGACAGCTGACGAGACACCGAGCTCATCGCTCGCGACCTTGGCCGCAAAGCCGAGCGTAACCAAAAGCGGCGCCAGTTCGCGTGCCCCGCGGCCACCGAGCAATAGCGGCACCTTGATCCGGTACGGCGGCAGCGAGGTCATCACGGCGCCCTCGACGTAGCGGCCACCGGCGCCGTCGATGATGGATGCGGCGCGCTGCTTGGCACCGGGTGAGGCCGAGTTGAAGTCGAGGAACCACGTCTCCTTCTTGATGGTGGACGCAGAGGCTTCGGCCACCGGCACCGCCTGGCTCGCCGTCACCGCGGAGACGATGAAATCCGCCCACGCCGCGAGATCGGCATGCGATGGCATCAGCTCGACCCCGATGCCATCGGCGTGCTCACGCAACGGCCTTCCCTGCTCGCGCTCGAGCTTGATGTCGTAGGCGGCAACCTTGATGCCCTGCTTGCGCAAATCTTCGGCGAGGATACGGCCGACCTCGCCATAGCCGAGCAGCCCGACCTGCCATTGCATTGGATCGTTGGAGATTGTCATCAGTTCAAATCCCGTGTTGTGTCGTCGAACAACTCGTCGACTGTGATGCGCCGTGGAATCAGAGACTGCTGGACGCAATAGTCGATGACCAATGCGAGCTGCTTGCGGTTCGCCTCGACACCGAACGGCAGCAGGTCCGGCGTACCGGGCGGACCTGCGTGTGCCTTGCCGCGTTTGAGGAGATCGTAGACGCCGCGCACCACGTCCGGCCGCGATGCCGCGAGCGCCTCCGTCACCACCACCAGATGATTGACGGGGACAACGCCACGCCGGCTGTACCAGCGCGCCGCCTCGCCGGCCGGATCGGCGAATAGCGGCTGCAGCGCCGGATCGCTGGAGGTCTCACCCAACACCGCGTCAAGCTCGCCGTCCTTCAGCATCTGGATGATGGTCTTGCCAACAGGCGCGCGTTCGGTCCGATCGACATATTCGGCGACATGCGGGTCCTCGAAGGTGACCCAATCGATCTTGTCGAGATTGACGCCGTGGTCGTTGGCAAGGATGCCGCGCATCCACGCGCCCGTCGTGGTCGTGAACGAGCGGATGCCGACCCGCTTGCCTTCGAGATCGGTCGGGGCAAGCGCGTCGCCGTCGGCGCGCCGGAGCGCGTAGCCATGCTGGAATCGGCCGATCATCACCGCCGGCAACAGCACCAGCGGCTTGCCGTGCGCTTTCGCCATCAGATAGGTCACGATGGCCATTTCGCAGACATCGAACGCCTGCTCACGCACCATCGGCTTGAACGCGGCATTGGTCGGCGCGAACGCGACGAAGTCGAGATCGAACAGGTCCGAGCGCAGCGCACCCGTCTTCACCGCCGCGACATGCGGGTGGTTGCCGAGCACGGTACGCAGCCGAAGTTTGTCCATATCAGCGAACTCCAAAATCAAGAGGTCAGCGTTCGCCCTTAGGTTTTGGCCGGCGTCTTGCGCCGCGAGGGCGGCGCCTGATCGAGCGGCGCGGCCTGCATCGAGGCGACGGTTGCGCGCACCAGCTGTTCGATGGCGTGGCCGGCATCGGTGCCGTCGGCGCTGCCGCGCGACAGGCGCGAAACGCGCTCCGGCGTCACCAGCGAGTAGTAGAGCGCACCGAGCAAAAAATGACCGCGCCAGACGATATCGGTGCGCGGGATGTGCGGCAGGCTTTCGCAGATCGCATCGATGAAGGCGTTGCTGGTATCGTCGAAGGTCTGCGCGATGATCCGGCGCACGACCTCGTTGCCCTCGGCCGACATCACCGCGCGCAGCCGCGTGAACCGCGTCCCGCCGCCGGCGAGGTCGCTGCCCGACGTAAAGGCCGGCAGCACATAGGCGCGCACGATCGCCTCCAACCGGTCCTGCAGGTCGCGCACCCGTCTCGCGGCGGCCAGCAGCTCGGAGCGGCGCAGGTTCATCGGACCGCAATGGCGGCGATAGATTTCCAGCAGCAAGCCGTCCTTGGTCGCGAAATGATAGGTCACGCTGCCGGGATTGGCACCGGCGGCCTGCGCGATGTCGCGCACCGAGACGGCGGTGAACCCGTGGGTCGAGAACAATTCCTCCGCCGCGGCGAGGATCGCCTCGCGCATGTTCGGCTTGCGTGCACTGGCAACGTTGGCGGGCTTGCGAACCATATTTGTACTATCGTACAAGAAATCAGGTCACGTCAACAAGCGGCGCGGCGTGAGGCGGATAGCAACATGATGGCGCTCTCTGAAATAATGTCGACGGGCCTTCGCAAGCTCGGCCTTGCCTGCATTATCGCGACGCTCGCGGCGGCTTCGGCCCATGCCGGTGACGAGACGACCTTACTGGCGCCGACCGGAAAACTGCGTGTCGGCGTCTATCCGGGCAGCCCGACCTCGCTGGTGACGGACCCCGCCACCCATCAAACCCATGGCCTGAGTCATGACCTCGGCGAGGCCTTCGCGAAGCGGCTCGGCGTGCCGGTCGCCTATGTCACGTTCCAGCGCATTGCCGACGTGATCGCCGCGATCAAGAATGCCGAGGTCGATTTCACCATCACCAACGCGACGCCGGCCCGCGCCAATGATGTCAGCTTCAGCCCCATCCTGGTCGCGGTCGAGCTCGGCTATCTGGTGCCGCCCAACTCCACCATCATGAGCGCGGATGAGATCGACCAGCCCGGCATCCGCATCGGCGTCACCAAGGGCGGCACGTCGGAACGCACGCTCGGCGCGAAGTTTCCGAACGCGAAAATCGTTCCCGCCGAGAGCGTCACGTCTGCCGTCGCCATGTTCGGCCTCGGCGAGATCGATCTCTACGCGACCAACAAGCCAACGTTGTTCGAGATGTCGGACGCCTTGCCGGGTGCGCGCATCCTCAATGGCAGTTGGGGACTGGAGCACATGGCGGTCGCGATCCCGAAGGGCCGCGAGCAGGCGCTACCGTCAGTCGCTGATTTCGTGAAGGACGTGCAGAGCAACGGACTACTGACCAGGGCGCAGCAAGAGGCGGGACTGCGCGGCGCGGTGAAGGCCGACCAGTAGAATCTGTTAGGACAATCTGACGTCCGGCTCGGCGCGACCGCGCGCCGCGGCGTCGAGCAGGAAGGTCTTGCCATGCTCGGGATCGGCGGCGCGCTGCGCCTCGTCCATGTCCTGCCAGGCCGAGGTCACCAGCACGCGCGAGAAGTCACGGCCGACAAAGGCCGGACAACTGGATTGGCTCGCCGGCACGCGCAGCGACCGCAGGCGGCGACCGGTGGGATCATAGATATCGATGCAGCCGCCGCCCCAGCGCGCGTTCCAGATCAATCCATCCGCATCGACGATCGCGCCGTCGATGCCGCCGACGCCTTGATGTTTGATCAGTACAACAGGGTCTCCAACCGGCAATCCGGTCGATGGATCGAGCGGCACGCGATACAGCGTGTTCCTCCCGGTGTCGGCGAAGTAGCCGATGTCTCCGTTGGGGGAGAAACAGATCGCGTTCGGGATGGTGATCTCTGGATAGAGCCGTGTGATACGGCCGCGGTGCAGTGCGTAGATCGCGCCTGCGCCCTTCTCCGCGCGTCGCCCCATGGTACCGAGCCAGAACGTGCCGGACGGATGCACCCGCGCGTCGTTGGACCGCGTCACCGAATTGTCGGACTCCAGCGAAACAAACAGCTCGAGACGTCCATCGGCGACATGCCGAACATAGAACCCATCCTCGATAAGGATGAGTTGCCGCTCGCCGTCGATCCGCGCCAGCGCACTCGCCATTTTCGGTAACGCGTGAATCACGGTGCGTCCGTCTGCAAAGCGATGCTCGAACAGGCGACGCTCGCGGATATCGAACCACCACGCGGTATCGGTCGCGGCGTCATAGGTCGGCCCCTCGCCGAGATGGCAGCGCTCGCTCGACAGCACCGATGTCGGCACCTCTTCCAACACTTCATCGGCAACACGGTCGGTCATTGCGATCCTCACAATGTCGAGAAGCGATAGACGATGGTGCGCCGATAGATCTGTCCGGGATCGAGCCGCGCCGACGGAAAGTCGGGGCGATTCGGCGTATCCGGCCAGGCGTGCGGCTCGAGACACAGCGCGTCCGACTGGCGATAAAGAAGGCCGCCTTTGCCTGATGTGGAGCCGTCGAGGAAGTTGCCGGAATAGAACTGCAATCCCGGCTGATCGGTGAACAGCTCCATCACACGGCCGCTACGCGGCGCCTCGAGGCGCGCGGCGAGGCGAAGGCCGGTCCCTGACCCCAGACAGTAATTGTGGTCATAGCCGCGCCCGAGCCGCAGCTGCTCGTCGTTGATGCGGATACGCGAACCGATCGCCGTGGGTTTTCGGAAATCGAACGGCGTGCCCTCGACCTGCCGCGGCGGCTCCGGCAGTGGAATCGCCGTGGCGTCGACGGCGAGAAAGCGATCCGAAGGGATCGTCAGCCGGTGGTCGAGGATTTGCGTGCCCGAGCGCGCGCCGTCGAGATTGAAGAAGCTGTGATTGGTCAGATTGAGGATCGTCGGGCGGTCGGTCGTCGCCTCATACGTCACCGAGAGCTCCGTCGCGCTGCGGACGCGATAGGTTACGCGCGTCTCCAGATTGCCCGGATAGCCTTCTTCACCATGCGGGCTTGCGCGCTCCAGCACCAGCGTCGGCCCCGGACTGTCGCTGACGTCGACGATCCGCCAAAGCTGGCGATCGAAACCCTGCGGGCCGCCATGCAAGGCGTTGGGACCGTTGTTGGCCTCGAGCGCAATTGCCGCGCCATCGAGCACGAAGCGCCCGCCGGCGATCCGGTTGGCATAGCGGCCGATGGTCGCGCCGAAGAATTTGCGCTGCGCCAGATAGCCGTCGAAATCGTCATGGCCGAGCACGATGTCGTCGCAGTGCCCGTCACGATCGGGCGTCATCAGCGATTGCAGCGCGGCGCCGAACGGAATCACGACGGCTTCGAAGCCGTTGCCGCTGCGCAGCGCCACGCGCTCGACCACCGAACCATCGGGCAATCTGCCAAAGGGTGCGCGTTCGATCGTGGCCGATGTCATGGTCAGTCCTCAAATGGCTCGACGGCACGCCGTCGCCCCAGCATGAAACTATCCGCCACGAGCTGCAAGGGCGCCAGGTCGACGTCGGACTTGCCTTCCGACGCCAGCGCGAGGAACCGGCGATAGAGTGCGGGGTATTCCTCCTTGGCGCTGTCGACGATCAGCCTATCGCCATCGCGCAATTGCGCTCCGCCTTTCGACAGAGCGACAGGACCCGCATCGGTCTCGATCAGGATGTCCCAGCTCTGCGGGCCGGTCTGGCGGAAATCGAACTCGGCATGAACCGGCAGGCCGTTACAATCGGAGAATTCGAGCTCGGCGGCAATCGGCGCATCCCGATTGGACGGAAACGCCAGCTCCGCGCGCCGGACAAACACCGGCCGTGGCAAAATATGGGTCAGGATCGACAGCGCGTTGATGCCGGGATCGAACACGCCGAAGCCGCCGGCTTCGAAGATCCAGGCCTGGCCGGGATGCCAGACGCGGACGTCTTCCTTCCAGATGATCGTCACCTTGAGGATCTTGCGGAGGGCGAGCAAATGCTTGATAGGCTCGACCGCGGGCGCATAACGCGAATGCCAGGTCGCAAACAATGTCCGGCCCGCCTGCTGCGCGGCTGCGATCAGCGGCGTGAGCTCGGCGACGGTCGCGCCTGGCGGCTTTTCCAGCAGCACATGCTTGCCCGCGGCAAGCGCCGTCGTCGCCTGCGCGCGACGCACCTGCGGCGGTGTGCACAGCGCGACGGCATCGATTTCGGGACCGTTGCGCAACAGCTCCTCCAGATCGCGGAAATGCGGCAGGTCCGCCGGCGATTTGGCGGGATCGACCACCGCGACCAGGGCCGCGCCCGCCGTGTTCGCGATCGCCGGCACGTGCTGCCGGCGCGCGATCTCGCCGAAACCGACAATGGCGATGCGAAGCACCTCGCTCATGGCGTTTCCTCAGGTTTCGGAGGTGACAGCGGCGGCAGCGGTCGTGGATTCGTACAAAGCGGGATCGACGATCGCTGCGCCGTGGCGGCGAATGCCATGGAAGATGGCCGCGGTCATGGCCGCCGCGGCGTCTTCGGCGTTGCCGTCGGCGATTGCATCGACGATGCGCTGGTGCCAGCTCAACACCAGCTCGCGGTCGGCCGGATCGACCGGTGCGCTGACGACAAAGGATGCACGCAGCGCGGCCTCGATCACGCCGTCGACGGCGCGCATGAACGGATTGCCGGACGCATTGGCGACCGCGATATGCAACGCCAGATCGCCGTCCGTGAAGGCATCGGAGGTGGAGGGCTCGCGCCGCATGATCTCGATGCAGCGGCGTAGCTCGGCGATGTCGGCCTCGGTACGGCGCAAGGCAGCCAACGCCGCCGTGCGCGGTTCGATCGCAAGGCGGATCTCGGCGAGATCGCCGAGGAACTGCTTGTCGATGCCGACGTCGAGATGCCAGGCCAGCACATCGGCATCGAACATGTTCCAGGCGTTGCGACCGCGCACGACGGTCCCGACCCTCGCCTTGGTGGTGAGCAATCCTTTCGCCACCAGCGTCTTGATGCTTTCCCGCAATACAGGACGTGAGACGCCGAATATCGCGGTCAGTTCGGCATCGCCTGGCAGCCGGGTGCCCTCGGCGTAACGGCCTGCGATGATATCGATGCCGATGCCGCGCGCGACCGCGGCGTGGTTGGAATGCGCACGCCGGGTCGGAATCACCACCAAGCCGGTGCTCATGCCTTCACCTCTCCTGCCCTGATGGTGCGGGACCGGCCGGCAAGCCGCACCATGGCCTGCTGCAAGGCGATGAACGCGAACAGCAGGATGCCGGTCGCGATCTTGGTCCACCAGCTCGACAAAGTCCCGTCGAAATTGATGTAGCTCTGAATCAGGCCCTGGATCAACACACCGAGGAAGGTGCCAATCGCCGACCCCTGGCCGCCGGACAGCAGCGTCCCGCCGATGACGACCGCGGCAATGGTGTCGAGCTCGACACCGACCGCCGACAGCGAATAGCCGGCGGCCGTGTAAAAGGAGAACACGATTCCGGCGATTCCAGCGAGGACACTGGACAGCATGTAGATGCGCACCGTCATCGAACCAATGGCGACGCCCATCAGCGCGGTCGCGGAGCGATTGCCGCCCATTGCAAAGACATTGGCACCGAAGCGGGTGAAATGCAGCAGCACGCTGCCGGCCGCGACCACGGCCAGCATGATCAGCGCGATCGCCGTCAGCCGACCGCCGCCGGGCAGCGCAATCCCGAAATCCGACACGGCCGTATAGAGCGGCGCGGTGATTGGCGTCGATTCCGTCGACATCAGGAAGCTGGTGCCGCGCGCGACGAACATCCCGGCCAGCGTGACGATGAAGGGCGGCATGTCGAAGAAATGGATCACCGCGCCCATCGCTGCTCCAAAGGCCGCGCATAGCACGAGCAGGATCGCGAATGCGAGCAGCGGCGGCAGGCCGAGCCGCTCGATCGACAGCGCGACGAACACGGTGGTGAATCCGATCACCGATCCGACCGACAGGTCGATGCCGCCGGAAATAATGACAAAAGTCATGCCGATCGCAACGATGCCGAGGAAGGCGTTGTCGGTCAGGAGATTGGCGACGACACGGGTCGACGCGAAATTCGGAAATTGCAGCGAGCAGATCGCAAAGCCGGCGACGAAGACCAGCGCCGTGATCATGACGGGCGACAGCCGGCTCATGCGCGCGCCTTTCGGAAGTTGGCAACCAGGCCGGACAGCCGCGGCGATTGCAGCAGCAGCACGACCAGCACCACGGCCGCCTTGACCACGAGGTTGAACTCCGGCGGATAGCCGGACAGCAGAATGCCGGTGTTCATCGCCTGGATGATCAGCGCACCGCAGACGGCGAGGACCAGGCTGAAGCGCCCGCCGAACAGCGAGGTGCCGCCGATCACGACCGCGAGGATGGCATCGAGTTCGAGCCAGAGCCCGGCATTGTTGGCATCGGCGCCCATGATGTCGGCGGCCGCGATGACGCCGGCCAGCGCCGCGCAAAGGCTGCACCAGACATAGACGGCGACGATCATCAGGCGGATGCCGACGCCGGAAAGCTCGCTGGCCCGCGCATTGCCGCCGGCCGCCTCGATCAGGAGCCCGAGCGCCGAACCGCGCACGACGAGGCCGGTGACGAGCAGCGTGCCCGCGACGATCAGAACCGGCGCGGGAATGCCGAGCGCGGAGCCGGTGCCGAACCATGCGAGGTCGGGCGAGGTGAACGTCACGATCCGCCCCTCGGTGATGAGCTGCGCGACACCGCGGCCGGCCACCATCAGGATCAGCGTTGCGACGATCGGCTGGATACCGAGCACCGCGACCAGAAATCCGTTCCAGAGGCCGCACAGCAATCCCGCCCCGAGCGCAACGGCGACCGCGACCGGCCAGGCATGACTGTCGGCGAGGCTCGCCGCGATCGCGCCTGATATCGCCATCACCGCGCCGACCGAGAGATCGATGCCGCGGGTCGCGATGACAAGCACCATGCCGAGCGCAAGCAGCGCGACCGGTGCGCCGCGGTTGAACACATCGATCAGGCTGCCGAACAATCGTCCGTCCTGCAGCCGCAGGTCGAAGAACTGCGACGAGACCATGCGATCGATCAGCAGGATCACGATAAGTGCGAGAATTTGCGCGAGGCCCCGGCGTGGCAGCTGAAATGCCATCTCAGGCCTCCGCCGCGGCGGGCGCGGAGCCGTCGGCCGCGATCGCGGCGAGGATCGACGACACGTCGATCCCGTCGTCCTGCAACGCACCGACATGGGCGCGGTCGCGCAGCACCACGACGCGATCGGAATAGGCGACGATCTCGTCGAGCTCCGAGGAGATCACGAGCAATGCCAGGCCGCGGTCGCAGAGTTCGCGAATCAGACGGATAATTTCCGCATGCGCGCCGACGTCGATGCCGCGCGTGGGTTCGTCGAGCACCAGCAGGCGCGGCTCGGTGGCAAGCCAGCGCGCCAGCAGCACCTTCTGCTGATTGCCGCCCGACAACAGCCCGATCGGCCTCTCCGGATCCGGCGGACGGATGTCGAGCAGCTTGACGAAACGGGCGGCGATCTCGTCCTGCTCGCGGCGCGACAATGGCCGCGTGATGCCGCGCTTTGCCTGCAGCGCCAGCACGATGTTCTCGCGCACGGTGAGTTCGGCGATGATGCCGTCGGTCTTGCGCTCTTCCGGGCAATAGCCGAAGCCGTGGCGCACCGCGTCGCGCGGCGAATGCAGCCGCACCGGTTTGCCTTCGACCGCAGCGTTGCCGCTGTCGGCGCGGTCCGCGCCGAACACCAGCCGCGCGGTTTCGGTGCGGCCGGAACCGAGCAGGCCGGCGAGCCCGACCACCTCGCCATGGCGCAGGTCGAGATCGAACGGCGCGATGCTGCCGCGCTTGCCGTAATTCGTGAAGGTCGCACAGGGCGTGCTGGCCGAACGATCGTGCGCGACGCGCTCGCCGGTCGTTTCGCTCAATTCGCGACCCAGCATCATCTGGATCAGTTCGAGCCGCGGCAGCGACGCGGTCATGCGTTCGCCGATCAGCCGGCCATTGCGCAGCACGGTGATGCGGTCGGAAATGTCATAGACCTGGTCGAGGAAGTGGGTGACGAACAGGATGCCGATGCCGCGCGCGGCGAGCGCGCGCATGGTGCGGAACAGCATATCGACCTCGTGGCGATCGAGGCTTGCGGTCGGCTCGTCAAGGATCAGCACCCGCGCCGACAGGTCGACCGCGCGCGCGATCGCGACGACATGCTGGATGGCGACCGAGTAATGTCCGAGCGGCGCGCCGACGTCGATATGCAGATCGTAGCCGGCGAGCAGCGCAGCGGCGCGGCGCCGCATCTCGCCGTCGCGCACGATGCCAAACCGGGTCGGCTGCCGTCCGAGATAGAGGTTCTGCGCCACCGACAGGTTCGGCAGCAAATTGACCTCCTGATAGACGGTGGCGATCCCCTCCGCGAGCGCTTCCTTGACTGAGCGTGGCGCGATCTCGCCGCCGTCGAGCCTGATCGTACCGGCGTCGCGCGACAGCACGCCCGTGATCACCTTGATCAGGGTCGACTTGCCGGCGCCGTTCTCGCCGAGCAGCGCATGGATCTCACCGGCATGCAGCGTGAAGTCCACCTGGTCGAGCGCGCGCAGTACGCCAAAGCTCTTGCTGAGCCCACGCACCTCCAGAAGCGGTTGCCTACCTTCGCCAGCTTGTTGCATCGACGCACTACGTCCCGACGCGTCCGCCGCTGATAGCGACGAACGCGTGATTGCGGTTTGCAGATCGGATCAGATTTTCAGGCCCGCGGCTACCTTCCGCCATCCGGCGCAATGGCCGATGACGGAAGGCAGGAGAAGCAGCGGATAAGGTCTCGCGCTCAATAACCGAGGCCCTTCTTACCGTCATAGGCCTTCTGCGGATCGTCGGCCGCCGTATAGAGCTTGGACTCGGTCTGGATCCATTTCGGCGGCGTGGTGCCCTTGTCCTTGTAGGCAGTCAGCGCGTCGAGCGCGGGGCCGGCCATGTTCGGCGTCAGCTCGACGGTGGCGTTGGCTTCGCCGGCGACCATCGCCTTGAAGATGTCGGGCACGGCGTCGATCGAGACGGTGAGGATGTCCTTGCCCGGCTTCAGGCCGGCTTCCTTCATCGCCTGGATCGCACCGACCATCATGTCGTCATTATGCGCGTAGACGGCGCAGATCGTCTTGCCGCCGCCTTCGGCCTTGATGAAGCTCTCCATCACTTCCTTGCCCTTGGCGCGGGTGAAGTCGCCGGTCTGGCTGCGCACGATCTTCAGATTGGCGTGCTTGGCGATCGCGGTGTCAAAACCCTTCTTGCGGTTGGCCGCGACGCTGGCGCCGACGGTGCCCTGCAATTCGACGATGCTGCACTGCTTGTCGCCGACCGTCTTGGCGAGCCAGTCGCCTGCGACCTCGCCCTCATGCACGCTGTCCGAGGTGACCGCAGTCAGATAGAGGTCCTTGCCCGACGGATCGATGTCGCGATCGAGCAGGATGACCGGGATCTTGGCCTCCTTGGCCTCCTTCAGCACGGCGTCCCAGCCGGTCGAGACAACCGGTGCGAGGAAGATCGCGTCGACGCCCTGGGCGACAAAGGAGCGGATCGCCTTGATCTGGTTCTCCTGCTTCTGCTGCGCATCGGCGATCTTCAGATTGACCGAGCGCTTGGCGGCTTCGCCCTTGGAGACGGTGGTCTCCGCCGCCCGCCATCCGGATTCCGAACCGATCTGCGAAAAGCCGACCGTGAGCTGGGCCGCCGTAGCCGGCGCGATGAACGGCGCACTCGCCAAGGCGAGACCCGCCAGGATTCGTTTCAAAACCATCAGACGCATCCCCTCTGTTATGTCAGGAGGCGCCCAAATCACAATCTATCGGTGTTTGGGCACCGCTGCCGTGCATTGATGCCGGCGGCACCGGTACCGTTTCATAACTCAGCGGCCTTTTCTAGTCATATAATCTTACTTTTCAACGACGACTGGTTGGAGACCTGACGCACTACCGCTTGGCCTCGAACCCGCCGAGCACGGCCGTCAGATTGGCGCCAAGGATGTCGGAGAGGTAGCCGCCCTCCTGCACCAGCACGGTCGGCAAGCCGATCCGCGCAATCGCCTCGCCGATGCGGCGGAAGCCGTCGGTGGTGACCGCAAGGCCCGCAAGCGGATCGTGCTCGGAGGCGTCGAGGCCGAGGGCGACGACGAGCGCACCCGGCGCGAACGCACGAATGGTCTTCGCAGCCTTCGCGAGCGCCTCGATGTAGCCGTCGTCGCCGGTGCCCTTGGCCAAGGGAATATTGAGGTTGGCGCCGAGCCCCTGGCCCGCGCCGCGCTCATGCGCATAGCCCCAGACAAACGGGTTGAAGAAGGTCGGGTCGGCGTGGATCGAGACCGTCAGCACGTCGGGCCGCTCGTAAAAGATGCCTTGCGTGCCGTTGCCGTGATGCACGTCGACGTCGAGGATCGCGACGCGCTCGTGCTTCAAGCGCAAATGCGCGGTGGCGATTGCGCTGTTGTTGAGGAAACAGAAGCCGCTGGCGAGATCGCGATAGGCGTGATGGCCGGGCGGACGGCACAGCGCATAGACCGCGTCCTCGCCATCCATGACCATCTGCGCCGCAGTCGTCGCGACATCGGTCGCAGAGCACGCGGCCGCCCAGGTACCCGGCCCGATCGGGCATGAGGTGTCGATGGTGTGCCAGCCGAGCTTGCCGACGATGTGGGTCGGATAGGTGCCCGCGTTACGCACCGGATGCATGTTCGCGATCATCTCCGGACCGGCATTGCCGAGCGCGGACCATTCATCCCAAGCGTCAGCCAAAAAGCTCAGATATTCCGGGCTGTGCACGCGGGCGCGCGGCCCCTGCCCGAATGCGGTCGGCTCAACCAGCGTGTGCTTGCCGGCCTGCAATCCCGCCAGCAGACGATCGGCGCGCTCGGGCTGTTCGGTGGTGCGCTGGACCACGCCGCGCACCAGGAAGAATTGCGGATCATGGCTGCGGTGCTTTTCGCTGTAGACGGCTTTCACTGGAGTGCTCCTATCGAT
Organism: Bradyrhizobium sp. LTSPM299; assembly: GCF_000938235.1. NCBI lineage: Bacteria > Pseudomonadati > Pseudomonadota > Alphaproteobacteria > Hyphomicrobiales > Nitrobacteraceae > Bradyrhizobium > Bradyrhizobium sp. LTSPM299. Next base: position 107,104 of record NZ_JYMU01000008.1, read on the forward strand.
GGAATGAAGGGATTGATTGCCGGCACCGCGGCTGCGCGACCTCGCGCGCCTATTTCGCGGCCGCCGGCCATGGCGCAATGTCCCGCACCAGCCGGCCGACCTCGCGCCTTGCATGGCCGATGTGATAGTCGACATGCGCGACGATGCGTTCGGGATGGCCGGCTTCGATCGCTGCGAGCACCGGCTCATGGGTGCGCGCGATCTCGTGCGGATCGTCGTAGAGGCGGCCGATCAGGCCGATCAGCATCCGCAGCTCGGAGGCGAGATCGTCGAACAGCCGCAGCATGCGCTTGTTGCCCGCGATCTCGCAGATCAGGCGGTGAAAGCGGTAGTCCTCCTCGACCTGCCGCGCCGGATCGTCGAGGTCGGCCATCTCGTGCAGCACCTCGATCTGCCGGCGCAGCGTGTCGCGCGTCTCCGGCGTGAGGTTGCGCGCGGCGAGCACCGCGGCGTGCCGCTCGACGCACAAACGAAGATCGTAGATCTCGTCGATATCGTCGGCGGCAAACTCGCGGACGAAGAAGCCACGGCGCGGATGGGCGACGAGCAGCCCCTGTTGTTCCAGCAGCCGCGCCGCCTCGCGCACCGGCGCCCGGCTGACGCCGAGCTCGCGCGCGATCCCTGCTTCGACGACCTTCGATCCCGGCGGCAGCCGCCCCTGCACGATCGCTTCGGTCAGACGGCGGGCGACCTGCCCGACCAGGTCGGTCTCATTGAGGGCCGGCAAGCCGACCGGAGGGGACATTGTGCGCATCAAAAGGGTCCGTTTCGACCCATGTACATTATTTAATCGCCGATTGTCGACAGTTTAGACTTGATCAATTGTTAGATTGTCGACAGTTTAGTGGCGCGGGTATTGCAACGCAACGGGAACAGCCCGTGGACAGGGACTAGCAGCAACGATGACGACGCATGTGCGGCCCGAGGCCGTGAAGGACCAGAACGAACAATTCCGCATCGATCTCGCCGCGGCCTATCGGCTGATCCACCGGCTTGGCCTCGATGACAGCATCTACACCCACATCTCGGTGCGGCTGCCGGGCAGCCATGACCGCTTTCTGATCAATCCCTACGGCATGCGCTTCGAGGAGGTGACGGCGTCGAACCTCGTCACCGTCGATCTCGACGGCAATGTCATCGAAGATCGGCTCGGGCTCGGCATCAATCCGGCCGGCTTCACCATCCACAGCGCGGTGCACGCCGCGCGGCCCGACGTCGCCTGCGTGCTGCACACCCACACGGTGGCCGGCGTCGCGGTGTCCTGCCAGAAGCAGGGCCTGCTGCCGCTCAATCAATGGTCGATGCAGTTCACCGGCTGCCTCGCCTATCACGACTATGAGGGCATCGCGCTCGATCTCGACGAACGTGAGCGCCTGGTCGCCGATCTCGGCGACAAATTCGTGATGGTGCTGCGCAATCACGGCATGCTGACCTGCGGCCGCTCGGTCGCCGAGGCGTTCAAGCTGATGCACAATCTGGAGCGCTCCTGCCGCGCCCAGCTCGCGATCCAGTCCGCCGGCGCCGAGATCGCGCCGCTGTCCGACGCCGTCGCGCACAAGACCGCCGGCCAATACGCCACCTTCTACGACAGCATCGAGACCAACGGCGTGCCCGACACCGAGTGGGCGGCCTTCAAGCGCAAGCTGGAGCGCACCGATCCCGACTTCATGAATTAGCTATCGGCCGCGGCCGGGCGAAGCGAACAAGAGAGAGTGGATATGTTGAAACGAGTATTGCTTGGTCTTGTGATGGCGACTGCGTTGAGCACCGCCGCATTTGCGCAGGAGCCGAAATCCGGCGGCGTCGTCAACGCGGTGATCCAGCCCGAGCCGCCCAGCCTGATGGTCGGCCTGGTGCAGAACGGTCCGACCCAGATGGTGGCCGGCAACATCTATGAAGGCCTGCTGCGCTACTCGCCGAAGCTGGAGCCGCTGCCCGGCCTCGCTGAGAGCTGGAGCGTCAGCGAGGACGGCAAAACCTACACGTTCAAGCTGCGCAAGGGCGTCACCTGGCACGACAACAAGCCGTTCACGTCGGCCGACGTCGCGTTCTCGATCGAATTCCTGAAGCAGACCCATCCGCGTGCCCGCGGCAACCTCGCCATGCTCGACAAGGTCGAGACGCCCGATGATTCCACGGTGGTGTTCACGCTGAAGCAGCCGTTCGGTCCGTTCCTCGGTATTTTCGAGGTCGGCTCGCTGCCGATGATCCCCAAGCACATCTACGAAGGCACCGACTTCAAGACCAATCCGGCCAACAACACGCCCGTTGGTACCGGCCCCTTCATGTTCAAGGAATGGCAGAAGGGCTCGTTCATCCGCCTGGTCAAGAACCCGAACTACTACATCAAGGGCTTGCCCCATCTCGACGAGATCTACTGGCACGTGATCCCCGACGCCGCGGCGCGCGCGGTGGCGTTCGAGACCGGCAAGGTCGACGTGCTGCCGGGCGGTTCGGTCGAGAATTTCGACGTGCCGCGTCTGTCGAAACTCAAGAATGTCTGCGTCACCGGCGCCGGCTGGGAGTTCTTCAGCCCGCATTCCTGGCTGTGGCTCAACAACCGCTCCGGTCCGACCGCGAACAAGAAATTCCGTCAGGCGCTGATGTACGCGATCGACCGCAACTTCGCCAAGGACGTGATCTGGAACGGCCTCGCCAAGGTCGCGACCGGCCCATCAGCCTCCACGATCAAATACTACACCGACAAGGTCACCGCCTACGACTACGATCCGATCAAGGCCAAGGCGCTCTTGAAGGAGGCCGGCTATAACGGCGAGAAGCTCCGCATGCTGCCGCTGCCTTACGGCGAGACCTGGCAGCGCTGGGCGGAAGCCGTGAAGCAGAACCTGCAGGACGTCGGCGTCAATGTCGAGATGATCGCAACCGACGTCCCCGGCTGGAACCAGAAGGTCGCCGACTGGGACTACGACATCGCCTTCACCTATCTCTATCAGTACGGCGATCCCGCGCTCGGCGTCGGCCGCAACTACATCTCGAGCCAGATTTCCAAGGGCTCGCCGTTCAACAATGTCGAGGGCTATTCGAATCCCGAGATCGATCAGCTGTTCGCCGACGGCGCCACCGCTTATCCCGACTCCAAGCGCGAGGAGATCTACGTCAAGGCGCAGAAGATCCTGACCGACGACGTGCCGGTGGCCTGGCAGCTCGAACTGCAGTTCCCGACCATCACCCGCTGCAACGTCAAGAACCTGATCACGACCGCGATCGGCGTCAACGACGGCTTCCGCGACGCCTGGCTCGACAAGTAAAGATATCACCAGGCCGCGGCGTCCCGGAACGCCGCGGCCTCTTTGTTTCCTCTCGAACGCAACGAAGTGACCGATGCTCTCATTCATAGCCCAGAGACTTGCAAAGGCCGTTGTTGTTCTGCTCGCGATCGTCGTCCTCAACTTCTTCCTGATCCGCATGGCGCCGGGCGATCCGGCGATGGTGATGGCAGGCGAGGCCGGCGCCAGCGACAAGATCTTCGTCGAGCAGTTGCGCGAAAAGTTCGGGCTCGACCAGCCACTGCCGGTGCAGCTCTATCGCTACGTCAAGGGCATCGTGACGCTCGATCTCGGCTTCTCGTTCCGCCAGCAGATGCCGGTCGGCAAGCTGATCGCTGAGCGGCTGCCGGCGACGCTGCTGCTGACCGGCACGGCCTTCGTCATTTCACTCTTGTTCGGCGTCCTGTTCGGGACGCTCGCCGCGCGCTTCGCCGGTACCTGGGCCGATACCGCGATCACGGTGTTGGCGCTGATCTTCTACGCCACACCGCTGTTCTGGGTGGCGCTGATGGCGATCCTCCTGTTCTCGGTCCAAATGGATTGGCTGCCGAGCTTCGGCTACGAAACCGTCGGCGCCAACTACACTGGTTTCGCTCATCTGCTCGACGTCGGCGCCCATCTGATCCTGCCGGCGACGACGATCGGCCTGTTCTTCATGGCAACCTATGCCCGCATGACCCGCGCCTCGATGCTCGAGGTGCAGCGGCACGACTTCGTCAAGACCGCGCGCGCCAAGGGCCTGCGCAACGCCGTGATCCAGCGCCGCCATGTGCTGCGCAACGCGCTGCTGCCGGTCGTGACGCTGGCAGGCCTCCAGGCCGGCACGCTGGTCGGCGGCGCCGTGCTGACCGAGACTGTGTTTGCCTGGCCCGGCATCGGCCGGCTGATGTATGAGGCGCTGTTGCAGCGCGACTACAATCTGCTGCTCGGCGTGTTCGTGGTCTGCTCGGCGATGGTGCTGGCCTTCAACCTGATCACCGACCTGATCTACCGCTCGGTCGATCCACGCATCGAGTTCGCGGCATGAGCAAATTCTGGCGAACCATGCTGCGCAATCCCGGCGGCGTGATCGGGCTGGTGATCCTGCTGCTCGCGGTCGCGATTGCGCTGTTCGGCCCGATGCTGTTTCCGACTTCGCCCTGGCGCATGGTGCAGCGGCCGTTCCTGCCGCCGTTCACGCTGTCGCGGGTGCCGCTCGGCACCGACGCGCTCGGCCGTGACGTGCTCGCCGGCATCATCTATGGCGCCCGTGTCTCGCTGCTGGTCGGCCTGGTCTCGACGATGGCCGCGCTCGCGGTCGGCATTCCCGTCGGCGCCGCCGCCGGCTATTTCGGCGGCAAGATCGGCGACGCCCTCATGCGCTTCACGGAGTTCTTCCAGACCGTGCCGAGCTTCGCGCTCGCAATCGTGCTGGTCGCAATCCTGCAGCCCTCGATCGTCTCGATCGTGCTGGCGATCGCGATCGTCAGCTGGCCGCCGGTTGCGCGTCTGGTGCGCGGCGAGGTGCTGTCGCTGCGCACCCGCGAATATGTCCAGGCCGCCATCGTCACCGGACAGAGCCACAGCTGGATCATCTGGCGCGAGATTTTGCCGAACGCACTCTCGCCGGTGATCGTGCTGGCGTCGCTGATGGTCGCGACCGCGATCCTCTTGGAATCCTCGCTGTCGTTTCTCGGCCTCGGCGATCCGAACCTGATGTCCTGGGGCTACATGGTCGGCGCCGGCCGCACCGTGATCCGTCAGGCCTGGTGGATCACGGTCTTCCCCGGCATCGCGATCCTGCTCTCGGTGCTGGCGCTGAACCTGATCGGCGAAGGCCTCAACGACGCGCTCAATCCGCGCCTCAACAAGGAGGGGCGCTGACGCATGTCCGCCGCACCAGTCGTTTCCATCAAGAACCTCAAGCTCGCGCTGCCGCCGGGCGCCGACCGCCCTTATGCCGTCGACGACGTCTCGTTCGAGCTTGTGCCTGGCAAGATCCTTTGCGTGGTCGGTGAATCCGGCTCCGGCAAATCGATGTGCGCGCATGCGTTGATGGGGTTGTTGCCCGACACCATCATCCGCGAGGCCGGCGAGATCGCCTATAACGACCAGAACCTGCTCACCCTCGATAACGCCGGTTGGCTCGCGCTGCGCGGCCGCCATATCGCGATGGTGTTCCAGGAACCGATGACTGCGCTCAATCCGCTGATGCGGATCGGCGAGCAGATCGCCGAAATGTTCGAGGCGCACAATCTCTTGACGCCAAAGGCACGCAAGCAGAAGGCGCTCCAGCTGCTGCGCGAGGTCAACCTGCCCGATCCGGAACGTGCGATGCGCGCCTATCCGCATCAATTATCCGGCGGCCAGCGCCAGCGCGCAATGATCGCGATGGCCCTCGCGCTGGAGCCGGCCGTGCTCGTGGCGGACGAGCCGACCACCGCGCTCGACGTCACCACGCAGGCGCAGATCCTCGAACTGATCCGCGACCTGCAACGCCGCCGCAACATGGCTGTCATGTTCATCACCCACGATTTCGGCGTCGTCTCCGACATCGCCGACCGCGTCGTCGTGCTCCAGCACGGCAAGGTGGTCGAACAGGGCGCGGCCGACGACGTGCTGCGCCGTCCGCAACATCCCTACACCCGTGCGCTGCTCGCGGCCGTGCCGTCGATGCAGCCGCCGCCGCGCGCACCGCTGGTGGACCGCGCCAAGGCGGTCGAGGTGGTCGGACTCGACAAGACCTATGTTTCCGGCGGCGGCTGGTTCCAGCCAGAGCGTCGCGTGCGCGCCGCCAACGAAGTCAATTTCGACATCCTCAAGGGCGAGACGCTCGGCCTGGTCGGCGAATCCGGCTCAGGAAAATCCTCGGTGGCGCGGCTCGTGATGCGCCTGATCGAACCTGATAGGGGCACGGTGCGCCTCGGCGACACTGATTTCACCCGCATCGCCGGCCGCGCGCTGCGCAAGGAGCGCAGCCGGATCCAGATGATCTTCCAGGATCCGTTCGCCTCGCTCAATCCGCGCCGCAAGGTCGGCAACATCATCGCCGACGGGCCGATCGCCCACGGCACCGATCCGCAATTGGCGCGGCAGCGCGCCGGCGAGCTGCTCGGCCTGGTCGGCCTCAATGCCAGTGCGATGGAACGTTATCCGCACGAATTCTCCGGCGGCCAGCGCCAGCGCATCGGGATTGCGCGCGCGCTTGCGATGGAGCCCGAAATCATCGTCGCCGACGAAGCCGTTTCCGCGCTCGACGTCTCCGTGCAGGCGCAGGTGCTCAATCTGCTGGAAGATCTGAAGGCGCGGCTCGGCCTGTCGATGCTGTTCATCACCCACGATCTGCGCGTCGCGGCGCAAATCTGCGACCGGATCGCGGTGATGCAGCGTGGCGCGATCGTCGAGCTGAAGCCGACGGCCGCGCTGTTCGCCGCCCCCGAGCACGCCTATACAAGTGAGCTGCTCGCCGCCGTTCCGGGCCAGATTTCCTCTTCGCGGGCGGCGTGAGCGATGCGTTGCGTGCTTGTCAGCAAGAACCTCGATCTGCGCGGCTATTTCGGCGCGGAGTTCGCGCGCTCCGCACCTCGCATTGAGTTGGTGGATCATACCGCCGACGCGACGGCCGAGGATGTCCGGCTCGCACTGGCCTGGCATCCTCCGGATGATGCGTTTGAACGCTATCCCAATTTGCAGGCGGTCTGCTCGATCGCGGCCGGCGTCGACAACATCATGGCCTGCCCGAGCCTGCCGCCTGATGTCGACGTGGTGCGCGTGATCGACCCCGGACAGGCGCAGATGATGTCCGGCTTCATCGTATGGCACGTGATCGGCCATCAGCGCGGCTTTGCCGCGTTCCGCGGCCAACAACGTGACCGGATCTGGCGACGCGGCGACCAACGGCGCGCGAGGGATGTCCCGGTCGGCATTCTCGGCAGCGGCGGGATCGGCCAGCGGGTCGCCGCGGATCTCGCCCAGCTCGGTTTTCCCGTGATGAGCTGGAGCCGGACCGCCAAGCCAGATTCATCGGCGAGCCACAGCTTCCACGGCCCGGCCGGTCTTGCCGCAATGGTTGGCGAGGGCGAGGTGCTGGTGAACCTGCTGCCGCTGACGCCGGAGACGCGCGGCATCCTCAACGGTAATCTCTTCAGCAGGATGCGGCGCGGCGGCTATCTGATCCAGGTCGGCCGCGGCGAGCATCTGGTCGAAGCCGACCTGCTCAAAGCGCTCGACTGCGGCCAATTGTCCGGCGCGGCGCTTGACGTGTTCGCCACTGAGCCGCTGCCGCAAGCGCATCCGTTCTGGGATCATCCGCAAATCGTCATCACGCCGCACGACGCCAGCGACGTCAGCATCGGCGCGGTTGCCACGACACTCGCCGTGACGGCCGAGGCGATCCGCACCGGACAGCGTCCGCCGCATGCGATCGACCGCGCGCGCGGCTATTGAAGGTTCAGGGATTCGTCAGGTGCAAGGCAGCTCCCCCGTCGTCGCAAGAGCGGATCCGATCGATGGATTGCGCGCGGCATCTGCCATTCCGGAGGCCCGCGCCGAAGCGCTGGCCGCCGAACATTACGGCCTGTCGGTCGCCGTGCGCCGGCTCGACAGCGAACGCGACCAGAACTTTCGGCTGCGCGCGGCTGATGGCCGCGACTACGTCCTGAAGATCGCCAATCCCACCGAGGATCGCGCGGTCACCAATCTGCAGACCGAGGCGCTGCGCCACATCGCGGCCCGCGATCCCGCGCTGCCGATCCCGCGGATGGTCCCCGCACGCAACGGTGCGGTCGAACTCGAGATCACCTTCGACGACGGCTCGGCCCGGATCGTGCGTCTCTTGTCCTTCCTGAAGGGAACGCCGATGCATCAGGCGCCACAGTCAGCGGCGTTGCGCCGTGACGTCGGCCGCTGTGCGGCGCGGCTTGCTTTGGCGCTGCGCGATTTCCACCACCCCGGCGCAAACCACAAACTGTTGTGGGATATCGAGCACGCCGCCGAGTTGCGGCCTCTGATCGGCACCGTGCCATCAGGCCAGCGCGACACGGTCGAACGCTTCCTCGACGGCTTTGCGACCCACGCCGTTCCGGTCCTGGCGCAACTCTCTATCCAGCCGCTGCACAACGACCTCAATCCGCACAATATCGTGGTCGATCCGGCCGAACAGGCACACGTCGCAGGGATCATCGATTTCGGTGACCTGACCGCAACGGCCCGCATCAACGATCTCGCGATCGCGGCTGCCTATCAGGTCACCGACAGCGACGATCCGCTGGCGCCGGCCTGCGAGCTGATCGCGGCCTATCACGCGGTCGCGCCGCTCGAGGCGCGCGAGCGCGGCATCCTGTTCGACCTGATCGCAACCCGCATGGTGATGACGATCGTGATCAGCAACATCAGGGCCGCTCGCTATCCCGACAACAGTACGTATATTCTGCGCAACAACAAGCAGGCCTCGGTGCGGCTCGCCCGAATCGCGGCGCTGACGCGTGAGCAAGCGGCACGGCAGATCGAACGCGCCTGCCTGGGGGAGTGACACAATGCCCATGGACAATTCGACGCCAGACCTGATCGCGCGGCGTAACCGCCTGCTCGGCCCAGCCTACCGGCTGTTCTATGAAGAGCCGGTACAGGTCCTGCGCGGCGAAGGCGTCTGGCTGTACGATGCCGCCGGCAACCGCTATCTCGACGCCTATAACAATGTCGCCTCGGTCGGCCACTGCCATCCGCACGTCGTCGAGGCGATCGCGCGGCAGGCCGCGGTGCTCAACACCCACACCCGCTATTTGCACGAGACCGTGCTCGATTATGCCGAACGGTTGCTCGCGACCTTTCCCGCCGAGATCGGCAACGTGATGTTCACCTGCACCGGCAGCGAGGCCAACGACCTTGCGCTCCGCGTCGCCCGCACCTGCACCGGCGGCACCGGCGTCGTTATCACCAAAACCGCGTATCACGGCGTTACCAGCGTGCTTGCCGAGCTGTCGCCGTCGCTCGGCCTGCCCGAGCCGACCGCGGCCCATATCCGCCTGGTGCCGGCGCCGCAGTCCGCCGGCGCCGAAACCGGCGAGATCTTCGCAGGCCACGTCCGTGCCGCGTTCGCGGACATGATACAGAGCGGCATTCGCCCGGCGGCGCTGCTGGTCGACACGATTTTCTCCAGCGACGGCGTGTTCGCCGATCCGCCCGGCTTCCTCGCACCAGCGGTCGACGCCGTGCGTGCAGCCGGCGCGCTGTTCATCGCCGACGAGGTGCAGCCCGGCTTCGGCCGCTGCGGTGAGGGCCTGTGGGGGTTTGCCCGCCACGGCCTCGTCCCCGACATGGTCACGATGGGCAAGCCGATGGGCAACGGCCATCCGGTCGCCGCGATGGCCGCGCGTCCGGAGCTGTTGAAGGAGTTCGGTGCGCGCTCGCGCTATTTCAACACGTTTGGCGGCAACCCCGTCTCCGCCGCCGCCGCCATGGCCGTGCTCGACGTGATCGAGCAGGAGGGCCTGATCGAGAACGCTGGAAGCACCGGCGCTTATGTACGCGAGCGGCTCAACACACTGCGCGCCAGGCATGAGCTGATCGCGGAGGTCCGCGGCGCCGGCCTGTTCATCGGCGTCGAACTGCGCCGCGGCGCTGCGCCCGCAACGAAGGAGACGGCGAAGCTCGTCAACAGCTTGCGCGAACGTCGCGTACTGATCAGCGCCGCCGGACCCAACGGCAACGTGCTGAAGATCCGGCCGCCGCTGGTGTTCGGCCGGGAGCATGCCGATCTCCTGATCGAGACGCTCGATCAGGCGCTGCGGGAGATCTAGCGAAGCTGTGCCCTACCTGGCGCCGACCGTCGCGGTCTTCGCCGGGGGCAATGCAGCCCATTCCTTGTCGGCCTTGGGACCGCTGGGATCACCGGTCAGACCGACCAATTGTCCCGGCAGCACGTCGTTGGTCTGCTTCCAGGTCTGGGTCTGGCAGAGCAGTTTCAGCATGCATCCCCTGAGCTTCAGCCGGTCGGACGAGTCGCGCCACAACATCACCGAATAGGACCTGCCGTCCTCCGCATTGTAGATGTCGCCGTCGAACCATCCTTCCGGCGTCGGCTTCAGGCCCATGATCAGCTGATGACCAAGAACGTTGCGCGCTCGCTTCGACGTGTCCGGATTGTAGCTATCGCGGACCGGCTGGCCGCGTTCGTCAAGCGGATCCTTCATCCACACGATGTAGCCGCAGATCCGCTGCTTCCCCGCGCCACAGCGCTCGAGCCGGATACGGGCGCGCCCGTCTTCGGTTGACCAGGTCCCGCTTGGATCGGCGGGGCTTGCCGCCTCGGCGCGGCCAATCGTGCTCATCAGAACCGCGGCAACCACGCCGCGCAGGATCAGTCGAAACAAGATACTCATCTATTGCACCCTTCGTTGGTTTTACTCATGCGCTCGGCCGCGCGCCTGATGGCGCCAGGCTTCGCAAAAACGACGCTCATCTGAACTGCGTCACCAGACTTTCGGCACCCTTGTCGATGCCGGCGAACGATGCCGCGAGCGGGCCGATGCTGGACTTGATGTCGTAGGCATCGGGATATTGCTTGGTGACGTAGGCGCTGAGCAGGCGCGCCGTCGATGCGTCAAAGATCTCGACGGCGTAGATCACCGAACCGGTCATCATTCCCTCGCCGCCGCGCGCCGCCTGCACACCGTTGTAGACGGCGCCGGCCATGTCGAACCGCGACAGCGTGCCGAGGACGGGAGTGTTGGCGACCGCGCCGGTCAGGGTCAGCCGCACCCGAAGCGTGTTCGGGCCACGCCTGTTCACCATGGCGAAGCGGTTGGCGAGCCTGGTCATGAAGCTCGTCTGCATGTGAGCCGCGAGCTCGGCCTTGTCGCTGTCGGACATGTCGCCGAACTGGTGATCGCGGCCGTGATAGATTGCGACGGGATCGAGGATCGCCTTGTTGTAGCTCCGCCAGTCGACTTCGGTGGCGTAGCGATAGGGCACGCGGCCGGTCGTGTCGGAGGTATCAGGCGCCATGTAGGACGAGGACGCCACGTCCGAATAAGGCACCGGCGCGACGCTGGCGCACCCGGCCGCGACCGAGCAAAGCAGCAGCAATCCCAGACCGCGCGTCGCGATCGAGCTATCCATTCCAGTCTCCTCTAGCGGCCTTTCGGGAAAGCCCTTGTGCTGCGGGCCCACGACGCCGGGCGGAAGCCCATCGTCGCCGGCAATGTCGACCTCCGACGAATGCCCAGCCTCAATCGATGTGGCAGGCTATAAAACCGACTAGTCGGTTTGTAAAGTACAAAAATGAATGGAAATGATCGGCCGCAGGATTGTCCCCGCTGTGGTCAGGTACCGGCGCGCGGTTTCCGCGCCGGCCGTTCGGACGCGGCGGCCGATTTGGCGGCCCCCGCCGGCTTGGATGCAGCCTTGGATGCGGCCTTGGACGCTGCCTTGGACGCTGCTTTGGGCTGCTCCAGCGCGGTCCACTGCTTGTCGTCGAGCAGGCGCTCGAACAGCCGGTTGCGGTCGGCCTCGCTCAGCGGCGACAGACCGAACATCGAGCTGAGCAGCAGTCCTCTCGCCGCGGCCCAACGCAGCATCGCCAACTCCGGATCCTTCGCTTCGGCCTTGATCGCCTTGATCCTCTTGACGTCGATCTCGCGCGGCGCGTTCATCAAGCTCGGATTCTCGACCATCGCCGCGAGCAGGCCGAGCGCGGCCGAATTCGACTTGATCGTCGCCTCCCACACGGTGGCGAGCTGCGTCGCCAGCTCAGGCTGGTCGGATGTGGCGCGCGCCTTTTCCATGTAGCGGTTGGAAAAGTCCTCGAAATAGGTCACCTGCTGCTCCAGCAGCGCCTTCAGCACCGCCTCCTTGGTGCGGAACTGGTGCATCACACCGCCCTTGCTCAGGCCGCTTTCACGCGCGATCGCATCGAGCGTCAACCGACCGGGCCCGTCGCGCGAGATGACCTTGATCGCGGCCTGCAGCACTGCGTTGCGGGATCGTTCTGATCGGGAAGGATTGTCCATTGTCGATTCGAAAACTCCGGGACGGCAGCATTGTTCGTTGAAGCGACAGTTCTCCACTGTCAAGCGACTTGATGGCGCGAGATTGCAGGCTGGCTCGACGCACGTCTGAAACACAAGCCGTTTTGTGCTAAGTTCGGGACAGCGGAGTGTGAATCAGACAATGGCGGGCGGCAGGGCGAACATCGAGGGTGGCACGACGGCGCGCCGCGGCCGGCCGCGATCGGCCGCGACCACGGCCGCCATCCTGCAAAGCGCCTATACGCTGATGGCGACCACCGGCCTTGCCGCCACCACCATCGACGCGATCGCCCGCCATTCCAACGTCTCGAAAATGACGATCTACAAATGGTGGCCGTCGCGCGAAGCGCTGCTGATCGACGCGTTCCTCGACCAGGCTTCGCGCGCCGTGCCGTTGCACGGGACCGGCAATCCGGTGACGCAAATTCGCCGCCACGCCGCGACTTATACCGAGGCGCTTCTGGGCGAGTTCGGGCGGGTGCAACTTGCGGTGATCTCCGAATGCATCTCGACGACCGGATCGGCGGAGATCTTCTACGAACGCTATCTTGGCCTTCGCCGCAGCAAGATGCTGGAGACGATCATCGCCGGCCGGAAGGATGGCAGCATCGGCGCGTCGGGCGCGCCCGGCGATCTCTTTGACGCGATCTATGGCAGCCTGTTCTATCGTTACGTCTTCGGCATCAAGCCGCTGACGCCGGCCTACGCCCGCAACCTCGTCAACCAGGTGCTGCAGCCGCCCGCGGATGCTTGATCAGGCAGAGCATGATCCGGAAAAGTGTGCAGCGGTTTTCCCTCGCGACAAACGCGAAGCGCTTGCGCGGAGATCATTCAAACATCAAGCCGTCTGGCGCTGCCGGCGAAACCATGCCCAGGTCTCGCGGGTCACGGCACGGTAATTCCGGCCGCGAAACACGATGTGGCCGTCGACGATGGCGTTCAGCTTCGGCAGCGCGTGGAACGGCACCGTCGGATAGGCGTGGTGCTCGACATGGTAGGGCATGTTCCAGGCAAACCATTTCATGATGGCGCCGGTCATCGTGGTGCGGGTGTTCTCGAACGCGCTGCGCGTCTGGTCGCAACCGGTGTGCTCCGCATAAAGATAGGGCCGCAGGATCAGCTGGCCGGCCAGCACGGGCACGATCCACACCCAGAGCAGGATCGCGCCGTGCAGCGCGAGCGATGCGATCAGCAGGATCAGATAGCCAGCGAGATAAAGCCGCGCTTCCCTGACGATGCCGGCGCGCTTGTTTTGGGGGATCCACGGCACGGTGACGTTGCCGCTCAACGCATGGCGGAGCATCAGGCGCACGCGTGTCAGCACCTGCAGCAGCCCGGTGTAGGCGATCGCGAGTTGCGTATCCGAAGCCGGCTTCTGCCCCAGGATCAGCTCCGGATCCTTGTCGGGATCCTGCGTGTAGCGGTGATGGTCCCAGTGGAACAGGCAGTAATATTCGTAAGGCAGCCCGATCGCGAATGCGGAGAGATTGCCGACCGCAACGTTGATCGCACGGCTGTGGAACGCGGTCTTGTGCGCGGTCTCGTGCACCACCATGAACAGGAACGCGACGAAATAGCCCTGCACCGCAACCAGCGGCAGCGCCCATAAGAGCCCATAGCGCGACGAGACCAGCCAGATCAGTGTCCCGACGATGAGGATCATTCCGTAATGGCTTGCCGTGCGTATCGCACCTGCAAAATTCGACTTGGCCGACAATTCGCGGAGCACGACCGGGCTCAGGGGCTTCAGCCTGACGCCGCCATCATGGGTCTCTGCGGTGCTCATGGTCGTCGCCTCACATGTCAGCGTTGCAGCAACGCCGAGATCTCGGCGTTGATGAAGGCGCGGTCGGCGGCATTGTTGATCGGGTTGCCGGCGCGGTGGCCATGAATTGAGGGGATCGCGTGCAGCGCGGCCGAGCGCGCATTGACCAGGCGGCCGAGTTCGTCCTCATTGTCGCGCACATCGAAATAGCGATCGGTGCGCCCGGGCATCAGCAGCATGTCCGCCTTGATCGCCGCCATCGCGCGATCGAAATCGCCGCCGAACTCCTCGCAGCCACTGATGTTGCCGCTCTGCCAGGTCGCGATTTGCGCCAGCAAATCATTGGCGTCGCGCCGTGCAAAGGCGCCGTCCCACGATCCCGCCAGGTAATCTTCGAGCGATGTGAAGCCGGCCTCGCGCCAGATTTCCTCACGATAGAACTCATGCGACATCGCCCAGCCAGCATAGACGCGCCCCATCGCACGAAAGCCGGCCGCCGGCCTTTCGGCAAAGCGACCATCCCGATAGGCGGGATCGGCCGTCAGCGCTGACTTCACGCCCTCGAGGAAGACATGATTGTACGGCGCACACCTCGCGCTGCCGCAGACCACGGCGGCGCGCTCCACCATATCAGGATAGCGCGCGGCCCAATGATAGGCCTGCATGCCGCCCATCGACCACCCATAGACCAGCGCAATCCTGGATATGCCGAAGCGCTCGACCAGCAGCCGCCGCTGGACCGCGACGGCATCGTGATAACTGAAGGCGGGAAACGGCGCGCCGCCGAGCGCGTCGCCCGAATTCGACGGCGAGGATGACAGGCCATTGCCGAACAGGTTCGGGATAATGATGAAGTATTTGTCGGGATCGAGCGTCCCACCCGGCTGAACCAGCCATTCGATGTCGGTGTGCTGCGCGCTGAACGATGTCGGGTAAAGGATGACGTTGTCCTTCGCGGCGCTCAGCGTGCCGTAGGTCTTGTAGGCCAGCTGCAGGGAAGAAAAGACGGCGCCGCCTTGCAACGTCACCTCGCCGGCTTCGAACACATCGTAGTCACGAGGCGTGGACATCGGCATTCGACCCCAAAAAGCGCGACGTTGCGCTCTCAATACTGTACAACTAGTACATTAATTGTCCGACCTTGGCAACACCCTCAACGGTGGAATGACACCGGGCCGATCAATTCAAAACCGGTATCAATCGATGCACGTTTCGGCGTGGACCCCTTGCCTGCTCCTCTCTAGGACGGTTCTCGAGGAAATTTCGAGGAGGCGCCCATGAGCGCAATTGTGTCCGCCACGGACGTGCGGCGATCCCGCGTGCGTCTCTTGATCGTGACGATGCTGTTTCTCGTCACCACCGTGAACTATGCCGACCGTGCGACGCTGTCGATCGCAGGCTCCGCGCTTTCCAAGGAACTGCATCTCGATCCCATCGTGATGGGCTACGTGTTCTCGGCCTTCGGCTGGTCCTATGTGATCGCGCAGGTGCCCGGCGGCTGGCTGCTCGACCGCTTCGGTTCCAAATGGGTTTATGCGGTCAGCATCCTGATCTGGTCGGCCTTCACCGCGATGCAGGGCCTGGTCGGTTTCCTGGCGGCGGGAACCGCCGTCATCGTGCTGTTCGCGCTCCGCTTGATGGTCGGATTCGCCGAGGCGCCGTCATTCCCCGCCAACGCCCGCATCGTGGCGGCCTGGTTCCCCGGCAATGAGCGCGGCACCGCGTCGGCCTTCTTCAATTCGGGGCAGTATTTCGCGACCGTGATCTTTGCGCCGCTGATGGGCTGGATCGCGCATGAATATGGCTGGCGCCACGTGTTCTATGTGATGGGCGCCCTCGGCATCGTCATGGGCATCGCCTGGATCAAGACGATCCACGACCCGAAGGACCATCCCGGGATCAACGAGGCCGAGTTCGACTACATCAAGGACGGCGGCGCGCTGGTCGACATGGACGCAGCCAAGGACACGAAAGCGTCCAACAACGGCCCGCAATGGAGCCACATCCGCCAGTTGCTCGGCAACCGCATGATGCTCGGCGTCTATATCGGCCAGTACTGCATCAACACGCTGACCTATTTCTTCCTGACCTGGTTCCCGGTCTATCTCGTCAAGGAGCGCGGGCTGACGATCCTGCAGGCCGGCTTCGTCGCGACATTGCCGGCGCTGTGCGGCTTCATCGGCGGCGTGCTTGGCGGCGTCATCTCCGACACCATCCTGCGCCGCACCGGCTCGCTGACCATGGCGCGCAAGATCCCGATCGTCGGCGGCATGCTGCTGTCGATGGCGATCATCGCCTGCAACTATGTCGACGGCCAGGCGCTGGTGGTCGGCTTCATGGCGCTCGCCTTCTTCGGCAAGGGCATCGGCGCGCTCGGCTGGGCGGTCGTGTCGGATACATCGCCGAAGGAGGCCGGCGGCGTCTCCGGCGGCCTGTTCAACATGTTCGGCAACCTCTCCTCGATCACCACGCCAATCGTGATCGGCTACATCCTGGCTGGCACCGGCTCGTTCAACGGCGCGCTGGTCTTTGTCGGCGCCAACGCACTGGTCGCTGCGATCGCCTACCTCTTCATCGTCGGCGAGATCAAGCGGGTGCAGCTGAAGGCGGCCTGAGCCCGAGGGACCACACCACGACAGTTCAACGGCGGCTGCGACCGCTGTTTTTGTCTTCTTGGTCTTCGGGAGGCATCGATGCTAGAACGGACAAAACCCCGCCCCATCCATTCCGGGCACGCATCGATGTTCGACCTGAACCAGCTCCGCTGTTTCGTCGCGGTGGCCGAGGAGCTGCACTTCGGTCGCGCCGCGGCGCGGCTGAACATGACCCAGCCGCCGCTCAGCCGACAGATCCAGCTTCTCGAGCACATCATCGACGCGACGCTGCTGGAACGCACCAGCCGGTCGGTGCGGCTGACGCCGGCGGGGCGCAGCTTCCTGCCCGAGGCGCGACGCATCCTCAAGCTTGCCGAATCTGCCTCGCAGGTCGCGCGCCGCATCGCGCTCGGCAAGACCGGCTCGCTCAAGATCGGCTTCACCGCCGCGGCCGCCTACGGCTTCCTGCCCGACCTGATCGCGGCCTGCCGCGCGAGGCTGCCCGAGATCGATTTCTCGCTGAAGGAAATGGTCTCCGGCGACCAGTTCGAGGCGCTCGCCACCGGCCAGATCGACGCCGGCCTGCTGCGGCCGCCGATCGCGCGCCCGGAACTGGCGAGCCGGCGCGTTGTCGCCGAGCCCTTGCTCGTCGCGATTCCGAAGAAGCATCCGCTGGCGTCAACCTTATCGGTCTCGCTGAGGGATTTGGACGGCCAGACCTTCGTGATGTATTCGCCGTATGAAAGCCGCTACTTCCACGATCTGCTGGTCGCGTTGTTCACCCGCGCTGACGTGCTGCCGCGCTATGTCCAGCATCTCAGCCAGATCCACTCCATCCTCGCGATGGTGCGCGCCGGGCTTGGCGTCGCGATCGTGCCGGAAGCCGCCGCGAGCCTGAAGATCGCGGATGTCAGGCTGAAGCCGCTGAAGCTGCGCGGGCCGGCGCCGGTCGAGCTGTTTTTGGTATGGCGGCGCGATCATGAGAACCCGCTGCTGCCGCCCTTGATCGAGATCGCGACGGAAATCGCGGCGCCGCATCTCCGCGGCGATTGATACCGATATTGCATCGTTCAATACCGCGTTTGGCTTGGACCCGCATCGAACCATTTCCTACAAATGCCGCCGTGGAGGCGCCTCGCGCATCCCTTTCCCATTGATTTATCTACGGAGTGGCGCCATGAGCAAGATGACCCCTCAGGAGATGGCCCTGACAATCGGCGGCGGCCTCCTGTCGTTTCCCGTGACCCCGTTCAAGGCGGATTTTTCCTTCGACGAGGCAACCTATCGTGCCAACATGGACTGGCTGTGCGGCTATGACGTCGCCGGCCTGTTCGCCGCCGGCGGCACCGGCGAATTCTTCTCGCTGACCCCGGCGGAAGTCCCCGAGGTGGTCAAGGTCGCCGTCGAGGAAACAAGGGGCCGCGTGCCCGTGCTCGCCGGCACCGGCTACGGCACCGCGACCGCACGCGAGATCGCCGTCGGTGCCGAGAAGGCCGGCGCCGACGGTCTGTTGCTGCTGCCGCCCTACCTCACGCACTCCGAGCAGGACGGCCTCGCCGCGCATGTCGAGGCGGTGTGCTCATCCGTGAAAATCGGCGTCATCGTCTACAACCGCGACAACGCGATCCTGCAGCCCGATACGCTTGCGCGGCTCTGCGAGCGCTGCCCGAATCTGGTCGGCTACAAGGACGGCATCGGCGACATCGAGCTGATGACCAGGGTCTACACCAAGCTCGGCGACCGCCTGACCTATGTCGGCGGGCTGCCGACCGCGGAGACCTTTGCCCTGCCCTATCTCGACATGGGCGTAACGACCTATTCGTCGGCCGTGTTCAACTTCGTGCCGGAATTCGCCACCAATTTCTATGCCGCGGTGCGCCGGCGCGATCATCAGACCATCCATGCAGGCCTGAAGGATTTCATCCTGCCGCTGATTGCGATACGCAACCGCAAGAAGGGCTACGCGGTGTCGATCATCAAGGCCGGGATGAAGGTGATCGGCCGCGATTCCGGCCCGGTGCGGCCGCCGCTGACCGACCTGACCGAGCAGGAGATCGCCGAGCTCGCGGCGCTTGTCGCGAAGCTGCCGCAAGCCAAGGCTCAGCAGGCTGCAGAATAAGGCCGAAACGGCCAGCATAAAGGGAGGAGCAAATGGTTCAGGACACGATCCGCGCCGGCTTTACCGGCGCCCCCATCGTCACGGCGATGGAGGTGATCCCGGTCGCCGGCCGCGACGGCATGCTCCTCAATCTGAGCGGTGCGCATGCGCCGTTCTTCACGCGCAACCTCGTCATCCTCACAGACAATTCCGGCCATACCGGCGTCGGCGAAGTGCCGGGCGGCGAGAAGATTCGCAAGACGCTGGAAGACGCAAGCAACCTCGTCGTCGGCCAGACCATCGGCGCCTGCAACAACATCCTGGCGTCGATGCGCAAGACCTTTGCCGATCGCGACGCCGGCGGCCGCGGCAAGCAGACGTTTGACCTGCGCGTCACCATCCATGCGGTGACCGCGGTCGAAGCCGCGCTGCTCGATCTGCTCGGCCAGCATCTCAATTTGCCGGTCGCAGCCCTGCTCGGCGAAGGCCAGCAGCGCGCCAGTGTCGAGACGCTTGGCTACCTCTTTTTTGTCGGCGATCGCAGCAAGACCAGCCTTCCCTATGTCGAGGGCGAGACCGGCAAGCCCGACTGGTTCAATCTGCGCCATCAGGAAGCGCTGACGCCTGATACCGTGGTGCGGCTCGCGGAAGCAACGCAAGCGCATTACGGCTTTGCCGATTTCAAGCTCAAGGGCGGCGTGCTCCGCGGTGAGGAGGAGATCGAGGCGGTGACCGCGATCGCAAAGCGCTTTCCGAATGCCCGCGTCACGCTGGATCCGAATGGCGCCTGGTCACTGGATGAAGCGATCCGGCTCTGCAGCAACATGCATGGTGTGCTCGCCTATGCCGAAGACCCCTGCGGCGCCGAGGCCGGCTTCTCGGGCCGCGAGATCATGGCCGAGTTCCGCCGCGCCACCGGGCTGCCGACCGCGACCAACATGATCGCGACCGACTGGCGCCAGCTCTCCCACGCGATCCGCCTCGGCGCGGTCGACATTCCGCTCGCCGATCCGCATTTCTGGACCATGCAGGGCTCGGTGCGGGTGGCGCAGACCTGCCGCGACAACGGCCTGACCTGGGGCTCGCACTCCAACAACCATTTCGACATTTCGCTCGCGATGTTCACCCATGTCGGCGCCGCCGCGCCCGGCAAGGTCACCGCGATCGACACCCACTGGATCTGGCAGGACGGCCAGGCGTTGACAAAGGAGCCGCTGCAGATCAAGGGCGGCAAGATCGCGATTCCCGATCGTCCCGGCCTCGGCATCGAGATCAATCGCGGTGCCATTGAGGCTGCGAACGCGCTATACATGAAACACGGGCTCGGCGCCCGCGACGACGCCCTCGCCATGCAATTCCTGATCCCCGGCTGGACCTTCGACGACAAGCGTCCCTGCCTCGTGCGTTAAACTAAGAGAGTTGGAGAGAAATCATGACCGCTCACCAGAAAAACTTCATCGCCGGCGAATGGGTCGACGGCACAGGCATCACGCGCGACATCAACCCCTCCAACACCAACGATGTGGTCGGCGAATACGCCAGGGCGGACAAGGCGCAGACCGAACAGGCGATCGCCGCGGCCAAGGCCGCATTCCCGGCCTGGTCGCAATCGACGCCACAGCAGCGGTTTGACGCGCTGACCAAGATCTCGGTCGAAATCATCGCCCGCAAGGAAGAGCTCGGCCGCCTGCTCGCGCGCGAGGAAGGCAAGACGCTGCCCGAGGGCATCGGCGAAGTCGCGCGCGCCGGACAGATCTTTGCGTTCTTCGCCGGCGAGACGCTGCGGCTGATGGGCGAAAAGGGCGCGTCGGTCCGCCCCGGCCTCGACGTCGAAATCACCCGCGAGCCGGTCGGCGTCATCGGCATGATCACGCCGTGGAATTTCCCGATCGCGATTCCCGCCTGGAAGATCGCGCCCGCGCTCTGCTACGGCAACACCGTGGTGTTCAAGCCGGCCGAGCTGGTGCCGGGCTCGGCGCATGCGCTGTCCGAGATCATCGCGCGCTCCGGCATTCCTTCTGGCGTCTTCAACCTCGTGGTCGGCTCGGGCTCGGTGGTCGGCCAGACCCTGCTCGAGCATCCCGATGTCGCCGCGATTTCGTTCACCGGTTCGGTCCAGACCGGCCGCAAGATCGCGCAGGCCTGCGTGCTCTCCACGCCGATGAAGAAGTTCCAGCTCGAGATGGGCGGCAAGAATCCGCTGGTCGTGCTCGACGATGCCGATCTCAAGGTCGCGGTCGAGGTTGCGGTCAACGGCGCCTATTTCTCCACCGGCCAGCGCTGCACGGCATCCTCGCGCCTGATCGTCACCGCAGGGATCCATGACCGTTTCGTCGCCGCGATGACCGAGCGGCTGAAGGGGCTTTCGGTTGATGACGCGCTGAAGAGCGGCGTGCATGTCGGCCCGGTCGTCGACCAGAGCCAGCTCGACCAGGACCTCCGCTACATCAAGATCGGCCAGGACGAAGGCGCCCGCCTGCATTGGGGCGGCGAGCTGTTGAACCGCGAAACCCCCGGCTTCTATCTGCAGCCTGCGCTGTTCACCGAAGCCAACAATTCCATGCGCATCGCGCGCGAGGAGGTTTTTGGCCCGGTCGCCTGCGTGATCCGCGCCAAGGATTATGACGAAGCACTCGCAATCTCCAACGACACCGAGTTCGGCCTCGCCTCCGGCATCTGCACTTCCAGCCTGAAATACTCGGCGCACTACAAGCGCAACAGCGAGTCCGGCATGGTGATGGTCAACCTGCCGACCGCCGGCGTCGACTATCACGTCCCATTCGGAGGCCGCAAAGGCTCGAGCTACGGCGCGCGCGAACAGGGCGCCTATGCCCGCGAGTTCTACACCACAGTGAAGACCGCCTATACGTTCCCGGGCTAATAATCGTAGGATGGGTAGAGCGCAGCGAAACCCATCGACTTTCTGCAAGGCGCGATGATGGGTTTCGCTGCGCTCTACCCATCCTACAAAGTTTACAAATTGCGGGAGTCGTCATGGACCAGTCGATCGGCGCCAAGGAGCAGCCCCGCTACATCAAGCTCAACGCGCGCGATAACGTCGCGATCGTCGTCAATGATTTCGGGCTGCCTGCAGGTTCACGCTTCGCCTGCGGCCTGACCTTGCGCGCGTTCGTGCCGCAGGGCCACAAGACCGCACTCGAAGACATCGCCGAGGACGCGCCGATCATCCGTTATGGCGAGGTGATCGGCTATGCCCTTTCGCCGATCCTTGCCGGCGAATGGGTCGATGAGGCGCGCATCCGCATGCCGGAGGCGCCGGCGCTCGACCGGCTTGAGATATCGACCGCGGTCCCACCGACCCTGCCGCCGCTCGAAGGCTTCGCCTTCGAGGGCTTTCGCAATCGCGACGGCTCGGTCGGAACCAAGAACATCCTCGGCATCTCTTCCTCCGTGCAATGCGTCAAGGGCACGATGGAATATGCAGTGAAGCGCATCCGCAACGAGTTGCTGCCGAAATATCCCAATGTCGATGACGTCGTGCCGCTGACCCACGCCTATGGCTGCGGCGTCGCGATATCGGCGCCCGATGCGGTGATACCGATCCGCACGTTGCAGAACCTCGCGCTCAATCCGAATTTCGGCGGCGAGATCCTCGTCATCGGCCTCGGCTGCGAAAAGCTCGCGCCCGAGCGGCTGGTGCCTGAAGGCGTCAATAACGCGATCGTCCGGATGCAGGACGAGGCCTTCGACGGCTTTGGCGCGATCGTCGACGCCATCATGACCCAGGCCGAAGCGCGGCTGAAGATCCTCAACGCGCGCACGCGTGAGACCTGCCCGGCCGCCGATCTCGTGATCGGCCTGCAATGCGGCGGCAGCGACGCGTTCTCCGGCGTCACGGCGAATCCCGCGGTCGGCTTCGCGGCCGACCTGTTGGTACGATCAGGCGCGACCGTGATGTTCTCGGAAGTCACCGAAGTGCGCGACGCGATCCAACTTTTGACCCGCCGCGCCATCAACGAAGACGTCGGCCGCGCGCTGATCCGCGAGATGGCGTGGTACGATGCGTATCTGGCCCGCGGCGGCGCCGACCGCAGCGCCAACACTACGCCAGGCAACAAGAAGGGCGGGCTCGCCAACATCGTGGAGAAGTCGCTGGGCTCGATCGTCAAATCGGGCTCGGGTCCGATCAGCGGCGTGCTGGCGCCCGGCGAGAGAGCGCGGCAGAAGGGCATGCTGTTCGCGGCGACGCCCGCGAGCGATTTCATCTGCGGCACGCTGCAGCTCGCCTCCGGCATGACGCTGCAGGTGTTCACCACCGGCCGCGGCACGCCCTATGGCCTTGCGGCTGCGCCCGTCATCAAGGTCGCAACCCGCAGCGAGCTGGCGCGACGCTGGAAGGATTTGATCGATTTCGACGCCGGCTGCATTGCGACCGGCGAGAAGACCATCGAAGAGACCGGCTGGGACCTGTTCCGCCTGATTCTCGACGTCGCAAGCGGCCGGACAAAGCCGTGGTCGGATCGCTGGGGCATCCACAACGATCTCACGCTGTTCAACCCGGCGCCGGTGACGTAGCCCCATCTCGTCATTCCGGGGCGCGCAACGCGCGAGCCCGGAATCCATTCATCGATCTAATTTGCGGCCTGATGGATTCCGGGTTCTCACGCGTCGTCCCGGAATGACAAGTTGAGTTGAGCGGCCGCTCTATGATTTCTCCGGCAAACAAAAGTCCGCCGCGACAGGGTCAGCGGCGGACTTTCGTGTTCATGAGCAGGACGCGCTGCTCAACCGTCAATCATTATCGTGATGGATGATGGTCTTGCTGCGATTGCCGTCCGCGTCTTCCTTCTTGATCACAGTGGTCCGGTCGCGCGGCTCGCGCTCCTTGATGACGGTGGTGCGGTCACGATCGCGGTCGCGATATTCGGGGGACTGGCCGACCGTCACGCCTGCGCCGACGGGACCGACGCGAACACCAACATCATCGGCGAACGCAGGCGCCGCAATCGTAGTCACCAGGGCCGCAGCCAATAGATACTTCTTCATGTCTCTCTCCTCCAGCTTTGATGTGTATGGTAAGGGAACGTCGGATGCGACGAACCGTTCCTGTGAAAGATCGCTGCAGGTGTTTGCCTGCACCGATGGAACATTGACCGTGGAACTCCCTGAACAAGCATTCACCAGTGTGGCGAAACGCTCATGTTCCCTGCGTTGAATAGCCCCAAATGATGCCCCACCTTCTCCTCAACAGGAGGATGTTCCATGAAACAGTCGCAGCACTTTCTCGATAATGCGGAGAATTGCGCCCAGCTTGCCGAACGCGCGTCCGACGAGCCGACCCATAACCGCTACAGGCGCATGGAAGCGGCCTGGCGGGCGTTGGCGAAGGAGCAGGATTGGCTCGATGGCAAGACATCGCCGTCAGACAATCCCGTTGAGCTTCCGGGTCGCGCTCGGGAGACGGCAGCCTGACGGCTTACTCCGCGCCGCGCTGGCGCTGCCAGCGCAGCAGATAGGCCTGTAGCCGCCAGATCATCGCCGACAGCACGACACCGACCAGCATCAGCACGACGACGGCGACCATCATGCCGGAGGCCTCGCCCCGCGCCTCCGACTCGATGATGAGACGGCCGATGCCGCGCTCGGCGCCGATGAACTCGCCAACGATCACGCCGATCAGGGCAAAGGATATCGCCGGCGTCAGCGACGCGAACACCCAGGCCATGGTCGAGGGGATCACGACCGTGCGGGTGATCTGCCACTCGCTGGCGCCGAGCAGACGCGCGGCATTGGTGAAGCCCTCGTCGATCGAGCGCGCGCCCTCGAAAGTGTTGAAGAACACCAGGAACACCACGACGATCCAGGAGGTCACGATCTTGGACATGTCGCCGATCCCGAACGCGAGCACGATGATCGGCGCCAGTGCGATGCGCGGGATCGAATTCACCGCGGTGATGAAGGGCTGAAAGATCGCGCTCAGGCGGTCGGAGCGTCCGAGGATCAGCCCGGCGGCGAAGCCAGAGACCACGCCAGTGACGAAGCCAAAGAAGGTATTCTTCAGCGTCACCGCGGTCGCCGCCCACAGATTGTTCTCGTTGCGCGCCAGGCATTTTGCGAACTCGCCGTTCAGCCAGCCGTTGAATACGCCAAGCTTCGACTTCAGGCAGCTCTGGATCAGAAAATTCTCATAGATCATCGACGGCTTGGAAATGAAGTACGGGTCGAGCAGGTCAGGGACCAGCCACGGCATATTGACGTGCAAATCGTAACCCCATTGCCAGACCGACAGCACCACAGCGCAGATCAGGACCTGCCAGCCGACCGCGCTCATCGTGCTGTATTGTTTCATGCGCTGCGGCCCTTGACGAACTCCTCGCCGAGCGAGTGCCAGATGTGCTGGAACAGCTCGGCATAGCGCGGCGTCTCGCGCACCTTCACCGCGTCGCGCGGGCGGGCGACGTCGACCTCGAACATATCCTTGATGCGGCCCGGCCGGGCCGAAAACAGAATAATGCGATCGGCAAGCGTCAGCGCCTCGCCGAGATCGTGGGTCACGAACAGCACGGTCTGCTGCTCGCGCTCCCAGATCCGCAGCAAGACGTCATGCATGTCGATCTTGGTGTGGGTGTCGAGCGCGCCGAACGGCTCGTCCATCAGCAGGATCTGCGGCTCGACGATCAGGGTCCGCATCAGCGCCGCGCGCTGGCGCATGCCGCCCGACAGCGCCGACGGATAGGCGGTCTCGAATCCCCTCAGGCCGGCCTGTCCCACGCATTCGGCGATGCGTTCTTTCCGCTCCTGCGCGGGCACGCCCGCCAGCTCCAGTCCGTAACCGATATTGTCGGCGACGGTCCGCCACGGAAACAGCGTGTCGCGCTGGAAGACATAGCCGACATCGGGAGTCGCCTTGCCGGCGACGACGCGCTTGCCGTCGATCAATATCTCGCCGCCGCTCGGCCGGATCAGCGAAGCGATCATGTTGAGCACGGTGCTCTTGCCGGAGCCTGACGGTCCGAGCAGCGCGACGAACTCGCCGCGCCGGACGCCAAAGGACACTTCGCGCACCGCCTCGATCGTGGTCTTGGCGAGCTGGAACGACTTGCTCAAGCCCTTGACCTCGACCCGCCGGATATCCGGCGATCGCGGTGACGGGATTGCGCTTGTCTCGACTGCGCTCAACCCGGATAGGCCTTTCGTGCCGCGTCGATCTGGGTCGTGTTGACCACCTCGTCCATTTTGAGCGGCTTGATGCCGGTCATTTCGCGGAACCAGACCTTTTCACCGCGCGCGAAACTCGCCGCGTCGATCGTGCCCTCATAGTCCGCGACCTTCTGAATCGCGGCGATTTCCAGCAAGTTCGCATCGCGCGACGTGCTGCCGACATAGGGCTCGATGGTGTCGTAGACCTCTGCCGGCTTGTGCGCTTTGATCCATTGCGACGCGCGCCACAGCGCGGTGACAAAGGCCTGCAGCTTGGCCGGGTCCTTGTCGATCGTTGCCTGCAGCGTGAAATGCGCGGTCACCGGGACCTTGCCGCCGATATGCTTGTTCCAGATCGCCTCGTCGGTGCCGTCGAACAGCAATTCGCCCCAGCCCTGCTGCTGCGCCTCGTTCAGCAGCGACAGCGATGAGACCAGGATGTCGACCTGCTTCGACTTAAGCGATCCCAGCATGGTGTCGACGTTGCCGGTTCCGATCCAGGTCACCTTGTCGTCGAGTCCCATGGTTTCCATGTAGTAGGACGCCCAGACGTGGTTGGTGCCGCCGAGCGAGGAGACCGAGACGATCGGCTTATGGCCGTCGGGCCGCTTCCACTGCGTGAACGCTTCCAGCGTGGCGATGCCCTGGTCCTTCAGATCCTTGCGGATGATGAACATCACCGAGTTTGATCTCGTGTCCACCGGCAGCAGGATGCGCGCCGCGCGGCCGTGATTGCAGAGCTGCATCGGATGCGTGACGTCGCCGATCCCGACATCGCCTTGCGACGAGGCGATGATCTCGCGGGTCTTCACGCCGCTGCCGCCCTGGATCAGCTTGCAGTCGAGCCCTGCCTCCTTAAAGAAGCCGATCCGGTCGGCGACGTACTGCGTCTGATAGACCGGCACCGCGACCGGATAGATCGCGCGACTCGCCGTCGCCTCCGCCCAGGCATGCCGCCCTGCAAGCGCCGCGCCGCCGGCCGCGATCACTGTCAGCGCTGAACGCCTGGACAGACGGGCCATCAGGCGTGCTCCCTGGCCGAGACCTTGTCGAGCGCGCTGAGCACCGCATCGCCCATCTCCGATGTCGACAACTTCTTCGCACCGGCCTCGGCGATATCGGCGGTCCGCGCACCCGATGCGAGCGCGGACTGCACCGCCTTCTCCAGCAGATCGGCATCCTCGGGGCGATTCAGCGTCAGCCGCAGCATCATCGCAACGCTCAGGATCGAGCCGAGCGGGTTGGCGATGCCACGTCCCGCGATATCGGGCGCGCTGCCATGCACCGGCTCGTACAGCGCCTTGCGCCGGCCGTAGCGGTCCACCGGGCCGAGCGAGGCCGATGGCAGCATGCCGAGCGAGCCGGAGGCCATCGCCGCGCAATCGGACAGGATGTCGCCGAAGATGTTGCCGGTCACCATCACGTCGAACTGCCGCGGCTCGCGCACGATCTGCATCGCCGCGTTGTCGACATAGAGATGGACGAGCTCGACATCGGAAAACTCTTCCCTGTGGAGCGCGATCACCTCCTCGCGCCAGACCACGCTGGTCTCCAGCACATTGGCCTTGTCGACCGAGCAGACCTTGTTGCGACGGGTCCGCGCCAGCTCGAACGCCGACCGCGCCACGCGGCGGATCTGGTTGGTGGTGTATTGCTCGGTGTTGAAGCCGCGGCGCTGGCCGTCGGGCAGCGTCTCGATGCCGCGCGGCTCGCCGAAATAGATGCCGCTGGTCAGCTCGCGGATGATGACGAAGTCGACGCCATCGAGCACCTCGGGTTTGAGCGGCGCGGAGGCCGCAAGCGCGGGGTTCGCCACGATCGGCCTCAGATTGGCGTAGAGATCGTATTTGCTGCGCAGCCCAAGGAGACTGCCCGCCTTGCGTGCCGCCGCCGGCACCTCCTTGGTCTCGGGCCCGCCGGTCGCGCCCCACAGGATCGCGTCGGCCTCGTCCATCGCTTCGGCCGTGTCCTCCGGCAGCACCTTGCCGGTCGCAAGATACGGGATCAGCCCATACTGCGCCTCGCGCAGCGTCATCGGCACGTGACGTCTTGTGGCAAACCAGTCGAGGATCCGGCGCGACTGCGCGGTGACCTCGGGGCCGATGCCCTCGCCGCCGACCACGGCGACCTTGATCATGTTGGATTGCGTATTCATGCCGGTGTCCTTGCAAAATGAATCCAGGGGCGCGCCGCACGGTCGACGGCCTGAAACGCGCGAATTTCATCGTCGCGCTTCAGTGTCAGTGCGACCTCATCAAGGCCCCGCAGCAGTCCCTCGCGGCGGCGCGGATCGATCTCGAAGGCATGGCGCTGGCCCGAGGGCGAAACGATGGTCTGGGCCTCGAGGTCGATCGAAACTTTGCCCGCGCCCTGCGTCGCCTCGATATCGGCGGCGAGTGAATCCACCACCGCCTTGTCGACGACGACAGGCAAGATTCCGTTCTGGAAGCAGTTGGCGAAGAAGATGTCGCCGAAGCCCGAGCCGATGACGGCGCGGATGCCCATCTCCTGCAGCGCCCATACCGCACCCTCGCGCGACGAACCGCAGCCGAAATTCGGCCCGGTCACCAGGATCTCCGCCTGCCGGTACGGCTCGCGGTTCAGGATGAAGTCCGGATTCTCCGAGCCGTCAGGCAGATAGCGCAGCGCGCCGAATGCCCATTTGCCGAGCGTGCTACGGACGGAATTGCCGACCAGCCGCTCGATGCGGATGATGACGTCGGTGTCGATATTGCCACGCATGATCGGCGCGGCGGTTGCGGTGAGCTTGTCGAACGGTTTCGGCATTGTTAGCGCCCCATCATCCTGACATCGGCGATCGCACCGGCAATGGCGGAGGCCGCGGCACTCGCCGGGCTCGCCAGATGCGTCCGCGCCTGCGGCCCTTGCCGCCCAACGAAATTGCGGTTCGAGGTCGAGACCGAGCGCTGCCCGGGCGCCACCACCTCGCCATTGGCGGCAAGGCACATCGAACAGCCCGGCTCACGCCATTCGAAGCCGGCGTCGGTGAAGACCTTGTCGAGTCCTTCGGCGACCGCCTCGCGCTTGATGGTCTCCGATCCCGGCACCACCCAGGCCCGGACACCGGCCGCGACCTTGCGGCCACGCGCCACCTCGGCCGCCGCACGCAAATCGCTCATCCGGCTGTTGGTGCAGGAGCCGATGAACACCCAGTCGACCGGCGTGCCTGCGATCAGCGCGCCGCCTTGCAATCCCATGTACTCGAGCGCGGTTTCGATCGCAGCGCGTCGCGCAGGATCGTCGACAGTCTTGGGATCGGGAATCCGGCCATCGACGCCGATCACATGTTCGGGGCTGATGCCCCAGGTCACCTGCGGAATGATCGTTGCGACATCGATCACGACCTCGCGGTCGAACACCGCATCCGCATCGCTCGGCAGTTCGCGCCAGGCCTTGACCGCCTGCTCCCAGTGCGCGCCCGGCGGCGCATAGGGCCGGCCACGCAGGAATTCAAAAGTCTTCTCGTCGGGCGCGATCATGCCCATCTTGGCGCCGAGCTCGATCGAGAGATTGCAGATCGTCAGCCGCCCCTCGACGGCTAAGTCGCGGATCGCACTGCCGGCATATTCGACTGCATAGCCGGTGCCGCCGGCGGCGCCGATATGCCCGATCAGCGCCAGGATCATGTCCTTGGCGGTGACGCCAGGCGGCAGCTTGCCCTCGAACTTCGCGCGCAAGGTCTTTGGTCGGCGCTGGATCAGCGCCTGCGTTGCCAGCACATGGGTCAGTTCGCTCGACCCGATGCCGAAGGCGAGCGCGCCGAGGCCGCCATGGGTGCAGGTGTGGCTGTCGCCGCAAACGATGGTGCAGCCGGGCAGGCTCAAGCCCAGCTCCGGCCCGATGACATGGACGATGCCCTGGCCGGGCTGATCGACATCGAACAGTGTGATGCCGCTCGCCGCGGTCTCGGCCCGCAGCGCTACCAGCAGCTCCTGCCCGATCTTGCTGGTCCCGGCGCGGCCATGCTGGGTGGAAATGGCGTGGTCGGGCGTCGCGAACGTCAGTTCGGGATTGTGAACCGTGAGGCCCTTGCTTTTGAGGTCGAGCAGGCCGCGCGAGCCTCCGAGATCGTGCAGCAGATGGCGGTCGATATGAAGGAGATCGGTATCTTCGCTCAAACGGGCAATGACATGCTGGTCCCAGATCTTGGCCAGCATCGTACGACCGGTCTTTTCCAAGACAGTCCTCCCTTCGGCTTCTTGAGGCCAGCGGCGCGCACCGCCGAACGCCGCTTTGGCGCGGCTTTAATACGAGCGCATCAAATCATGCAGGCGCCCGCTCCACCAGAGGGAGTGGCGAACATGACATGGAGGGAGGGCTGCGCAGGCGCAGCTTGACAATGGCCGTAGCCCGGATGGAGCGAAGCGCAATCCGGGGCCAACCCTTCCGTAGAGAGACCTGCCCCGGATTTCGCTTCGCTCCATCCGGGCTACAAAGCTTCGATCCGAATCCTCTTACGACGCCAGCGCCTCCTCCGGCATCACCACGGCCAGATTCTGGCTCTCGGCCACCGCGCGGTTGGTGATGCGACCGCGATGGACGTTGAGGCCGGCGCGCAGATGCGGGTCCTCGACCAGCGCGCGCAACCCCTTCGCGGCAAGCGCCAGGCCGAAAGGCAGCGTCGCATGGTTGAGCGCGTGGCTCGAGGTGACCGGCACCGCGCCGGGCATGTTGGCCACGCAGTAATGCACGATCTCATCGACCAGATAGGTCGGCGCCTGGTGGGTGGTCGCCTTCGAGGTCTCGAAGCAACCGCCCTGGTCGATTGCGACATCGACCAGCACCGCACGGCGCTTCATGCTGGCAAGCTGCGCGCGCGAGACCAGCTTCGGCGCGGCGGCGCCGGGGACCAGCACCGCGCCGATCACGACGTCGGCGGCGACGATCTCCTGCTCGATCGCTTCCAGCGTGGCGTAGCGGGTGCGGACCCGGCCACCGAAGAGATCATCGAGCAGGCGCAGCCGCGGCAGCGAGCGATCGAGGATGGTGATGTCGCTGCCGAGCCCCGCCGCCATCCGCGCCGCATGGGTGCCAACGACGCCGCCGCCGATGATCGCGACCCGCGCCGGCGGAACGCCGGGCACGCCGCCGAGCAATTTGCCCATGCCGTCGGCGGATTTGCGCAGCGCGGCGCCCGCCGCCTCGATCGCAAGCCGGCCGGCGACCTCGCTCATCGGCGCAAGCAGCGGCAACCCGCCATGCGCGTCGGTCACGGTCTCGTAGGCGATGGCCGTGCAGCCGGAGGCGAGCAGCCCCTTGGTCTGGGGCACATCGGGCGCGAGATGCAGATAGGTGAACAAGATCTGGCCTTCGCGGAGTCTCGCCCATTCCGCCGGCTGCGGCTCCTTCACCTTCACGATCATGTCGGCGGCGGCAAAAACCTCTTCGGCCGTGTCGGCGACCCGTGCGCCGGCCTGGCGGTAAACGTCGTCGCCGGCGCCGATGCCCTCGCCGGCCCCGCGCTGCACCACGACCTCGTGCCCGTGCGCCACATATTCGCGCACCGACGCTGGCGTCAGTCCGACCCGATATTCCTCGACCTTGATCTCTTTGGGCACGCCGATGCGCATGGTCCGCTCCCTGAATGATTCGCTTCCGCCTTGCGACAAGCGTAGTCCTCGTCGCGCGGCGTTTCTCAGCGAAATCCGGCTTGCCGATACCAAAATGCGCTCCTATTCTTCGTCACTGCCCGGATACTTAGAGGAAAATTGCGTGGACGGTCTCGATCGTATCGATCTCAAGATCCTGGCCGAACTGGTCTCCGACGCCCGTGCGAGCCAGATCGAGCTTGCCGAAAAGGTCGGGCTGTCGCCGACCGCCTGCGCGCGGCGCATCCGCCATCTCGAAGAAATCGGCGTGATCCGCGGCTATAGCGCCGACCTTGAACCGACGGCGCTCGGCCTCGTGACAACCGTCGTCGTCACCATCACGCTGGAAAAGCAGAGCGAGGATTATCTGGCCGCGTTCGAGGCCGCCATCGCGCGCTGCCCCGACGTCGTGTCCTGCCATTTGATGTCAGGCAGCGACGACTATCATTTGCAGGTCATCGCTCGCGACATCGCCGACTTCGAGCGGATCCACAAGCAGCATCTGTCGCGGATGCCGGGCGTCGCGCGTATCCATTCCAGCTTCGCGATGCGCGAGGTGGTCCGCCGCACCATTCCGGAAACCGCGCTGCGCGGCTGACGCGTCGGGTTGATCAGTGCGGCACCGACGTCGCTGCACCTCTCCCGCTTGCGGGCGGGCGAGGGACACTTGCATGATTTCGGAATAATGGAAGAATGCCGTTGAGTTGCCCGACGTGTCAAGTTGCCGTGTCGAACGCCGGCGGCCGCCGGCTACTTTGCATGGGGTTGTTTTCGATATTTTGGCAGTGCGCCCCTTAACGCAGGAACGCAACCGGGTTCGACGCCCGATAGACAAAATTGATCAGCGTATTGATGTCGAACACCGGCAGGCCGGAGACCTCGGCGACGTCTTTCGAGAACGGACACATATTGGTGCACTCGAACAGGATCGCGCCGGGGTTCTTGCAGGATGCCATGAAGGCTTCCGTCATCTCGATCATCTCGGCTTTGAGCACATCGGTGTCGAGCTCTTCGCGGCCGAGGATGTAGGTCGCTGGAAACTGCGCATCCGGCTTCATGCCCTGGATCTGGACCGGGATATCGGCGCTCGACCAGCCGACGCCGCGGAAATGGCTGTCATTCATGTGATGGCCGCGCTCGGTGAATATCCCGATCACCTTGCCTGGTGGCAGCATCGCATGGATCAGCGGCGCCTGGATCAGGCTCGAGGCGAACAGCGGGATATTGACCGCGGCGGCCAGCTCGTTCTGGAACGGCGCCAGGAAGCCGCAGCTCGTCGTGATGGCCTTGACGCCTTCCGCTTCCAGCTCCCGCGCCGCCGCCTTGAACGGCTCTAGCAACGCAGGCTCCGGATGGTCGCCCATAATCCTGGTCGGATGGGCGCCGCGCACGATCTTGTAGCGCACCGGGAAATCGTAGGAGAGCGCGTTGCCGATATCGCCGCGCGGGCGCGGAAATCTGGTGTCCAGCATCAGGATGCCGATGGTTTCACCATAATTCGTGGTGCCGCCGCGCAGCTTCATCATTGTCTCCGGGACATCTTGCGTGGTCTTGGGGCAGTATGGCGGCCCGCTCAGGACAGAGTCAAAGACTGCGGCCGGCGCGCGGCCACATCCGCGACAGCGTTTCGTCCTTCTTGACGACGGCATGCCAGATCGTCGCGCCGATATGCAGCGCGACCGCGATGTAGACGACGTAGGCAAGCAGACCGTGCGCGACCTCGCCGGCATGTTCGATCGTCTGATTGCCGGCGAACAGGCGCGGCCAGCTGAAGGTCCAGAAATATCTGAGCGAATAGCCGCCGGCCGACGAGAACATGTATCCGGTCACCGGCATGGCGAACAGGATGACATAGAGCGCCCAGTGATTGAGCCGCGCCGCAAGCCGCACCAGCGGCGACAACGATCCCGGCTCGGCTGGCGCCGTGGTCGCAAACCGTACCATCAGCCGCAGGATCGCCAGGGCGAACAGCGACATGCCGAGCGACTTGTGCACCTCGAGCAGCAGTTCGCGCCGCGGCGAGGTTCCGGGCGGCTGCAGGCCACAGTAAAACCCGATCAGCATGGCCGCAATGAACAGCACCGCCGTCGCCCAATGAATCCTGCGCAACAGCGGATCGTAGCTGGCCGTCATTTCCATTGTCACAAAGCGATTCCCGTTGTCACAAACCGCCTTGCGAGCCGTCGTCCGGTTTTGAGAAGGCCGTTCAATAGTTGATCTGACCGGCAATGCCTACCGGCAGAACTCGATTCGCGATCACAATCGCGAATTGTGACACTCGTCTGCGCCCTGACGCTGCTGTCACATGCATTTTTCAGTCGTGATTCTCGATCTTCTGTGACAGAATTAATACAACGGAATGTCATTTCGGTTACAAGGAGCAAATTTATGAGCATGGAGTGGCGAGCACGGCCGGTTGCGCTGGCCTGGTCGAATCCGGTGGTGCAGTGGTGGGGCCTGCTGACCGTGGTCAGCAGCGCCAACATCGCGATCTGGTTCGTGATGTACCGCCAGCTCCAGGAGCAGACCAGCGGTGGCCTGAGCAGCACGTCCGGCATCGGCCTGATGCTGCTGCTGTGCGCGGCCTATGTGTTCGGCTGCGCCTTCCGCTCGGTGCTGCCGCGCGCGGACGTCCAGCGCATCTGCCTGTTCGACACCTGGCTGTCGAGCGTTGTCGTCGGCCGCACGGTTGCCACCGTCGCCGAAGTCGCCTTCGCCGCGCAATGGGCGCTGATCCTGCACCAGCTCGGCACCATGACCGGCGCCGAGACCACCGTGAATATCGCCTGGGTCATCGTGCCGCTGATCGTGATCGCGGAATGCTTCTCCTGGTATGCGGTGCTGACCACCCACTATCTCGGCAATGCGATCGAGAACTCGATCTGGGCCGTCGTCTTCTTCCTGGTCGGGATCGGGCTTTGCCGGTTGCTGCCGGAGTTTCAGGGACCGGTGCGCTGGGCCTTCCTCATCACCATCGTCGGGATCGCGGCCTATCTGGCGTTCCTGATGACCGTCGACGTCCCGATGTATCTGAACCGCTGGCGCGCCGAACTTGCCGCCGGTAGCACCCTGCTCCACCCGCTCGCAGGGCTGCGCGACGTCAGCACGCGCTGGGTCGTCACCCATGACATTGCCGAGTGGAAGGAAGAGATCGCCTGGATGTCGCTGTATTTCAGCATGGCGGTGTGGTCGAGCCTGGCGCTCTGTATCTGCTATTCGCTCGAGGATCAGCTGCCGCGCTACCGCACCGAGGCGGCGATCGTAAGCACGACGCCGGCGATCGTGAGTGTTGTCCCGGTTGCGCGGCACGCCGCTGAAACGAGTGAACCTGTGCGGCTGCAGCAGAACTGATCTCCAGCTGCGCGGCTTGTGGCCTTCAGCGCTTTTGGAGTAAGCACGGCTCGCTTAGCCACCACCAGCAGATCCCATGCCACGCATTACCATCATTGAAACCGGGCTCGTCGGTCCGCAGTTCCGTGAGCGTCACGGAACATATCCGCAGATGTTCGAGCGGATGATCGCGCCAACTGATCCATCGAACGCGTACGGCGTCGTCAGCGTCGCCAACGGCGAGGCGTTGCCGGACCCTGCGGGGCTGGATGCGATCCTGATCACCGGTTCGTCGGCCGGCGCCTATGACGCATTCGACTGGATCGCACCGCTTGAAGACTTCGTGCGGAAGGCCCACGACAGGCGCATCCCCCTGGTCGGCGTCTGCTTCGGCCATCAGCTGATCGCGCAGGCGCTCGGCGGCACGGTGCGCAAGTCGGAGAAGGGCTGGGGCATCGGGCGTCACGTCTACCTGATAGCGCCGGATAACGGACTGATCGACGGCGAGGAGATCGCGGTTGCCTGTTCGCATCAGGACCAGGTGATCACGCCACCCGCCTCCGCACGCACCATCATGTCGTCTGATTTCACGCCGCATGCCGGGCTGCTCTATGCCAACGGCACGACGCTGTCGGTGCAGCCGCATCCTGAATTCACCGCGGACTATGCCGACGCGCTGTGCGACCTGCGCCGCGGCCGCGCGCCGGACGACGTGGTCGCAACCGCCAAGGCCTCGCTCGCCGCGCCGCTGGATCACGCCAGGCTCGGCGGCGTGATCGCGCGTTTTCTCACGGATCGGCGGACTTAACCCTTCAGCCACTGCGCAGCCGCGTCCTTCGCGAAATCTCGATAGGAACGCGGTGCACGCCCGAGCAGTTTGGTCAGGCGCGCGATGTCGTCGGCGCTCGCGACAGCGCCATCCGACTGGTAACGCCCGATCATCAGACGCAGGTCGAGCGCGTGCCAGGCCGGCATTGTCGCCTTGAGGCGGCTCTCCATGGTCACGAGGTCATCGCCGCCATAACTGATAGCGCGGCCGAGCGCCTCGCTCCAGATCGCGGCGATGCTGGTACCGGTCAGACTGTCCGGTCCGACCAGCGCATAGGTCTCGCGGCCAAGCGGCGCCGGCGCACGCTCGCGGCGCAGCAGCTCGATCGCCGCGGCTTCGCCGATATCGCGGATGTCGACCATCGAAACGCCCTTGCCGCCGATCGGCATGCCGTAGACGCCGAACTTCGAGAGCGGATCCTTCAGCCTGACATCGTTCTGGATGAAGTAGGCTGGACGCAGGATGGTCGCGGGAAGATCGAGCGCCTCGATCATCCGCTCGACCGTGTATTTGCCCGCGAAATGCGGCACGTCGGCATAGGCCTCGCCCTTCAACACCGAGAGATAGACGATGCCCTTGACGCCGGCCTCGCGCGCAGCAGTGAGCGTGAGCATGGCCTGGGTCAATTCGTCGGCGACGTTGGGCACCAACAGGAACAGCGTGTTGACACCCTCGAGCGCCGCGCGCACCGACTCCAGATCGGCCAGATCGCCGCGCACCGGCGTGATGCCAGCGGGAAACTGCGCATTGCCGGGCGACCGCGTCAGCGCGCGAACCTCGACGTCGTGGCCGGCCAGGTGATTGAGCACCTGCATTCCAATGGTGCCCGTGCTGCCAGTTACCAGAATAGCCATTTCGAATACTCCTCGTTGGGGCAGACCGTCTGCCGTTGAGGATTAGTACGAGATGCCATGATCTGGACACTTCGTCTCAATTATGGAACAGGTCATGGACCTGCAGGCCCTCACCGACTTCAATCTGGTGGCTGTTCATGGCGGGTTCGGCCGCGCGAGCCGCGCCTCCGGCCGGGCCAAGGCGACATTGTCGCGCCGGGTCGCCGAGCTCGAACAAAGCCTCGGCGTACGGCTGATCGAGCGCGGGTCGCAAAGTCTTCGGCTGACAGATGAGGGGCGCGCGCTTCACGAGCGCACCGGCGGCCCGCT
This sequence comes from Bradyrhizobium sp. LTSPM299, assembly GCF_000938235.1. Classification (NCBI taxonomy): domain Bacteria; kingdom Pseudomonadati; phylum Pseudomonadota; class Alphaproteobacteria; order Hyphomicrobiales; family Nitrobacteraceae; genus Bradyrhizobium; species Bradyrhizobium sp. LTSPM299. Next base: position 143,945 of record NZ_JYMU01000008.1, read on the forward strand.
GTCGGAGATCGCGGAGGCCGGCGAGGCCGTGGTGCTGGGCGCCTCGACTCCGCGCGGCCGGTTGCGGGTCAGCGCGCCGCTGGTGATCGCCCATGTCGCGCTTGGCCGGATCGCTGCGCGCTTTGCGCTCGCCTATCCCGACGTCCAGCTCGAGATCGTCGCGGACGATCGCGTCGTCGATCCGGTCGAGGATGGCTTTGACCTCGTGATCCGGATCAACCCGTCGCCGGATGAACAGCTCGTCGGCCGCCGCTTCCTCAACGATGAGCGATTGGTCGTCGCGCACCCCGCTCGCCCGCGGCCAAAGTCCGCGCGTGATGGAGACATCGCCACCGTCAATGCAATCCTCATGAGCGCGATGCCGGCCGATGTCACCTGGCGCTTGAAGGATGGAGACGACGAGATCTCGCTCCAGCCAAGGCCAATCCTGCGCCTGTCATCACTGCTGATGGTTCGCGACGCAGCGCTGGCCGGCGCGGGTGCGGCGCTGCTGCCCAGGCTGCTGGTCGAGGATGATATTGCCGCCGGCCGACTCGCCTGTTGGGGAACGCAGGCCGGACCTTCTGTCGAAATCTGGGCGCTACAGAGTTCGCGCCGCCTTGTCGGTGCCAAGGTCCGCGCGTTCCTCGACGCCGTCGAGAGAGCGTTCCCGGGACGCGTCTTCGTCCCACCGGCATGACGCGCTCAGGTCATGCTGCCCGGCATGAAGCAGCGAACCAGCGGATGGCCGTCGAGATAGTGCTTCCACACCATGGTCCGCCCGATCTTGTTCGGCTCGGTGATCACGGCCTCGTCCGGCACCACGACCCACTCGTCATCGAGGTGCACGCGATAGTGCCCGTGCTCGGACTCCCAATCCGGATCGGCGACGACATAGCCGTCGGCATCCGAGCAGCATTGTCCGTACGCACTGTGCAGGCTTTCGAACCAGGGTTTCAGCGGCGAATTGGCGTAGCGGCCGTCATCGCGCGCCAGTGTCGGCGATGCGAGCCCTATCATGCCAAGCAGCAATGCCGCACGCGTGATGGCGTGCATCGTCTCGTCTCCACGGTTTAGGTCGGCGGGCACGCGTCACCGTTTCCTCTGCCGTGCCGCAGCGGCAGGCAGGGACACGAATCAGCGTCCCAACCACATGGGACAGGCTATGCAAAACCGACGCCAACCCGCAGCCCGGGAGACTACTGGCAACGAAAGTCGCGCCGCCATCAGGTCTGCCAGCTGCGACCGCGGTCGGCTTGACGCCGGCAATATGGCCGGACAGATTCGCCTGGCTTCACCCGCGGCCACAACAGCCAGAATGAGGAAGTGCGGCGTGCCGATCGATCACGATGGATGGGCTGCTGCCACTCCCGCGGAGGTCGGTCTCGACGCAGCCACGCTCTCCGAACTCGATGCCTTTCTCAGGCAGTGGCCCAAGCGCAATGTTCACGCAGTCGTCATCGCGCGGCGAGGCAAGCTTGTCTTCGAGCGCTATTTCCGTGGCAGGGAGCGGCGCTGGATGGACTGGTCGGACGAGGTTCAATTCTCACCGACCAAAAAACACGACATCCGCTCTATCTCAAAAAGCGTGACGTCACTCTTAGTCGGCACGGCGGTGAGCGAGGATAGATTTCCGTCGCTCGATTCGCCGGTTATCGATTGCTTTCCCGAATATGCCGATCTGCGCACGCGCAAGAACGAGCGGATCACATTCCGACACCTGCTCACGATGTCGCATGGGTTGCGATGGGACGAAAGCCGGGGCTGGAAGAGCCAGGCCAACAATGAACGCCAACTGCTCGAGGCGGTGGATCCCTCCCGTTACGTGCTGGAGCAGCGGGTCGCGTCACCGCCCGGCACGGCGTTCAACTATAGCGGTGGCGCCACCACCCTGCTGGCTGCGGCTGTGGCCAAAGCGGCCGGCCGGAGCTTCGACGTCTATGCCAAGGATAGACTGTTCGCACCGCTCGGCATCACTGACGTCGAGTGGCTGAGCTTTACCGGCTGTGCGGAGGTTGCGGCGTTTGCCGGCTTGCGGCTGAGACCGCGCGACCTCGCGAAGCTCGGCCAGCTCATGGTGGATCAGGGGCGTTGGAACGGCAGGCAAATCCTGCCCGCCCGGCGGCGAGTCGACGATCCCGCGCATGAACGTGGAAGGACACGGCGCGCTGTACTACGGATACCACTGGTGGCTGGGGCGCTCCCTGCTCAACGGTCACGACCTGACGTGGACCGCCGGCTTCGGCAGTGGCGGCCAACGTCTTTTCGCAGATCCCCGGCTCGATCTCGTGGTCGCCATCAACGCGTTCGATCATCGCAGCCAGATTCCGATCGCGATTCTCAACCGGCTCGTGATGCCTGCTGTGACTGATTTCGTCTAGGGTCCGCTGCGGGCGCAAAGCGCACAATCAGCCACAGGATCAGCGGCCGGCAGCCGCGACGTCAGCGGCCAGCGGCCGCACCATCCGCGACGAGGCCTGCAGCGCGCATTCGATGAAACGGCGCGGCAACAGCGAGGCGTTGCAGGTGCGCATTGCCACCAGCATGCGGCTCTCGGCATCCGGTGTATCCAGCGTCTTGGCGACGACATTCACGACGCCGGCATGCTGGTAGCAGGACGGCAGGATCGAGAGCCCGATCCCCGCCGCGACCAGGCTCAGCACGGTGCGCAGCTCATGCGCCTCCTGCGCTACGCGCGGCGCAAAGCCGGCGCGCCGGCACAGCGTCGCGGTTTGGTCGCCGACGCCGCAGCCGACGGCGGCAATTCCGACGAAGGCATGCTCCGCCAAATCAGCCATCTTCAACTTGCCCGGCATGTCGGCCAGCGGATGATCCAGCGGCAGGAACACCATCATCCGGTCGCGCCAGATCGTGTGGACCTGCAGATCGGCTCCGGGCATGAAATCGAGCGGCGGCCGCATGATCGCGACATCGAGTTCGGCGTCGGCGAGCGCCTGAAGCTGCTTTGCGGTCGACATATGCCGCAGGTCGGTCTTCACCTTCGGATAACCGGCACGAAAACTCCGAAACAGTTCCGCGAAGATGTCGAGCATCGGGACCGAGCAGGTGAACCCGACGCGAACCACGCCGGCCTCGCCGCGGGCCGCACGACGCACCGTCTCCGAGGCAAGGTCGAGCTCGCCGACGGCGCGCCGCGCATGGTCCAGCAGCAATTGCCCGGCCTGGGTGAGTTCCACCTTGCGCCGCGTCCGCGCCAGGAGCTGCGTCCCCAGTTCGTCTTCCATCGCCTTGATCTGGGTGCTCAGCGGCGGCTGGCTGACATGGAGGCGTTTGGCGGCACGGCTGAAGCTGAGCTCCTCGGCCACCGCGATGAAGTAACGAAGCTGCCTGTAATCCATCGCTTATACCGTTTCCCTATAAGTGAGGGGTCAACAACGTATTTGACCTTGCAGACGCGTTTCCCGATCTTGGCGCAAAACAACGGACGCTCCAAGGGGAGACGCGCAACAATGTGCTGGGATCAGGCAGGACGGCGCGGCCCGCATAGCCGGTCTGCCCTGCGCTATCGCGGCGGCGAAAAACGATGCGGCGTGCGCTCCAGGATCAAATCACTGGCGCCATCATAATAATAAAGGGAGGATTTCAATGACCGTTTCTTCGGTAAGCGAACTCGAACGAGAAACCATCCGGCGGGTCTACTGGCGGCTGATCCCGATCCTGTTCGCGATGATGTTCTTCAACTATCTCGATCGCATCAATCTCGGCTATGCCGGCTTGACCATGAACAAGGATCTCGGCTTAAGCCCCGCGATCTTCGGCTTCGCGGCCAGCGTCTTCTTCCTCGGCTATATGGTGCTGGAGGTCCCGAGCAATCTCATGCTGCACTTGCTCGGCGCGCGAATATGGCTTGCCCGCATCCTGATCACCTGGGGCTTGGTTGCAACCCTCACCGCCTTCATCTGGAGTCCGCTCAGCCTCTATGTCATGCGGTTCGGCCTCGGCGTGGCGGAGGCTGGGTTCATGCCTGGCGTGGTGCTGTACCTGACCTACTGGTTTCCTCCGCGCTATCGCGCCCGCGCCGTCGCCGGGTACATCATCGCAGGCTCGTTCTCGGCGGTAGCAGGCGGGCCGATCTCGACCAGCGTCATGACCTGGTTCGACGGCGCCGGCGGTCTGCATGGCTGGCAATGGATGTTCATTGTCGAAGGCGTCCCCACCATTCTGCTTGGCCTCTTCACGCTATATTATCTCACCGATCGGCCGGCCAAGGCGACCTGGCTGACCCCGGAACAGGCCGCATGGCTGGAAGGCGAATTGGCCACTGAGCGGGCCTCCATAGAACAACAGGGACAGCACAGGGTGATCGACTGCATCCTCGATATCAGGGTCTGGCTGCTGGCGGCGCTGTTCGGCTGTGCGCTGGTTGGCATCTATGGCCTGCTGCTGTGGCTTCCGCAGATCATCAAGGGCATGGGCAATCTCAGCAATATCGAGGTCGGCTTTCTCTCGGCGATCCCGCCCTTGCTCGGCGTCGTCGGCACCATCCTGATCAGCCGCAGCTCGGACCGGACCGGCGACCGCAAGTTTCATCTTGCAGGCGTCTACCTGCTCGCCGCCATCGCCATGCTGGCGAGCGCCTACGTCCAGAGCCCGGTGCTGGCCTTCGTCTTCCTGTGCGTGGCCGGCTTCGGCATCAACTCCGGCAATCCGCTGTTCTGGAGCATCAACGCCTCGCTGATGACGGGTGCCGCCGGCGCGGCCTCGATCGCTACGGTCAATACGCTGGCGCAATTCGGCGGCTTGATCGGCCCCTGGTGCATCGGCCTGATCAAGGACTCCACCGGCAGCTTCTCGTGGGCGCTGGTCGGGATCGCCGGGTTCTTGCTCGTCGCATCTGCAATCGCCGCCACCATGCGCGTCAAACCGCGCGAGACGGAGCTGACGGGAGCCATCCCGTCATCCTTTGCACACTGACACATCTCACAAGGAAGACACCATGATCATCGATTGTCACGGTCACTACACCACCGAGCCGCCCAAGCTGCATGCGTTTCGCGACAGGCAGCTGGCCGCGCTCGCCGACAAGTCGCGCCGCCCGCTCACCACCAATCTCGGCATCACCGACGACGAGATCCGCGCCAGTGTCGAAGGTGCGCAGCTGAAGCTGCAAAAGGAGCGCGGCACCGACGTCACGATCTTCTCGCCGCGCGCCGCCGGCATGGCGCATCATGTCGGCAAGGAAGCGACCAGCGTTGAATGGACGACGATCTGCAACGATCTCGTGCATCGGGTCTGCACGCTGTTTCCCAGCAATTTCGTCCCGGTCTGCCAGCTGCCGCAGAGCCCTGGCGTGCAGCCGGCCAATTGTATCGCGGAGCTGGAGCGGTGCGTCAACGAGCTCGGCTTCGTCGGCTGCAACCTCAATCCGGATCCCGCCGGCGGCTACTGGTGCGATCCGCCGCTGACCGACGAATGGTGGTTTCCGCTGTATGAGAAGATGGTCGAGCTCGACGTACCGGCGATGGTCCATGTCTCCTCGTCCTGCAATCCCTGCTTCCACGGCACCGGCGCGCACTATCTCAACGGCGACACCACCGCGTTCATGCAGTTCCTGACCTCTGATCTGTTCAAGCGCTTCCCGACCCTGCGGTTCATCATCCCGCATGGCGGCGGCGCGGTGCCTTATCACTGGGGCCGTTACCGCGGCCTGGCGCAGGACATGAAGCTGCCGCCGCTGTCGGAGCATCTGCTGCAGAACGTGTTCTTCGACACCTGCGTCTATCATCTTCCCGGCATCGAGCTGTTGACCAAGGTGATCCCGGTCGAGAACATCCTGTTTGCGTCGGAGATGGTCGGCGCGGTCCGCGGCATCGATCCGGAAACCGGCCACCACTTCGACGACACCCGCCGCTACATTGATGCTTTGCCGCTAAGCGCGGAAGACAAGGCGAAGATCTTTGAAGGCAACGTCCGCCGGGTCTATCCTCGGTTGAACACCCATCTCGACCGCCACGCGCACTGACAGAACCCGGAGACAACCGATGGCCATAGGATTTGCAATTCACAAGGCGAAGCGGAAGGTGTCGCCCGACTTGGTTGCGCGCTACCGCACCCTCCCCGTTGCCAACATCAGCGATTCGATGTCGCGGATCGCGGGCACTAACCGGCTTCGGCCGATGCATGCGGGTGGCTGGCTCGGCGGCCCGGCGCTGACCGTCAAGACGCGGCCGGGCGACAATCTGATGGTGCACAAAGCGATCGATCTTGCGCAGCCCGGCGACGTCATCGTGGTCGACGCCGGCGGCGTCCTGGTCAACGCCATCATCGGCGAGATCATGTCGACGCTCGCCGAGAAGAAGGGCGTGGCCGGCTTCGTGATCGACGGTTCGATCCGCGATGCGGGTGCAATCCGCGCCGGATCGTTCCCGGTGTTTGCCGCCGGTGTCGCACATCGCGGCCCCTACAAGGACGGTCCCGGCGAAATCAACTGCACGATCTCGATCGACGGCATGATCGTCGAGCCCGGCGACCTCATCGTCGCCGATGACGATGGCGTGCTGTGCGTGCCCTATGACGAGGCGGCTGCGATCTGCAAGCTGACCGAGGCCAAGAAGGCGACCGAAGAGAAGGCGATCCAGGACATCCTCGCCGGCACCAGTGACCGCCGCTGGGTCGACGAGGCGCTGCAGCGGCTGGGCTGCGAATTCAAGGATTGAGGTGAGCACCTCAATTCGTCATGCCCGGGCTTGACCCGGGCATGACGGAAGTATGCGGGGATATGTTGGCCTAACGGCCGTAGAACAGCGGAGACTGGCCGGGCAGCAGCGGCGCATTGATGTCGCTGTCCATGCGCTGCGAATTCGGTTGCGCGAAACTGGCACCGAACGACAGGCTAATATTCGACGTCGGCCGGAATTCGAGACCGGCACGCGCGGCGTAGCCGGCGGGCACGCTGGAGCCGGAACTGAACGGCGAAACCGGCCCGCCCGCGCCGGGAGGCGTGTACTTCAAGCTGTCGAAACCGGCGAAGAACGTGACCGGCGATCCGCCGACACCCTTGAAATTGTAGCCGTACTGAACGCCTTGATAGCTCAGCGAGCCGAACGCTGCACTCTGGTTGGATCCGGTCAATCCGAGGTTGCCGCCTTCACCGCCGACGAACCAGCCGGTCGGAAGATTGCTGCCCAGATACGAGGAGCCCGCGCCAGCTTGAGCATCGCCTTGAGCGTTGCCGCCATCAAAACCTGGAAAGTTCCCGTAACTGTCCGCGCCCTGCCCGCCCGTCGGATGACCGCCGAAGCCGAACAGCCCGCCCGGCAGCCAGTATCTCACGGGGGCGGATTGGGCGCAGGCCTGCTGGCCGCCGAGGCAGAGCGCTGCCAACAGGATTGCGAGACCGCCTTTGCTTGCGAAGATCGACATTCGGACTACTCGTGAGTGACTTGAAATTATACCTTCTGGACATCGAAAATGCCAGCGCTGCGCCCCCAATGGATTTTCTACGGCATTTCGCGCACCTTCCGGCCGTGGACATCGCTTGTCTGATGACGAGGTCTCAGCGGGCCGGATCATGGAGCCGACGACATGGATGAAGTCGAGATCGTCGCTTACGATCCCCGATGGCCGCTCTTGTTCGACGAGGAGGCGAAGCGGTTACGGGCGGTCCTTGATCCATCGTTGATCGTGGGGCTCGAACATTTCGGAAGCACCGCGATTCCCGGCCTGTCGGCCAAGCCCATCATCGACATCCTGATCGCAGTGAGGACATTGGCTGCCGCTCGGGCCGCCTTTGTCGAAGCGCTGCGAAAGCTCGACTACGTTTATTGGGCCGACAATCCGAAGCAAGATCGCATGTTCTTCGTCAAGGGGATGCCGCCGTTTGGTCCAAAGCGCTCCCATCACGTGCATGTCACGGAGCCACAGGAACAGATGTGGCAGCGGCTGGCATTCAGGGATTATTTGCGCGCTCATCCGGAGGAGGCCGCGACCTACGAGCGGCTCAAACGACGACTTGCGACCGATCATCGCGCAGATCGCGAAGCTTATACCGACGCTAAATCCGCCTATGTCGAAAGCGTGATGCGGAAGACAAGCAAGTAGAGACGTCCGGTGTCGGCCCATGACAGAGACCAGCGATGACCGCTGCAAGGTCGACGGCCGGAGCACTTCTGCCCGGCATTAAACCTGCGTAATGCGCCGAACCCGTGAGCCCCCCGTCGCCTCCAACAGATCTAAGGAGGTGATATTCATGAAACTTGTTTCTGCACTTGTTGGCCTTGCCGCACTTGGTGGGGTCGCTCTCACCAGCGCGGCCGCAACTGCGGCACCGGTCGAGGTCCCGGTGACGGCAACCGGAATGGTTGTCCCAGCCGGCTACGTCTGCAACGAATGGGGCCACTGCTGGCACCGCCATGGCTACGGTGGACGCTATTACCATCGCCACTATTGGCATGGTGACAGCTGGCACCATTGGCATCGTTACGGCTGGCACCGCTATGACGGCTGGCATCATCCGTGGGGCTATGCCGACGGCTACGGCTACGGCTGGCACCACTGGCATCACTGGCACCAGTGGTAATCACTGTGAAAGGGGCTACGGCCCCTTTCACTTTCTCGGCGAACGCAATGGCGAGAGCGAGTAGCGAGCGGACCGTCGTCGAGCGCCAACAACGCATGCGTCGCCGTCATCGTCTATGCGATGCGAGCCCACACCCGGAGGCCACCAAGCAGCGTAAAACCGAGATCCATCGCAAGCGTCAGGTCCCGCCCATGCTCGTAGCAGACGATTTCGGACGGAGCGAACTGCGTGGCCACGGCGTTCAGGAATTGCCGCGTCGAGCCGAAGATATTCGTGACCCCGATGGCGCCGGCCGCGTCGTACGCGATCCCTCCGGCCAGAATCTTGCCCATGTCGTCGAAGCCCGCAAGCACGCAGACACGTCGGTCCTCCAACAACTCGGCGCGGAAGATGCGCCGAGCATCCGGTTCAGCGCCACGCCAGGCCCGCTCCCATACCGCCAGACCTGGCTCATCGCCGATCCGGCGCCAGCCTAACCCGCCCGTTACAACCGCCGGCGTGGATTGCCTCAGGCAGAGCCACCGCGCATCGAACAGCATGTGAAGGCCCGCGGCCGACAGATCGAGGCAGGAAAAGCTGTCCTTCACGCTGAAGTCGAGGTCGTCGCCGCGAGCCAGTTCAGCAATGAATCCAGTCTGTTTGACAGGATCTGCCGCGGCATCAACCGTCACGACGTTGGGATAATATTGCGGCGTTGGACAGGGACAAAACCACATCCCATGAGCCTGCTCGACCGGCAGCCGATGCGACCGCCAAACTGCGGCACACCATTCGGCGTTATTCAGCGCCGCCATGTTGTTGCGCTCGTCCTGCATCGTCCATCCATTCGCATGACGTTGTAGGGAAGTGCAAGGTGCGAAGGCTGTCGGGTCGAGATGCCGAGATGTCCTTCCAGGGAAACTCTTCAACTGAGGACTATTTTCGTAGGGTCTCGCTATAAACTCCCCTTTCGCCGCCGCGCGTGGGGCGCCATTCGCCACGTCACATTCCCTGCTGCTTTCGTCGGCGCCCCTTGGCGATCCGCTTGACCGGAGCATGAGCCGAGCGGCCGTTGGCGGCTTCATCGCCCATATGCGGAATGCGTTGTCCGAGATGCTCAACGACGCGGAAAAAGACCTCCAACGATTTGACGTCAAGCCCTGCTGTGAGGTTGTCGTGCCGGCGCAGGTTTTCATCCAGGCTGCGGTCGAACAGCGCGACACCGCGCGACGACAGTCTTGATCTCGGTGCGGTTTCTCGCACTGGCCTTGACGGGCGTAGGCTCGATCAACCCCTTCTTGTTGAGAGGGCAAACGAAATGCAAAGCTCGGGCAAATCATGTCGCGAGAACGGGAAGCTGCGTCCCCATCCACAGATGTCATCGCCCGGCCTGTGCGCAATTGCGCACATGGACCGGGCGACCCAGTACGCCGCGGCCGGTCGGCTCAATCACGAACGTCTCTGGAATACTGGATCACCCGCATGCGCGCGGGTGATGACACCGATTGTTTGATTATGGGATCGTACCACATCCTCGGTGTCGCCCCATCACGGCAGGCTGACAAACTCCACCCAGTTCGGCTTTTTCCCGACCGGATAGGATTTCAGTCTGGTCAGCGCGCCGCTGGCCTGATCGATGCCATAGACCGTCATGCTGTCGGACAGTTCGCCGACCGCGGCCAGATATCGCCCGGAGGGGTCGATGTTGAAGCCGCGCGGCTGCTGCTCGGTCGGGACGCTGCCGATCGTGGTCAACTGCCCGGTCGCGGCATCGGCCTTGAACGCCGCGATCGTATTGGATCCGCGCTCGGACGCGTAGAAGAAGCGTCCGTCCGGCGTGAGATGGATGTCGGCCGCCCACGGCTTGCCGCCAAAATCCGACGGCAGTGCGGTGGTGCGCTGGATCTCCTGCCAGACGCCGTCGCGCCCGTGATAGCTGAACACAGCGACGTCACCGTTCAGCTCGTGGACGAGGTAGACGAATTTGCCGTTGGGATGAAACACGAAGTGCCGCGGCCCGGACTTGTTCAACACCTTGATGGTCGGCGGATCGTTCGCGGTGAGCACGCCGGTCGCAGCATTGAAGCTGAAGCTCAGTACCTGATCGGAGCCGAGATTGGTCGCGAACACGAACCGATTGGCGGGATCGGGCAGGATAGCATGGGCGTTCAGTCCGGTCGGGATCACCTGAACAGGCGCGCCGACCACCCCGTCGGCCTGAACCGGATTAACCGCAACCTTGTTGCCGCCATAGGAGGCGCTGAACAGCACCTTGCCGGTGCGGTCCATCGCGATGTTGGCCATGCTGTCGGTGAGCGGCCCATTGCCGATGTGCCTGAGCATGCCGCTCACCGGATCGATCGCAAAGCTGACCGCCAAATAAGGCTGCGAGCGGACGCCGGCGATCAGGATGCGGCGGTCCGGGCTCACCGCGAGCGGGGTCGAGGCGCCCGGCTTCTCGACGCCGACAAGGGCCGCCGTCTGCACCGCAATCATCTCGCCGGTCTCAGGCGCAAGACGGAACACGCTGATGTCGTTACTGTCGGCATTGCCGACATAGGCAAAGGTGCCGGCCATCCCTGCTCCGCCTCCGGCGACGATCGCCATGATCGCAAGCGGCAATGCGACCGTGATTGCGCGTATCGATCTGGCCATGGGGCGTCCTCCGGCATGTTTCGTAGAACGACCATAGCGAGGCAGCCATCGCCTCACCAAACGCGAAATGCGATTGGTCGATGCAGAGATAGCATCGGTGCCCCTGTCCCTCTGGCGAACGCCGCCGATGTCCGCGGCATAGCGCCGCTGATCTCGTTGCGGCGCAACAATCAAAATGAGACTGCCCGTCAAACCACAGGAGGGTGACGACATGCGCGTCGCGCCCGGCATCGGCTAGCCTTGTGCGCAACGATCGGACGTTCGCGAACATTGCAGCAGACAATGCGGGCGCCGGTGACAACACCAGGGAGAGAGCGATGTTGAAAGGCAGTGTGGGACTGATTGCGTTGGGCAGCCTGTTGCTTTCGGGCACGGCGTTCGCTCAGGAGAAGATCAAGGTCGGCGTCACCGCCACCCTCGAAGGCACCTATACGGTGCTCGGCGAGGACGGCATCCGCGGCTTCCAGACTGCGCTCAACGTGCTTGGCAAGAAGATCGGCGACAAGGAGCTCGAATTCGTCATCGCCTCGACCGACGCGACGCCCGACTCCGCGGTGCGCGCGGTGCGCAAGCTGATCGAGCAGGACAAGGTACAGATCCTGCTATCGCCGCTATCCGGCGACGAGGGCATCGCGGTGAAGAACTTCGCCAAGACCCATCCTGAGCTCGCCTTCGTCAACGCCGCCTCCGGCGCGCAGGAGACGACCTATGTCGATCCGGCGCCGAATTTCTTCCGCTACAACATGGACGGCGCGCAATGGCAGGTGGGCCTCGGCAAATACGCCTATGAGACCAAGGGCTATCGCAAGATCGCGACCGTCGGCGAGGACTACTCCTTCATCTACACCCAGGTGTTCGGGCTGGTGCTGGAGTTCTGCGGCGCCGGTGGCCAGGTCACGAACCGGCAATGGGTGCCGCTCGGAACCAAGGACTTCGCCTCCGTGATCGCAGCACTGCCTGATGATGTCGATGCGATCTATCTCGGCCTTGGCGGCGCCGACGCGGTCAACTTCCTCAACCAGTATCAGCAGGCCGGCGGCAAGGCGCATTTGATGGGCGGCTCGATCATGATCGACCAGACCATCCTGTCGTCGAAGGGCAGCGCCAAGAACGCGCTGGTCGGCACGCTCGCGGCGAGCGGCCAGGCCGACACCTGGGAGGACCCCGCTTGGCAGAAATTCGTCAAGGCCTACCAGGACTCGTTCCCTGAGGCCAAACGCTTCCCGAGCCCGTCGCTGCTCGCCACCAATTATTACGACTCGACCATGGCGCTGATCCTGGCGCTGCGGCAGGTCAATGGCGACCTCTCCAACAATCAGGCCAAGCTCAAGGACGCGCTGGCGAAGATCGAGATCGATGCCCCCAACGGCAAGATCAAGCTCGACGCCAACCGGCAGGCGATCGGCACCAATTTCGTCACCGAGGTGGTCGATGACGGCAAGGGCGCGCTGTTCAGCAAGGTCGTGAAGGTGATCCCGAACGTCAACCAGACGCTGGGCTACGATCCGGCGGTGTTCGCCAAGATCGGCCTGCCGAGTCGCACGGTTCCGGAGTGCAAGAAGTACTGACGTATTTTGCAAGTGCGAGCGAACCGGCCGAGGTGCGCGGTCGCAGGTGCAAACTGGCTTGCTTTCCCTCCCCGGATGTTGAACGCTTGTCGAAAAGACAAGGACATCCCGCGGGAGGGAAGGCATGAGCAGAGCGCTTGCCGTCTTCCACGGCCGGTTTGGCCGCGCGACGGTCTATCAGTTGAACCGGCCCTTCAACGTGCATGCGCACCGCGAAGGGCACTTGATTTTTCATGTCGGCGGCACGCCGGCGCAGATCGACGTCTCCGAGCAGCGCTTTCTGCTCAAGGACTGCTCCGTCGTCGCGGTCAACCCGTGGGAACCGCACAACTTCCTGCCGTCGGACGTCGACCATGGCGCGATCTTCTTCGTGCTCTATGTCAACGCCGAATGGTTCGCGCCGACGGCCGCGAATGCACAGAGCCTGCGGTTCGGCCGGACCTTTTTCCCGCGCACCGAGGCACTCGACAAGCTGATCCGCCGCACCGCAGCGCTGGTGTGCGGCGCGCCATCGCTACGCAGCCTCGATTGCGAGCTGCGGCAGCTGATCGATTCCTGCTACGAGGAAAGCTGGCAGCTGTCGGAGCCGGCACAGGACGCGCGCGCGGCGGCTGCGATCACCGATTTTCGCGTCCGCAAATCGATCAAGCTGATGTCGGAAAGCCCCGGCGCCGAGATCGAGCTGGATTCGATCGCGCGGGAGTCTGGGCTGTCGCGGCCGCATTTCTACCGGCTGTTCCGCACCCAGACCGGCGTCACCCCGCATCTCTACATGAACACGCTGATCATGGAGCAGGCGTTGGACGCGCTGGTCGCGACCGAATCCCCGATCGCCGATATCGGCTTCGATCTCGGCTTCTCCTCGCAGAGCGGCTTCACCCGTTTCTTCGCCGCCAATGTCGGCATGGCCCCGACCGATTACCGCCGCGCCGCCAAGGTGTTGCGGCCCTGAGCGGGTTCCGCCCGCGCGATAAAAGATACTCTCGAACAAATCCGCCACGCCCGCGCCCGATAGGATATCCGGAACGCGGCCCGCAGACGGTCGCGCCGGAATCAGGGAACGCGCGACGGAGATGACCAAATTCATCGAACGCCATCCGGCCTGGGCGCTGATCGTGATCATCGCGATCGCGGTGCTGCTGTGGCTGGTGTTCGCGATCTGGCCGCCGGGCCTGGAGGCTGCAATCGGCCGCAAGCGCGTCTTCCTCAACGCGGTCTTCAACGGCATCACGCTCGGCGGGCTCTATTTCCTGGTCGCCAGCGGCTTCACGTTGATCTTCGGCCTGATGCGCAACGTCAACCTCGCGCATGGCTCGCTCTATCTGTTCGGCGGCTATATCGGCTACGCCGTCAGCACCTGGACCGGCTCCTGGATCCTCAGCTTCATCGCCGCGTTCATCGGCGTCGCCCTGCTCGGCGTGATCCTGCAGCTCGCCGTGTTCCGCCGCATGGAGGGACAGGACCTCCGACAGACCATGGTGACGATCGGGCTATCGATCGTGTTCGCCGATCTGATGCTCTGGGTGTTCGGCGGCGATTTCTACCAGGTCCAGACCCCGGCCTGGCTGATCGGCCCGATCCAGTTGCCGCTGCTCACGGCGGTGAAATCCTCCGGCGAGCCGGTCTATCTGCAATATCCGCTGGTGCGGCTGGTGATCTTCGTAGCATCCGTCGTGATCGGGATCGCGATGTGGCTCGCGCTCAATCGCACGCGGATCGGCATGATCGTGCGCGCCGGCGTCGACGACCGCGACATCCTGGCCGCCACAGGCGTGCGGATCCAGCTGGTGTTCGTGCTGGTGTTCGCGCTCGGCGCGGGATTGGCCGGCATCGCCGGCGTGGTCGGCGGCACCTTCCAATCGCTGTCGCCGGGCGAGGATACCCGCTTCCTGCTCGCTTCGCTCGTCGTCGTGATCGTTGGCGGCATGGGCTCGATCCCGGGGGCAGCCCTCGGCGCCGTCATCATCGGGCTCGCCGAGCAGCTCGGCTCGGTCTACATCCCGACCTACGCCATCGTCGTCACTTTCCTGATCATGGTGCTCGTGCTGGCCGTGCGGCCGCAGGGCCTGCTTGCGAGGCGATGAGATGTCGCTGTTGCAGAGCACCCAGCTTCGCGCCGAGCCAACTGCAACGGCGGCGCGGCGCGCCTTCATCCGCGCCTGGCCCGAACTGCAGAATCCGGCGGCCTGGCTGGTCGCGCTGATCCTCGTGATCATGCCGGCGATCGCCAACGGCTTCTTCCTGATCGAGATCTTCGGCACCACCCTGATCCTCGGCATCATCGCGCTCAGCCTGATGTTCCTCGCCGGCTATGGCAGCATGGTCAGCCTGATGCAGCTCACGATCGCCGGCTTTGCCGGCTACATGGTCGCGGTGTTCGGGATGAGCGGCAACGCCAATATCAGCCTGGGCTGGCCGTGGTGGCTCGCGACCCCGATGGCGCTGGCGCTGGCGACGCTGTTTGGCACGCTCGGTGGCGCGCTCGCGGTGCGCACCGAGGGCATCTACACCATCATGATCACGCTCGCGATCGGCGCCGCCTTCTATTATTTCACCAACCAGAACTGGGCGATCTTCAACGGCCACACCGGCATCAACACGGTCGCGACACCGCATTTCTGGGGCGTCGACTGGCGCGCTGACATCGCCTTCTATTATGTGACGCTCGGCGTCGCCGCGATCTGCTATTTCGCGGTCCAGTATGTCTCGCGCGCACCGTTCGGCCTCGCGCTGCAAGGCGTGCGCGACAATCCGCGGCGCATGGCGGCGCTCGGCTTCAACACCAACGCGCACCGAATCGCGGCCTATGCCTTTGCGGCGATCATCGCAGCCCTCGGCGGCGTGTTGCAGGTCTGGAACTACCGGCAGATATCGCCCGGCTCGGTCAGCGTCGGCGCCTGCATCGATGTCCTGATCATCGCCGTGGTCGGCGGCATCACGCGGCCGATCGGGCCGTTCATCGGCGCCTTCATCTTCGTCCTGCTGCGCACCTTCGCGATCGATTTGCTGGTCAAGTTCGGGCTCGACGGCAACCGCTTCCGGCTTCTGATCGGGCTCGGCTTCCTGGCCATCGTGTTCTGGTCGTCGGACGGCGTAATCGGCCTCTGGGATCAGTGGCGCCGCAGCGGCAAGGCCGCGACGACGCGTTCAGGCGGAGGCCGCCATGGATAGCGTCGCGCAAGGTCTGTCCGCCGTCGGCGCTGGTGCAGCGCTGGAGCTGCGCGGCGTGACGCGGCTGTTCGGGGCGCTCGCCGCGCTGACCGACGTCACCATCACCGTGCGGCCCGGCGAGCGGCGCGCGGTGCTCGGCTCGAACGGCGCCGGCAAGACGACGCTGTTCAACTGCATCACCGGCGACTTCCCGCCCTCCTCCGGCACGATCCGCTTCTTCGGCGAGGACATCACGCAATTTCCGCCCTATGAGCGCATCCGCCGCGGACTGCGCCGCACCTACCAGATCTCGGCACTGTTTCCCGGCCTCACCGTGCAGGACAATGTCTACCTCGCGTGCCGCGGCGTCTCGCGCGGGCGATTCTCGTTACTCCGTCCCGGGCAGAACGATGCGCTGATGCATGCGACCGAAACGCTGGTGCAGGCGGTGCATCTCACCGCCGTGAAGGACCAGCGCGTCGCCGAGCTGGCGCACGGCCAGCAGCGTCAGCTCGAGATCGCGCTGGCGCTGGCCGGCGCTCCGCGCTTCATCCTGTTCGACGAGCCGGCGGCGGGATTGTCGCCGACCGAGCGGCGCGAGCTGATCGAGATCCTGACCTCGCTGCCGGCGCATATCGGCTACATCATCATCGAGCACGACATGGACGTCGCGCTGCGCGTCGTCGAGAGCGTGACGATGATGCACAACGGCCGCATCTTCAAGGAAGGCCTGCCGCGCGAGATCGAGTCCGATCCCGAGGTGCAGGAACTCTACCTCGGAGCCGGCCATGAATGACCGCCGCAGCCCGCCCGCGCTGGAGGTCAAGGGCCTCGATGTCTATTACGGGCATTCGCATGCGCTGCAGGGCGTCGACCTGACGCTCGACACGGGTGTCTTCTCGGTGGTCGGCCGCAACGGCATGGGCAAGACCACGCTGTGCAAGGCGATCATGGGCCTGGTTCGCGCCAGCGGCGGCTCGATCCGGATCCGTGGCGAGGAGGTCACGCGGCTGAACCCGGCGCGCATCGCGCGGCTCGGCGTCGGCTACGTGCCGCAAGGGCGGCGGTTGTGGCGGTCGTTGACCGTCGATGAACATTTGCAGCTTGCGGCCGGGATGCGGCGCGGTCCCTGGACCGTCGAGCGCATCTACGAAACCTTCCCGCGCCTTGCCGAGCGCAAGGCCAATGGCGGCAGCCAGCTTTCCGGCGGCGAGCAGCAAATGCTCGCGATCTCCCGCGCGCTGCTGACCAATCCGCACCTGCTGATCATGGACGAGCCGACCGAAGGCCTCGCGCCCGTGATCGTTGCGCAGGTCGAGGAGATGCTGGTGCGCCTCGGCGACGAGGGCGACATCGCAATTCTGGTCATTGAGCAGAATATCGGCGTCGCGACGGCGGTCTCTCGCAACGTCGCCATCATGGTCAATGGCCGCGTCAACCGCATCATCGACTCGGCGCGTCTTGCTGCCGACCGCGAACTGCAGCAGCGCCTGCTCGGCGTCGGAACGCATGGCGCGGACGCGACGGAGGTTGAGGCAGGTCCGGCGAAGCCGGAAGCCGGCAGCGCGCAGCAACCGGCACGCAACGGACCGGTCCGCATCTACGTCTCCAACCCCGATCCGCCGACGCGCTGGACGCAGCCGGTGCCCATTGCGCGCATCGAAGCTGCCGCACGGACGCAGTCGACCGGCGTCACGCGGCTCGAGGAAACAACCCGGCAGCGGCGCGAGCCGACGACGTCTCGGGCATCGGGGCCACCCGTCGTCCTCGTCGTCGGCACGCTCGACACCAAGGGTGCGGAGCTGCGCTTCATCCGCGACATCGTCGCGGGTAGCGGCTTGCGCACACGCCTGGTCGACGTCTCGACCAGCGGCAAAGCGGCAAGCTGCGACGTCACCGCACAGGAGATCGCGCTCAACCATGGCCGCGGCGGCGCAAGCGTGTTCGGTGTCGATCGCGGCGCTTCGGTGACCGCGATGGCGGATGCGTTTGAAAGATGGCTGCGCCGCCAAGGCAACGTCGCCGGCATCATCTCGGCCGGCGGCTCGGGCGGTGCGTCGCTGGTCGCGCCGGGCATGCGCGCGCTGCCGATCGGCGTGCCGAAGCTCATCGTCTCCTCGGTCGCCTCCGGCGATGTCGGCCCCTATGTCGGGCCTGCCGACATCACCATGATGTATTCGGTCACTGACGTGCAGGGCCTCAATTCGATCTCGCGCACGGTGCTCGCCAACGGCGCCAACGCGCTGGTCGGCATGGTGAAAGCCCGTCTCGACGCGCAGACCAGCAAGCCGCGCGACGCAGCGGTCACGCTTCCCGCCATCGGCATCACGATGTTCGGCGTCACCACGCCGGCGGTGCAGAAGATCGCAGCCGATTTGCGCGACGACTTCGAGTGCCTCGTTTTCCACGCCACAGGTGTCGGCGGCCGCTCGATGGAGAAGCTGGTCGACTCCGGGCAGCTCGCCGGCGTGATCGATCTCACCACGACCGAAGTGTGTGATCTCCTGATGGGCGGCGTGTTCCCGGCCACCGACGACCGCTTCGGTGCCATCATCCGCAGCCGCGTGCCCTATGTCGGCTCGGTCGGCGCGCTCGACATGGTCAATTTCGGCGCGCCCGACACGATTCCGGAGCGCTACCGGAAGCGCAAATTCCACGTCCACAATCCGCAGGTCACCTTGATGCGGACGACGCCCGAAGAGAACGAGCGGATGGGCCGCTGGATCGGCGACAAGCTGAACCAGATGGATGGGCCGGTGCGTTTTGTCCTGCCCGAGGGCGGCGTCTCCGCCCTCGACGCGCCGGGTCAGCCGTTCTGGGATCCCGACGCCGACACGGCGCTGTTCCGCGCGCTGGAGCAGACCGTGCGGCAAACCAGCAACCGGCAGGTCATCCGCGTCAAACGCAACATCAACGATCCCGAATTCACCGCCGCCATCGTCAGCGCGTTCCGTCCTTTGCTCGGGCGCGCCGGTGGACGGCGGAGAGTGGCGAGGTGACCCATGGCCAGGTTTGAACGCGCGGCGCTGCTGAAGAAGTTTCACGACATGGTCGCCCGCGGCGAGCCGATCGTCGGCGGCGGCGCCGGCACCGGGCTGTCGGCCAAATGCGAGGAGGCCGGCGGCGTCGACCTGATCGTGATCTACAATTCCGGCCGCTACCGCATGGCCGGCCGCGGCTCGCTTGCCGGGCTGATGCCGTATGGCGACGCCAATGCGATCGTGGTCGAAATGGCCGGCGAGGTACTGCCGGTCGTGACCAAAACGCCTGTTCTCGCCGGCGTCAACGGCACCGATCCGTTCCGCGACATGGATGTGTTCCTCGACCAGCTCAAGGTGCTGGGCTTCGCCGGCGTCCAAAACTTTCCGACCGTCGGCCTGATCGACGGCGTCTTCCGCGCCAACCTCGAAGAGACCGGCATGTCCTACGCGCTCGAGATCGACATGATCGCGAAGGCGCATGACAAGGACATGCTGACCACGCCTTACGTGTTCAGCGAGCAGGAGGCTGCCGCGATGGCGATCGCCGGCGCCGACATCATCGTCTGCCATATGGGCCTGACCACCGGCGGCACCATCGGCGCGCAAACCGCACTGAAGCTCGCGGACTGCCCTGCCCGCATCGAGACCTGGGCCGAGGCCGCGCTCAGCGTCAACTCCAACATTCTGGTACTCGCGCATGGTGGTCCGATCGCGGATCCTGCGGATGCCGACTACATCATGAAGAAGACCCGCAACTGCCACGGCTTCTACGGCGCCTCCTCGATGGAGCGTCTACCGGTGGAACGGGCGCTGACGGAACAGGTTCGCAAGTTCAAGGCGATCGGCGCACGCTAAGCGCGTCGTGACCAAGGGAGGAAGAGATGTCGGGGATGCTGGCTGGTGAATTGATCCTCTGGCTCATCGTCGCGATCGTCGCGATCATCATCATCGTTTACGTCGTGAATTGGCTCTACCATCGTTCGTCGAAGGAGGTCTCCTTCGTCCGCACCGGTTTCCTCGGCGAACGGGTGGTGATCAATGGCGGCGCCTTCGTGCTGCCGTTTATCCACGACACCACGCCGGTCAATATGAACGTGCTGCCGATGGGCATCGTGCGCTCCCGGCAGGACGCGGTGAGCACCCGCGACCGCATGCGCATCGACATCGAGGCCGACTTCTATGTCCGCGTGCAGGCGACCCGCGAAGCCGTGTCGATCGCCGCCGCCACGCTGGGCCGTCGCACCATGGAGCCGGCGCAGCTCCACACTTTGCTCTCGGGCAAGTTCATCTCGGCGATCCGCTCCGTCGCCTCCGAAATGACGATGGAACAGATGCACGAGCAGCGCGGCGAATATGTCGCCCGGGTCAAGGCCAACGCCGCGGAAGCGCTGGCGCAGAACGGCCTCGAGCTGGAGTCGGTCGCGATCACCGACCTCGACCAGACCGACCTCGAATATTTCAATCCCTCGAATCGCTTCGACGCCGAAGGCTTGACCCGGCTGATGGAGGACATCGAGGCCAAGCGCAAGCTGCGCAACGACATCGAACAGGACTCGATGATCAAGATCCGCTCCCGCAATCTCGAAGCCGAGCGGCAGGCACTGGACATCGAGCGCGAGAGCGAGACCGCCCGCCTCGAACAGGAACGCGACATCGAGATGCGCCGCGCCTTGCAACGCACCGAAGTCGCCCGCGAACGCGCCCTGCGTGAAACTGAGTCCGAACAGGCTCAGATCACGGCGCGTGAGACGATCGAGAAGGCGCGCATCGCCAACGAGCAGGCGATCACCGAGGCCCGCATCGCCTCCGAACGCGAAACCCGGCACAGGGAGATCGAGCGGACGCGTGCGGTCGAGGAGAAGGAGTTGCTGGCCCGCGAGGAGATCGAGAAGGCACGGATTGCAAACCAGCGCTCGGTCGACACCACGCGTATTGCGTCGGAACGCGAGGTTCGGCAGCGCGAGATCGAACGCATGCGCACGGTGGAGGAAGCCGAGATCACGGCGCGCGAGTCGATCGAGATGGCGCGCATCCAGCAGGATCGCGTCGTGACGGATGCCCGTATCGCCAATGAAGAAGAGACCCGGCGGCGCGAGATCGAGCGCACCCGCACGGTCGAGGAAGCCGAGATCGCCGCGCGCGAATCCACCGAGAAGGCGCGCATCACCCAGACCATGACGGTCAATGTCGAGCGTATCGCCTCCGACGAGCGCACCCGCGCGCTGGAGATCCAGCAGGTGCGGAACATCCAGGAAGCCGAGATCGAAGCACACAGGTCGGTCGAAGCCGCCCGCATCGGCCGCGACAAGACGCTAGCCGCCGATCGCATCACGGCCGACCACGCCACGCGCAAGCTCGAGATCGAGCACAACCAGGCGATCGAGATCGCCGGGATCGCAGCGCGTGAGGCCACCGAGACTTCGCGGATCGCCCAGGAGGAACACGTTCGCGCCCTGGAGATCGCGCTCGCCCGTACGATCGAGGAAGCCGACATCGCCTCGCGCGAGGCGATCGAGGCGGCGCGTATCTCGCAGGAAAAGACCGTCGCCGCCCAGCGCATCCGCGCCGAGAAGGAAACCCGCGGGCTCGAGATCGAGCGCACCGGGGCGATCGAGGCCGCCGAACTGACGCGCCGTGACGCCATCGAGCGGCAGCGCATCGACGTCGAGCTCGCGCTGGAAAGCGAGCGGATCGCCTCCTCCAAGACCCGCGAGGTGCTCAACATCGACCATAAGAAGGCGATCGAGCTTGCCGACGAGGAACGCGTGATCGCGCTCGCCGCCAAGCGCTCGGAGCGCATCGACGCCGACCGGCAGGTCAAGCAGGCCGAGATCGTGGCTCGCAAGGAGGTCGACACGACGGACGTCTCGCGCGAACAGGCGCTGGAGGCGGCACGGATCGAGCGGCGGCGCGCGATTGAGCAGCTGGAGGTCGCCCGCAATCAATCGCTGCAGGAGGCCGAGATCGCGGCGCGCGAGGAGGTCGAACGCGCCCGCATCGCCTCCGACCGCGGCCTCGACGAGGCCCGGGTCGGCCGCGAGCGCGACCTGCGCAAGCTCGAGGTGAACAGAGAGAAAGACGTCGAGACCGCGTTGATGGAAAAGGCGATCGCCCTTTACCAGAAGTCCCTGGAGGAGTCGGCCGCCAAGGTCGCCGCGGAGGACGCGCGGGTGGGAGCGACCGAGGCGGCTGAGCGCGTCATCACGGCCCGCGAAAGCGAAATCGCAAAACGGCGCAAGACCATCGAGGTGCTGCTCGCCGAGAAGCAGGCCGAGGAGACCAGGATCGCGGCCGGCGCCGAGCGGGTGCGCGCCACGGTCGAGGCCGAAGCGCAGCGCCTGCTGAACGAGGCCGAGAACGTGCTGACCGACCAGGCCCGCTACTCGTTGTTCCGCCGCAAGCTGCTCGACCGGATCGAGGGCATCGTGCGCGAAAGCGTCAAGCCGATGGAGAAGATCGAGGGCATCCGCATCCTCCAGGTCGACGGCCTCAACGGCAATGGCGGAGGCGGCAGCGGCGGCCGCAGCGCCACCGACGAGGTGATCGATTCGGCCTTGCGCTACCGCGTGCAGGCGCCGCTGATCGATTCGCTGCTGGCGGATATCGGCGTCGAGGGTGGCAGCCTGTCGAAGATGCCGGGCCTGATCCGCGAGGCGCGCGACATGCAGGGCATCAAGGAGTCAGCGCGCAAAGGTAGTGGCGATGCCAAGCCGGCGGCCTCGGAAGGGCCCACCGAACCGCGCCCCGAGCGCACGCCGCGCAAGAAGGACTGAGTTGACGCCATGGCAAGGGTCTACGTCTCCACCGTCGTCAACGCCCGCAACGACCGCGTCTGGGCCCGCGTGCGCGACTTCAATGGCCTGCCGAACTGGCATCCCGCGATCGCGGAGAGCCGCATCGAGGGCGGCGAGCCCTCGGACAAGATCGGCTGCGTCAGAGACTTCCGGCTGCGCAATGGCGACCGCATCCGCGAGAAGCTGCTCGGCCTGTCCGACTACGACATGTTCTGCACCTACTCGATCCTGGAATCGCCGATGGGGGTGGAGAATTATGTCGCCACGCTGCGGTTGACCCCGGTGACCGACGGCGACCAGACGTTCATGGAGTGGACCGCCGAATTCGACTGCGCGCCGGAGCGCGAGGCCGAGCTCGTGACGAACATCGGCGGCGGCGTGTTTCAGGGCGGCTTCGACGCGCTGAAACGGGCATTCGGGGGATAGGCCGTGCCGCATATCGTCAAAAGCACGATCCTGGACGCACCGACCGACGCGGTGTGGACCGTGCTGCGCGATTTCAACGGCCATGACCGCTGGCATCCCGCGGTCGCGACCAGCGGCATCGAGCGGGCGCAGCCGTCCGACAAGATCGGCTGTATCAGGCGATTCAAGCTGAAGGACGGCGCGGAGCTGCGCGAGCAGTTGCTGGCGCTGTCGGATCTGGAACAGTCCTTCAGCTACTGCCTGCTGGATACGCCGGTCCCGATGTTCAATTACGTGGCGCATGTCCGCCTGCTGCCGGTCACCGACGGCGACCGCACCTTCTGGCACTGGGAGTCGCGCTTCTCGACGCGCCCCGAGGACAGCGTCCGCATCACGCATATGGTTTCGGAAGACATCTACCAGGCCGGATTTGAAGCCATCCGCCGGCACCTGAAGGAGGCCGCGTAAGCGGAGTACATCATGCCTGTCACGGTGAAGACTTTCACCAGCACCAATGAGGCCGCGGCGGCGCTGTCGTCGGACCGCAGCGCCCGCTATCTCGGCGGCGGCACGCTGGTGATGCGCGCCCTGAACGAGGGCGACATCTCGATCTCGACGGTGGTGCGCGCCAACGACCATGCGCTGACGCGGATCGATACCGGCGGCTCGCGCATTACGCTCGGCGCCGGCGTCACCTACGCGCGCATCCTGGCCGAGCGCGATCTCGGCTTCCTTCACGCCCCGGCCCGCTCGATCGGCGGACCGGCGGTCCGCAACATGGGCACGGTCGGCGGCAATCTGTTCGCGCCGAACCCGTATGGCGATTTCACCGTCGCGATGCTCGCGCTCGATGCTGTTGTCTCCGTGCAGGGCGGGCTCGGCAGCCGCGAGGTGCCGATCGACGAATTTTTGCAGGCGCGGGACCGGCAGGCCGGCACGCTGGTGCTGGCGATCTCCTTTGCAAAACCCGGCAACGCCGAGGCCTTTCGCTACCGGAAGATCGCCCGCATCAAGCCCAAGGGCGGCGCGGTGATCACGCTCGCCGCGTATTTGCCGGTCAATGGCAGCCGCATCGTCGGTGCCCGCATTGCACTCGGGTCGATGGCGCCGACCCCGATCCGCGCCCGCGCCGCCGAGCGCGCGCTGGAAGGACGTTCACTCGACGCGTCCACGATCGATGCCGTCGCAGCCGCTGCCGTCGAAGGGACCTCGCCTGGTGACAGCGCGATCGCCAGCGCCTGGTATCGCCGCGAAATCGTCAGCGTCCATCTCAAGCGCCTGCTGTCCGGTCAGGGATAGGATCTCATGGCCAAGACTCCCCTGCAATTTCGCCATAATGGACGCGAGGTCGCGATCTTCGTCGATGGTGGCACCAATCTCCTGGTCGCGCTGCGCGAGCTGATCGGCGACATGACGCCGAAATTCGGTTGCGGCCAGGGCGGCTGCGGCACCTGCAGCGTGCTGATCGACGGCGAGCTGCATCTCTCTTGTTTGACGTTGGCCGAGACGGTCGGCGGCCGTTCCGTCGAGACGCTCGACGGCATCAAGGACGGTCCCAATCTGCACCCGCTGCAGCGCGCCTTCGCCGACAATTTTGCAGCCCAGTGCGGCTACTGCACGCCGGGCATGCTGATGGCGGCCAAGGCGCTGCTTGACCGCAACCCATCGCCGAGCCGTGACGAGGTCGTCGAAGCGATCTCCGGCAACATCTGCCGCTGCACCGGTTATGAACCAATCATCAACGCCGTACTCGCCGCCGCATCCGGCGGCAGGGCCCGCGCGTAAAGGACTTGAACCATGCTGGAACTGCGCAAGGACCTGTTCGCCGACGAGCGCGACGATAACCTGAAAGAGATCGGCAAGGGCACGCAGCGGCAGGACATGCTCGGCCATGTCACTGGCACGTCGCCCTATTTCGACGACCACAAACTGCAGGGCATGCTGCATCTGAAGGTGGTCCGCAGCACCCATTCGCACGCCCGGCTACGCCGCGTCGACACCAGCGAGGCCGAGCGGTCGCAGGGCGTGCGGCGGATCATTCGCGGCTCCGACGTGCCGCACAATCTGAATACGCTGCTCAGCCTGATCAATTTCGGCAAGGACGACGAGCCGTCGCTCGCCGTCGACAAGGTGCGCTACAAGGGCGAGCCGATCGTCGCCATCGTCGCCGACAGCCCGCGGGAGGCTTTTGAGGCGATCGCCAAGGTCAAGATCGACTACGAGCCGCTACCGGCGGTGTTCGACGTCGAGGACGCCTTGAAGCCGGGCGCGCCCGTGGTCAACGAGGTCTACCCGACGAACACCTTCACCTATCACGAGACCTATGATCGCCAGCAGCTGCGCTTCGGCGATGTCGACCGTGCGCTCGCCTCGGCCGACCATGTGCTTGAGCAGCGCTACCAGATGTCGCCGATCGAGCACGCGCCGACCGAGACGAACGGCTCGATCGCAGCGCCCGACACCAACGGCCGCTACATCGTCTACACCTCGACGCAGGCGCTGTTCTTCTCGGTCGATACCTGCGCAAAGATCCTCGACGTGCCCTCCAACACCTTCCATTTCATCGGCGGCACGGTCGGCGGCGGCTTCGGCGGCAAGGTCGACACCTTGACGGAGCCGCTTTGTATTCTCGGCGCGATGCTGACCGGTCGCCCGGTGCGCTACGTGTTCGGGCGCGAGGAGGAAATGCAATATGGGCCGCCGCGCGGCGCCGAGCGCATCTACATCAAGGACGGCGTGATGCGCGACGGCCGCGTCGTCGCCCGCAAGGTGCGCGCCTATTTCGACAGCGGCGCCTATACGCGGCTGTCGAGTTACGCCGCCGTGAAATGCGCGGCGCATCTGCCCGGCCCCTACACGATCCCGAACGTTTATGGCGACATCTACTGCGTCTTCACCAACCGCACGCCGGCGACCGCGATGCGCGGCTTCGGCGTCACGGCGATGGACTTCGCCATCGAATGCCAGATGGACAAGCTTGCTCATCTCGTCGGCATGGACCCCATGGAGTTCCGGATCCTCAATTCGTATCGCGATGGCGACATGAAGGCGCATCGCCGCGAGGCCAAGAACACCGCATTGATCGAATGCGTGCAGGTCGCCGCCGAGAAGGCCAAATGGCCGCTCCGCGACGAGTTCAAGCAGATGTCGTCGCGCAAGGACGGTGGCGGCATCCGCGCCGCTGTCACACTCACTCCGCGCGAAACGCACGCGCCGCCGGCCGCAGCGCTCCAGCAGCGCACGACATATGACCGTGCGCCGGCCGCGACGCGGGAGCCACCTCCGCCTCCGCCATCGTCACCCCCGCCGCCACCGCGACCGAACGCGCCGGCGCATGGCGCCGCCCGTTTCTCTTCCGTCTTCGGCACCAGGAGGCGCTGACCATGACCAGGCATCGCGGACGCGGCATCGCGGCGGTCAACTATCCCATTGGCATGAATCTCGGCGGCGATCCGAGCCAGGCGCTGGTGCATTCCAATCCGAGCGGCAAGTTCACGGTGGCGCTGTCCTCGATCGATCTCGGCCAGGGCATGAAGTCGGTGACGCGGCAGATTTGCGCCGAGACGCTCGGCGTTCCCGTCGAGGACGTCTATGTCGATACTGCCGATTCCGACACCGGCCCGCACTGCATGGGCTCGTTCGCGTCGCGCGGCACCCACCGTGTCGGCAACGCCGTGATGGCGGCGGCGCGCGAAGCGCGCGGCGTGATGATGGAAGCCGCTGCCGAGGAGCTGGAGGTCAACGCCGCCGACCTTGAGACCGACGGCCGCGGCAACATCCACGTCAAGGGCGCGCCACACCGCTCGATCTCGACCAAAGACGTCGCGATCGCCGCGCAGTTCAAGCAGGGCAAGACCATCTCGGGCCGCGGCATCTTCCTGGTGCCGCTCTCCGAGGTCGATCCCGAAACCGGCGAAATGTCGCCGGCGACATGCTACGCGCACGCCTGCATGGTCGCCGAGGTCGAGGTCGACGACGAAACCGGCGAGGTCGACATGGTGCGCATGGACAGCGCGTATGAACTTGGCCGCGCGCTCAATCCGCGGCTGGTCGAGCAGCAACTCGTCGGCGGCGCCTGGATGGGCGTGAGCCATGCGCTCTATGAGACGACGGAACCTCATTATCCCGATCCGGTGCACGGGCCGCGCGACTTCGTCGAGTATCTGATGCCCGGCCCCGGCGATATCTGTCCGCACGACATCGCGGTGCTGGAACGCCCTGCGCCGGACGGCCCGTTCGGGGCCAAGGGACCGGGCGAGATGTGCGCCAATCCCGTGCTGCCTGCCGTCGCCAACGCGATCTTCAACGCGGTCGGCGTACGGATCGACGATCTGCCGATCACGCCGGAGAAGGTGCTGCGCGCGATCAGGGCGCAAGGCGGCGCGCGGCCGCAGGCGCGGCGCTAAGGCTTTCACATGCCGGTCCGCAGCAACATCGTCGGCATCGACAGCCCCGAGGCACTGGAGAAAGCGCTGCGCGCCGCCTATTACCTCGCCGATGACGGCATTGCGACGGCGTCTTATCTTTCGCTCGCATTGGGCAAGCCGCTGCTGCTGGAAGGCGCGCCCGGTGTCGGCAAGACCGAGGCCGCCAAGGCGATCGCCGCCGTACTCGGCCGTAAGCTGATCCGCCTGCAATGTTACGAGGGCATCGACGCGTCCGCCGCGCTGTACGAGTGGAACTACCCGCGCCAGATGCTGGCGATCCGGCAGGCCGGCGAGGAGAGCATCGACATCTACGGCGAGTCCTTCCTGATCGAGCGTCCGATGCTCGCCACGCTGCGCGCGCCCGATGCGACGGTGCTGCTGATCGACGAAATCGACCGTGCCGACCAGGAGTTCGAGGCCTTCCTGCTCGAATTCCTCTCCGACTTCCAGATATCGATCCCGGAGCGCGGCACGATCCGCGCGACCGAACATCCCGTCGTCGTCCTGACCTCGAACCGGACCCGCGACCTGCACGAGGCGTTGCGGCGACGTTGCGTCTATCACTGGATCGACTATCCGAACGCCGAACGCGAGGCGCGCATCGTGATGATGCGGGCCTCCAGCGTCGCCGAAGCCACCGCCCGCGCCGTCGTCGCGGCCGTCGGGAAGCTCCGACGCGAGCCGCTGAGCAAGGCGCCCGGCATCGCCGAGGCTGTCGACTGGGCGGAAGCCGCGACCCTCCTGCACAAGGGCGGCGCGCGCTGGCCTGACGCGTTCAAGCGCTCGATCGGCGTCGCACTGAAGGACGAGGAGGATCTTCATTTCATTTCTCCTCGTCTCGATGCACTGATCGCGGAGGCGGCCGCGTGAGTGACGACCTGCAACTGCCGCGCGCCGCGAAAATCTTTGTCTCCTTTGTCGCGCTGCTGCGCGCCAACGGATTTTCGGTCGCGCCGGAGCAGACCACCAGCTTCCTGGCCGCGATCGAATTGCTCGGGCCGCGCAGCCTGGAGCACATCCGCCAGGCTGGGCTTGCGACACTGGCGTCGCCGCCGGAGCGGCGCGCGACATATGACCGTCTGTTCGACATCCACTTCCGCGGCGCCGAGGCGATCGAGCGCGCCGAAGGCGACGACGAGGAGACTGTCCGCCTGCAGGAGGAAGGCCGTGGCGACGACGAGCCGCCGCTCGCCGACGAAGCCAACGAGTCCGGTCTGGCCGCGGCGCGGTCCGAGGCGCTGGTCGAGCGCCATTTCGCACCGGCCTCGACCAGTGACGCGTTGCGACGATTGTCGCGCGAGGCGGCGGCGCGGCTGCCGCGGCGGCGCGGCCACAGACGGCGGCGTGCAAGGAGCGGCCCGTTCGCCGATCTGCGTCGTACCTTGCGCGACAGCGTCCGCAATGACGGCGAGGTGCTGCGGCTCGGGCGGCTGCGCCGCCGCGAGCGTCCGCGCAAGATTCTGCTGCTGATCGACGTCTCCGGCTCGATGAAGGCGCGCACCGAGGAAAATATGAAGCTCGCGCATGCGCTGGCGCAGGCAACCCAAAATGTCGAGATCTTCACCTTCGGTACGCGGCTGACGCGCGTCACCCGCGCGCTGCGGCTGAAGCGCCGCGAGCAGGCGCTGAACGCCGCGGCGTTTCTGGTCAGCGACTGGGACGGCGGTACCCGCATCGGCGATGCGCTGCAGGCGTTCCTCGCGGTGCCCCGGTTCGGCGGATACGCCCGCGGCGCAGCCGTCGTGATCGTCTCCGACGGCCTGGAGCGCGGCGATCCGGCTGCGCTGCGCGATGCCGTCGCAAAACTGTCGCGGCGGGCGTGGCGGGTGAGCTGGCTGACGCCGCTTGCGACCACACCCGGCTTCAAGCCGCAAACCGAAGCACTGGTGGCAATCCAGCGTTTCGTCGATGATCTCGTGGACGGCGGATCGAGCGCGGCTGTGGTCGCGCACCTGCTGTCGCTTGGACGAAGGAGAGCTGCGTGACTGCTATCGTTGACGGACACCATCATATCTGGCGCCAGGCCGATCTCGCCTGGCTGTCCGGCCCGATGCAGCCGCGCATCTTCGGTCCCTACGAGCCGATCCGCCGCGACTATCCGATCGAGGAATATCTCGACGACCTCAAGGGCACCGGTGTCATCCGCTCGGTCTATGTACAGACCAATTGGCCAAACGGCAGGTTCGAGGATGAGGCGGCCTGGGTCCAGCGGACCGCTCATGACCACGGCTGGCCGCACGCGATCGTCGCCTATGCCGATTTCAGCACCGACGACGTCCGCCCGCAGCTCGACCGTCTCAAGCGCTATCCGCTGGTCCACGGGGTGCGCATGCAGCTGCACTGGCACGAGAACCCGCTGTATCGTTTCGCCGCGCGGGCCGACCTCTGCACCGATCCCGTGATCCGGCGCAATGTCGGACATCTCGCCGACTATGGCTGGAGTTTTGATCTCCAGGTGTTCACGTCCCAAATGGCGGACGCCGCCGGCCTCGCCGAAGCGTGCCCGGAGGTGACCTTCATCCTCCAGCACGCCGGCATGCTGGAGGATCCGTCGCCGCAGGGCCGCGCCGCCTGGCGTGCCGGCATGGCACGGCTCGCACAACGACCGAACGTGGTGTCGAAGCTCTCCGGGCTCGGCACCTTCATCCACCGCAACGATCCCGCGCACATCGCCGATGTCATGACCGACACGGTTGCGATCTTCGGCGCGGACCGCTGCCTGTTCGGTTCCAACTTTCCGATCGAGAAGCTGTGGACCAGCTATCGTGACCTCATCGACGCTTTCAAAGCGGCCACTGCGCGGCTCAGCCCCGATCAGCGCGAAGCGATCTTCAGCACAACAGCGGCGCGGGTCTATCGGCTGGGGCCATAGCCGCGGCGTGACTACACAAGCAAGCAACAAGCACGAATTGGGAGGGATGAGATGCCGTTGGAGATCAAGATCCTGGACTATGGCGATATCGAGCTGGAATCGAGCTTCCTCGTGCTCGGGCACAATTGCGGCCGCACCCGGCGCGTGCTGACGCTCGGCTTCCTGATCCTCGGCGGGCCCTATCCGGTGCTGGTCGACACCGGTTATCGCTCCAACCAGATCATGGAGTCGCTCGGCATGCGCGGGCTCCAGTTCCACGAGCACATGATCGAGAATCAGCTGTCCCGCCACGGCGTGCGGATGGGCGATGTCCGCTTCGTCTGCCACACCCATCTGCACATCGACCATGCCGGCAAGGACGATCTGTTCCCGATGAACACGACCGTTGTCGTCAACCGCAAGGAGCTGGAATATTCCGTCTCCGGCCTGATGCATCCGCAATATCCGGCGCCCGACATCAAGCATTTGATCGACCGCCTGCACACCAAGAGTGCACTGCGCTTCCTCGATCTCGAGATCACCGGACCGGTCGAGCTGATGCCGGGCGTCTATTGCGATGCCGCCAACGCCCACACCGAAGGCTCGATGAACATCCACGTGCATACCGCCGACGGCATCGCGACGATCTGCGGCGATGTGATCTATGATTTCAACGACCAGATCATCAATCCCTTCAACGAAATCCACGACGCCGAACCGCGCACGACAGGCAATCACGGCACCAGCAAGCGGGCGGAGAAGGCTTCGATCAAGAAGCTGCTGAGCAACTCGCGCTATCTGCTGCCGGTGCATGATCGTCCGGCCAAGATCGAGGGCGGCGTGGTGATCGGCCGGTTGCACGACCAGGTACCGGGGCCGATCGTGCACAGCCTGCCGCAGCGCAACTGGTTTCCCGCGTAAGCGTAGAGGATCGACGCGATGACCCATGTCACCCTGCGCAGCGAATTCGAAATCCTGATCGACCCCTACGCGCCGGTCGGCCAGGTCGGGACGGGCTTCGATTTCACGGAGGGGCCGATCTGGCATCCGCTCGACCAATTCCTGCTGTTCTCCGACATGCCCGGCGACGTGCGCCGGCGCTGGGACGGAAAGCGCGGCGTGGTCGAGGTCAAGCGCCCGTCGAACAAATGCAACGGCATGACCTATGACGCCGACCTCAATCTGATCGTCTGCGAACACGCGACGTCGTCGCTGATCCGCGAGCGGCCCGACGGGCGGCGCGAGGTGCTGGCCTCGCATTTCGACAACCAGGAGCTCAACAGCCCGAACGACGTCTGCGTCCATTCCTCGGGCGCAATCTATTTCAGCGATCCCTGGTACGGCCGCATGCCGGTCTACGGCGTCGAGCGGCCGCGCCAGCTCGGCTTCCAGGGCGTCTATCGCGTGCCTCCGGGCGGCGGCGCTCCGAAGCTTTTGGTCGACCGCTATTTGTTCGAGCAGCCCAACGGCCTGTGCTTCTCGCCGGACGAGCGCGTGCTCTACGTCAACGACACCGTGCAGGCCCTGATCCGCGCCTTCGACGTCCAGGCCGACGGCTCGCTCGCCAATCCGCGCGTTTTCGCCAGTGGCATCCGCTCGGAGCTCGAGCCTGGCCTGCCCGACGGGATGAAGTGCGACCAGCGCGGCAATGTCTGGGTGACGGCGCCGGGCGGCGTCTGGGTCTATTCGCCGGATGGTAATCTGCTCGGCAAGGTCCGCCTGCCGGAGCTCGTCGCCAATCTCGCCTGGGGCGGTGTGGACTTCCGCACGCTCTATCTGACCGCGACCCATTCGGTCTATGCGATCCCGACCAAGGTCGGCCCGCGGCACGAGCCCTATATGAGCGGCAAGCGCGGCGGCACGGGCGCCACCTCGTCCGCCCCTGCGCCCAATCTGTCCGCCGGCGACATGAAGCTTGAGCCGCAGCGCTGCGCGGTGATCATCCAGGACATGCAGAACGACGTCATCATGGATGGCGGTGCGTTCGCCGATTCCGGTGCGCCTGATCATGCGCGCCAGCAGCATGTCGTCGAGAATGTCCGCCGCCTTGCGGAAGCCGCCCGCGCGCGGGGCGTCGCCATCATCCATGTCTGGTTCATCGTCGAGCCCGGCGCGCCCGGTGTAACGCTGAACGCGCCGCTGTTCGAAGGGCTGGTCGACAGCAAGGCGATGGTGCGCGGTAGTTGGGGCGCAGCACCCGTGTCGGGGCTCGAGCCACGACCCGGCGACTTCGTGGTCGAGAAGATGCGGATGAGCGCGTGGGAAGGCACAAAACTGGAGACCATCCTCAAGGCCACCGGCCGCGACATGATCATCAACACCGGCGCCTGGACCAACATGTCGGTCGAGCACACCGCGCGCACCGGCGCCGACAAGGGCTATTTCATGATCGTGCCGGAGGATTGCTGCTCGACCATGAACGCCGACTGGCACAACGCCGCGATCAATTTTGCCTTGCAGAACGTCTCGGTCGTGACCAATGCCGATACCGTCATCAAGGCGCTCGGCTGAAAGGGAAGCGTTGCCAAAATTGCTTCACCTCGCCTGCTCTCCCCGCGCCGATTCGGAATCGGCCGCCGGTGCACGCGTCTTTCTCGAGACATTCCGCAAAGCGCGCCCGGACTGGGAGATCGACGCGATGAATCTCTGGCGCGACCCGCTGCCCGACTTCGAGGGCTATCTGCTGGAGGCCAAATATTCCCGCATCGGCGGCAAGCCCTTCACCGATTCGCAGCGCGATGCCTTCGCGGTCGCCGAACGCCTCGCGCTCCGGCTGTCGCTGGCCGATCGCGTGCTGATCTCGACACCGATGTGGAATTTCAGCATTCCCTACAAGCTCAAGCAATGGCTCGACGTCATCATCCAGCCCGGGCTGACCTTCCGCTTCGATCCGGCGATAGGTTATCTGCCGTTGCTCAAGGACCGGCCAACCGTCGTGATCCTCGCCAGCGGCAGCGATTTCGTCACCGGCATGAACCGCGGCCGTATCGACATGGCGACGCCCTATCTGCGCGAGGTGCTGCGCTTCATCGGCGTCAATGACGTGCGCTTCGTGCCGATCGGCCCGACCACCGGCCCCGCGGAGCCGATCCGCGCCGCGCGCGAGTCTGCGCATCGGCGGCTGGTGGAGATGGCGGGGAGGTTTTGACCACTCCGTCGCCCCGGCCTCCGTCGCGACGACGCCGGTCTGGTTTCGGATTCACATTTCAAACAGCCAAGCTCTCGGTGTCATCACCCGCGCATGCGGGTGATCCGGTATTCCAGAGGCGTCACTGCTTGAGCCGAGAGGCCGCGGCATACTGGGTCGCCCGGTCCATGTGCGCAATTGCGCACAGACCGGGCGATGACATCTGTAGATGGGGACGCAGCTTTGCGTTCTCGCGACATGAATCGCCCGAGCCAACTCAATGGTTCGGAAATTCCGCCCCACGGCACCGCGCTATAGACCAAATGCGTAAGTAGTCGTCCGGATACAGACGCCTGCCCGATCTCGCTATGCAGCCTTCAGCCAACAAA
The DNA here is from genome assembly GCF_000938235.1 of Bradyrhizobium sp. LTSPM299. Lineage (NCBI taxonomy): Bacteria > Pseudomonadati > Pseudomonadota > Alphaproteobacteria > Hyphomicrobiales > Nitrobacteraceae > Bradyrhizobium > Bradyrhizobium sp. LTSPM299. Next base: position 177,789 of record NZ_JYMU01000008.1, read on the forward strand.
AAGAAACGGCATGAAGAAGCTGATCTATCGTCATCGGGACATCGAATACACACTCACCAATATCGAACCGGATCTCTGGAGCTGGTCATTCGCAATCAACGGTAAGGTCAAGCGCGGCACCACACGCGCGCGGCTCCAGTTGCTCGCGCAGCGCCGGGTTTGCGTCCTCATTGATCGGGAGTTGAAGGAAGCGGCGCGCACGAAGCCGCGCGAGCCGGATTAGGGCTGCTTGCTTAGGGCCACTGCAACATCGAGCTGCGATCCTGTATAAGGCGTATCGTCCGGCCCGTCCTGTCCGTGACCGACGCTCCAGACTGCGGGCCACGACAAATGTTCGAGTCCGGTGGCCGATGCCGCTGCGAACGACGTCCAACGCGTATTGCCTGTCGTTCGCCAAAGCACGCCGCCCGGTCCCATATCTGGGTGGAAGGCGACGTCGAGAGCGAAGTCCTGGCCGGCTAGCAGATCGGGCCCGATCCAATAATGCGGGCTGCGCCCGCTTTCCCTCCCAAGGATCAGCGTGAGCGCTTGTTTCGGCCCTCGCAGTCCGAGCCAGAGTGGCGCGATCATCCCGGGCACGGGCGCACAGAGAATCGTCTGCGGCGCCGCGGCGTTGACCGCGGTGTGGCCCGAGAGCCTCAGCGCGATGACAGTCCCGGGCGCCGGTGCACCGGAGAACGGGGCCGGACTGATGCCCCGCGGCAGCGTCGTCCAGCCGCCTTCACCGAAAGATGGCAGCGGCCATCTGAGCCGCTCGCGCACCGTCCCTTCGGTATCGAGCACCTGGTAGCGGAGACCGTCGTCATCGAGCGCCACCTGCACGCAATGCAGATACTCGACGCCTTCAGGCATCCGATGCGCGGTACCGGCGCCTGCCGTGCATATCTGCAGCACACCCTGGTGAACCTGGACATCAAACGCGAGGATGTGGCTGCACACATAGGCGGTCACGTCGGCGCGGACGAGGATGTCCCAGAACCGGTCTCTGTATTCGTGACCGATCTCGCGCTGGTAGGTGCCGGTGTAGCCATTGATCGGGAATACCGGATGATGGCCGAGCACCAGCTTGTGCCCAGCGTCCCCGTGCTGCGCGAGCGTCGCTTCCAGCCAATCGGTCTCGACATGCCCTTCCCCGCCGAGCCCGCTCCAGAGCGTGTGGACAAACACCATCAGCAGATCGTCGCGGCGAACCCAATAGGACAGACCCTCCTGTCCGGGCGGGCCGTTGCGCGGCAGCTTCAGCACTTCGCGGAAAACATCCTCGCTCATCCGGTCGTAGGTGGTGTGGTTGCCGGTCGTGTGCCAAAGCGGCACCTCGCGCCGGTCAAGCCAGCTCATCTCGGTATCGAGCCAATGCCGCCATTGCGCACGCAGCGCGTCGGCGTCAGCGGTGAGACCGATGATCTCGTCGCCGGGAAACAGGATGAATTCGGGCCGGGGATACAGCCGCCGGACCACGTCATTGACCGACGCAAACGTCCGCTCATGCAGCGCGCCGGGAACGCCGGAGCATGAATCGGCATAGATCACAAATTGATGGCCCGGCTTGGCGGGCAGCGACGACGGAATTGGATCATTCATGGCCGCATCTTCCCGAAGCACAGCCGCGAATCTACACCAAGCCGTGACATTGCGGAAAACCTGCCCTGCCGTCGGGCGCTAGGCGGGCTCGCGCCAAGCTGCTAGCCTTTTGCGCTTCAGATTGCCTTGCAACCAAGGAACCGGAGCAAATGGACAACCGTAGTGATGTTTGGCGCGGCGTCGACGCTATCAAGCCGCGTTTTATCGAATTGAGCGACCGCGTGTGGGCGATGCCCGAGGTCTGCTACACCGAGGCGCGTTCATCCGCCGAACATCTGGCCGAACTGCGCCACCAGGGCTTCCGCATCACCGAAAACCTCGCCGGCATTCCGACCGCGGCGATGGGCGAATGGGGTGAAGGCGGACCTGTCATCGCCTTCCTCGGCGAATATGACGCCCTGCCCGGCCTCAGCCAGGAGGCCGGCGTCGCCGAACATCGCCCGGTGGAGACCGGCGGCCATGGCCATGGCTGCGGTCACAATCTGCTGGGTTCGTCCGCGCTGCTCGCCGCCACTGCGGTGAAGGACTGGCTCGCCGCCAACAAGGTGCCGGGCCGCGTGCGTTATTACGGCTGCCCCGCCGAGGAAGGCGGCGCGGCGAAGGCGTTCATGGTGCGCGCGAGCGCGTTCGACGACGTCGATATCGCCATCACCTGGCATCCGCACAGCTTCTGGGAAGTGGCGGTGACGCCGTCGCTCGCCAACACGCGCGCCGACTTCATCTTCACCGGTCGCACCTCGCATGCGTCAGCCTCGCCGCATCTCGGCCGCAGCGCGCTCGATGCGGTGGAATTGATGAATGTCGGCGTCAATTACATGCGCGAGCACATGCCGAGCGACGCCCGCGTGCATTACGCGGTGCTCGACACCGGCGGCATCGCGCCCAATGTGGTGCAGGCCCATGCCCGCGTACGCTATTCGATCCGTGCCCGTGACCTGCCCGGCATGAACGAATTGGTCGGGCGCGTGAACAAGATCGCGCAAGGCGCGGCGCTGATGACCGAGACCAAGATGGAGATGAAGATCATCTCCGCGGTCTCCAACATCCTGCCCAACACGCCGCTGGAGCAGACCCTGCACCGGATCATGGAAGACCTTGGCCCGCCGCATTTCGACGACGCCGATAAGGATTTCGCCGGCAAGATCCGCGCGACCCTGACCGACAAGGACATCGCCTCGGTTTATTACGCGATCGGCATGGATCCGACGGAGCGTCCCTTGGCCGATTTCATCGTGCCGCTGGATGCAAAGCGCAATCCGCTGATCGGCTCGACCGATGTCGGCGACGTCAGCTGGGTTGTGCCGACCGTGCAGGTGCATGCACCGACGGTTGCAATCGGCACCCCCTTCCACACCTGGCAGGTTGTGGCGCAAGGCAAGACCCCGGCCGCGCACAAGGCGATGGTGCAGGCGGCCAAGGCGATGGCCGGACTCGGCGTCAAGGCACTGATCGAGCCGGAGCTGATCGAAGCCGCCAAGGCCGACTTGAAGAAGCGGATCACCCGGACGCCCTATGTCAGCCCGCTTCCGGAGAATGTTGCACCGCCGTTGGACATGTCGGTGGCATAACGCCTGCATACGTGCAAGCCGACCCTCGCCCCCGACCAGTTCGGGGGCGAGACTTGGCTAGCGTCGAATAAGCGCATCGGAACAAAGGATAACGAACAAACTTTCGGCAGGCCAAAACGTGCATCGGCGCGCTTTGGCTCCGGAATGCCGAAGCCATGTGCGCTTTGCAGGCATTCTGCACAAGTGCTAGCCAAAAGACCTATGGGCGGGGGCTCGCGGGACGTTGACCTGCGGGGGCATTTCGGTGTGCCATCCCCCGCCAAATACCCGGCGGCCCGTTTCCGTGGCCAGCCGCAATTTCCGGAACCGGACGAGGGGATGATGTTCGATAGAAACCTGCGAACCATGATCGATGACGTGAAGGGCGGACTCATGGATCGCCGTGCCTTCGTCAAGCGAATGATCGCGGTCGGCCTCACGGCACCGATGGCGAACCAGATCCTCAGCCTTGGCGGCGTCGCGATGGCGCAGAGTCCCAACCCTTACAAGCCGACCAAACGCGGCGGTGGCGGTCCGCTGAAACTGCTGTGGTGGCAGGGCCCGACCCTGCTCAATCCGCATTTTGCCACCGGCACCAAGGATCAGGACGCCTCTCGCATCTTCTACGAGCCGCTCGCGAGCTGGGATGTCGACGGCCATCTCAACCCGATCCTCGCCGCCGAAATCCCCTCGATCCAGAACGGCGGCCTCGCCGCCGACGCCAAATCGGTGACGTGGAAGATCAAGCCCGGTGTCAAATGGCACGACGGCCAGCCCTTCACCGCCGACGATCTCGTGTTCAACTGGGAGTACGCGACCGATCCAGCGACCGCGGCCGTCTCCAGCGGCACCTACGCCGACATGACGGTCACGAAGGTCGACGATCTCACTGTCCGGATCACGTTCGAGAAGCCGACTCCGTTCTGGGCCAATGCCTTTGTCGGCGCCTATGGCTGCATCATACCAAAACATCTGTTCGCGGAGTTCAAGGGCGGCAAGTCTCGCGAGGCGCCGAACAATCTGAAGCCGATCGGCACCGGTCCCTACAAATTCGTTGAGTTCAAACCCGGCGACCTGATCCGCGGTGAGATCAATCCCGACTACCACATGGCCAACCGGCCCTCCTTCGACACCATCGAGATGAAGGGCGGCGGCGATGCCGTCTCGGCGGCGCGCGCGGTGATCCAGACCGGCGAATATGATTTCGCCTGGAACATCCAGGTCGAAGACGAGGTGCTGCTGCGGCTGGAAAAGGGCGGCAAGGGCAAGACCCTCTATGCTGTCGGGGGCGACATCGAGTTCATCGCGGTCAACTTTACCGATCCCAACACCGAGGTCGACGGTGAGCGATCCTCGATGAAGACCAAGCATCCGATCCTGTCGGATCCAAAGGTGCGCCAGGCGCTGGCGCTGCTGGTCGACCGCGAGTCGATCAAGAAGGTGATCTACGGCCGCGCCGGCCGCGCCACCGCGAACTATCTCAACGGCCCCGAGGAGTTCGTTTCCAAGAACACCAAGTGGGAGTTCAGCGTCGAAAAGGCGAGCGCCCTGCTCGATGAAGCCGGCTGGAAGGCGGGTTCCGACGGCATCCGCGAGAAGGACGGCAAGAAGCTGAAATTCCTGTACCAGACCTCGATCAACGGCCCGCGCCAGAAGACCCAGGCGATCGTCAAGCAGGCCTGCCAGAAGGCCGGCATCGACGTCGAGCTGAAATCGGTCGTCGCCTCGGTGTTCTTCTCCTCCGACGTCGCCAACCCCGACACGTACGCCCACTTCTATGCCGACATCGAGATGTTCCAGATCCCGATGACCCAGCCCGATCCGGCCCTGGCCATGCGCCGCTATCACTCGCGCTACGTCGCCACCAAGGAGAACAAGTGGCAGGGATCGAACTTCCCGCGCTGGGTCAACAAGGACTATGATGCCGCGGTCGATGCGGCCGACATCGAGATCGATCCGATCAAGCGGGCGGACCTCTACATCAAGTGCAACGATCTGATGTGGCAGGACAATGTGATGATCCCCGTGATGCATCGCCTCGCGGTGGAAGCCTGCTCCAACACGCTGCGGCCGGCGCTTTCGGGCTGGGCAAACCAGACCGACAATCTGCAGGATTGGTATCGCGAAACCTGAGACCGGAGAGCGTGTGCGACGGCTTCACGAGACCGTCGCACCTGCTCTCCTGTTCGAGCATGATCTTTCGGAAGACCACTTCACACTGTTCTGATCGTGCTTAGGCGGATTGTTCGTTCATGAGTCAGTACATCCTGCGTCGTCTGATGATCGCGATTCCGAGCCTGCTCGGGATTTCGCTTGTCCTGTTCGTCGTGCTGGCGCTCGCGCCGGGCGACCCGTTCAGCGAACTGGCGACCAACCCGAACGTGCCGCCCGGAGTCCAGGCCGCACTGCGGGCCAAGTTCGGCCTCGACGATCCGATCTATCTTCGCTATCTGCACTGGCTCGCCGCGATGGTGCATGGCGACTGGGGCTTTTCCTTCGTCAGCCGGGTCGATGTCGATACGCTGATCCTGCAGCGACTGCCCACCACGCTCTACGTGATCGGCTCGGCGCAACTGCTGGCGCTGTTGATCGCTATCCCGGTCGGCGTCTATGCCGCCACCCGCCCCTATTCGCTGTTCGACCAGATCGCCAACACCTTCGCCTTCATCGGCTTCTCGCTGCCGACCTTCTTCACCGGCATCCTGTTCATCCTGGTCTTCTCGGTGAAGCTGGACTGGCTGCCGTTCGTCTACACCGACGTCCCCGGCAGCGGGATCCCCTGGGCGCTCGAAATGATCCGGCAGGCGATCATGCCTGTGATGGTGCTCGGGCTGTTCCAGGCGGCGTCGATGACCCGCTTCGTGCGCTCGGCCATGCTCGACGTGATCCGCCTCGACTATGTCACCACCGCCCGCGCCAAGGGGCTCGGGCAGGCCAAGGTGATCGTCAAGCATGTGATGCGCAATGCGATGATCCCGGTCGTCACCCTGATCGCGCTGCAGATGCCCGCCGTGTTCGGCGGCGCCATCGTCACCGAGCAGATATTCCGGATTCCCGGCATCGGTTCGCTCTTGATTTCCTCCATTCTCGCCAATGACACGCCGGTCGTGATGGCCGTGACCTTCGTCTTCGCGTGTCTCGTCGTCCTGTTCAACCTGATTGCAGATGTCCTCTATGGCTGGCTTGACCCTCGCATCTCCTTCCGCTGAGCGGCGCGGCTACTCGCCCGGGCGGGAAGCCTGGCGGCGCTATCGCCGGCACCGGCCTGCCGTGGTCAGCGCCGTGCTGTTGCTGTTGCTGATCGCAGCGGTCGTGCTCGGGCCGTTCATCTGGCGTGTCTCCGCCAGCGACATCGACGTCGTGGCCGGCATGCAGGGTCCGTCGCTGGCGCATCCCTTCGGCACCGACGATCTCGGCCAGGACATCCTTGCCCGCATGATCTATGGCGGCCGGATCTCGCTCGCCGTTGGGCTTGCCGCGATGCTGGTCTCGGTGTTCGTCGGCACGCTGATCGGCGCGCTGGCCGGCATGTCGCGCGGCCCGCTCGGCTATGCGCTGATGTGGCTCACCGACCTGTTCCTGTCGCTGCCACAACTGCCGCTGCTGCTGATGCTGATCTATCTGTTCCGCGACGGATTGAAGGCCGCGTTCGGCCCGGAGGGTGGCATCTTCATCCTGATCGTGCTCGTGATCGGCGGCCTGCGCTGGATGCCGGTGGCGCGCCTGGTGCGCGCCCAGTTCCTCTCCTTGCGCGAAAAGGAGTTCGTCGAGGCGGCGCGTGCGCTTGGCGCCAGCCCGACGCGGCAGGTGATACGCCACATCCTGCCCAACGCGCTCGGACCCGTGATCATCGCCGGCACGATCGACGTCGCCGCCGCCATCATCGCGGAATCGACGCTGTCGTTCCTCGGCCTCGGCTTTCCGCCTGACACCCCGACCTGGGGCCGCATCCTCTATGACGCCAAGGACTTTCTCGACATCGGCCCGCATTGGGCGCTGTTTCCAGGCGCCGCGATCTTCATCGCGGTGGTCGCCATCAACTTCATCGGCGACGGCCTGCGCGATGCGCTCGATGCGCGGAAGGTGATCTGATGGCGCCCTTGCTCGAGATCAAGGGCCTGAAAACCCATTTCACCACCGACGACGGCATCGTCCAGGCCGTCGATGGTGTCGACCTCAGCGTCAACAGAGGCGAGACGCTCTGCGTGGTCGGCGAATCCGGCTGCGGCAAGACCGTCACCGCGATGTCGATCCTGAAGCTGATCGCGATACCGCCCGGCCGCATCGTCGCGGGCCAGATCATCTTCGAGGGCCGCGACCTCGTCCCCCTCACCAGCCATCAGCTCGACGAGATCAGGGCCAAGGAGATCGGCTTCATCTTCCAGGAGCCGATGACCTCGCTCAATCCGGTGCTGACCATCGGCGAGCAGATCGCCGAAAGCCTGCGCCAGCATGAGGCCGTCACCAGGAAGCAGGCGATCGAGCGGACCATCGAGATGCTCAAGCTGGTGCAGATCCCGAACGCCGAGGGACGCGTGCATCATTATCCGCACCAGTTTTCCGGCGGCATGCGCCAGCGCGTCATGATCGCGATGGCGCTGGCCTGCCGGCCCAAGCTCGTGATCGCGGATGAGCCGACCACCGCGCTCGACGTCACCATCCAGGCGCAGATCCTCGACCTGTTGCAGGACATGAAGGAACGCCTCGGCATGGCGGTGATGCTGATCACCCATGCGATGGGCGTGGTTGCCGAGACCGCGCAGCGCGTCGTCGTGATGTATGCCGGCAAGGTGGTGGAAGAGGCCAATGTCGACGAATTGTTCGCCGATCCGCGCCACCCTTACACGCAGGGCTTGATCCGCTCGATCCCGCGCATCGATCTCGACGCCCAGCACAAGACGCGGCTGGAGACGATCGGTGGCTCGGTGCCGATCCTGATCAACCCGGCGCCCGGCTGCCGCTTCGCAGCGCGCTGCCGTCACGTCATGAGCATCTGCACCGAGACGGAGCCGGTGCTACGCAACGTCACACCGGGCCATCGCATCGCCTGCCATCTCGGAGATGCGCCATGAGCGAGCCGCTGCTGCGCGTCACCGACCTGAAGAAGCATTTTCCGGTGCTGGGCGGATTGCTGTCGCGCGAGGTCGGGCAGGTCTATGCGGTGGACGGCGTGTCGTTCTCGGTCAATCGCGGCGAGACGCTCGGGCTGGTCGGTGAATCCGGCTGCGGCAAATCCACCACCGGCCGCTGCGTGCTGCGCCTGATCGAGCCGACCTCCGGCGAGGTGGTGTTCGACGGCCAGAGCGTGATGGGCCTCGGCGGTGGCGATCTGCGCGCCATGCGGCGCAACATGCAGCTGGTGTTCCAGGATCCGTTCGCCTCGCTCAATCCGCGCATGACCATCGGCGCGATCCTCGGCGAACCCTTCATCATCCATAATCTGGTTGCGTCGGCCAGCGAGCGGGAAGACCGCGTCGCGGCCCTGCTGGTCAAGGTCGGGTTGAAGGCCGAGCATATGCGCCGCTACCCGCACGAATTCTCTGGCGGGCAGCGCCAGCGCATCGCGATCGCGCGGGCGCTCACGCTGTCGCCGAAGCTGATCGTCTGCGACGAGCCGGTGTCGGCGCTCGACGTCTCGATCCAGGCGCAGGTGATCAACCTGCTGGAGGACCTGCAGGCCGAGCTGAACCTCACCTATCTGTTCGTCGCCCACGATCTGTCCGTGGTGGAGCACATCTCGGACCGCGTCGCGGTGATGTATCTCGGCCGCATCGTCGAGCTCGCCAAGGCCAATGATCTCTACCGCAATCCGCAGCATCCCTACACCAGGGCGCTGCTCTCGGCCGTCCCGGTGCCGGACCCCAAGGCGAAGCGCGACCGGATCAGACTCAAGGGCGACGTGCCGAGCCCGATGAATCCACCGAAGGGCTGCCACTTCCACACCCGCTGCCCGATCGCCGAGGAACGCTGCAAGCAGACCGCGCCGGAATTGCGACAAGGCAGCGACGGGCATTTCGTGGCGTGTCATCTGGCGTAGCTGCGGCGCCAGATGCCAACAGGGGGTGAACTGCCAAAATATCGAAAACAACCCCATGCAGAGTAGCCGGCGGCTGCCGGCGTTCGACACGGCTACTTGACACGTCGGGCAACTCAGGGATATTATTCCATTATTCCGAAATCACAGCCACGATAGCTCCCGTCACCAGGGGTTAACGCCGCTTCGTCTTGGCTTTGGTCTTGGCTTTGGTCTTGGTCGGTGGCTTCGGTCTGGCCTTTGCCTTCATCTTCCGCCGCGGTGCCGGCGTCACCGCCACCTCCTCCACTTCACGCGCATCCGTTCGCAGCGTCTCCAGCAGCCAATCCCGGAACGCGCGCATGCCCGGCGTAACGTCCTTCGACTTCAGCCAGGTCAGCCAGTACGACCCCGCCGCGACCTCGATCGCGAACGGCCGGGCCAGCCGGCCGGACGCCAGCTCGTTCTGAAACATCGCGATAGGCACCAGCCCGACGCCAACGCCGCGCGCGGCGGCTTCGGCCATCGCCACCGAGCTGTCGAAGATCGGCCCTTGGATTTTCGGGCACGGCGCACCCGCGACCGCGAACCAGAGTGGCCATTCCTCGGCGCGGTAGGAGCGCAGCAAGAATTCCTGCGCCAGATCGGACGGCTTGCGCAGCCGTGCCGCAATTTCAGGCCGGCACACCGGCGAAAACGGCGCGGCGATGAGATGGATCGCCTCGGTGCCGTGCCACGAGCCGTCGCCGAAGCGCAGCGCAAGATCGAGCCCGTCGCCCGCGATGTCGATGCGGTTGTTGTTGGTCATCAGACGCAGGTCGACGTAGGGATGCGCGCGCTTGAAGCGATCGATCCGCTGCAGCAGCCATCCGGTCGCAAAGGTCGCGACGCAGCCGACGGTGACGACCTCGCGGGTTTCCTTCGCCTCGATCCGCTCGATCGCAACCCCGATACGATCGAACGCGTCGGTCAGCACCGGCAACAGCGCCAGGCCTTCATCTGTCAGCACGAGGCCGCGCGGCAGGCGCCGAAACAAAGTGGCACCCAGCGTGTCCTCGAGCTGCTTGACCTGATGGCTGATCGCAGTCTGTGTCACGCGCAGCTCGAGCCCTGCGCGGGTAAAGCTCAAGAGCCGCGCCGAGGCCTCGAAGGCGCGTAGCGCATTCAGCGGAAGGTGCCGGCGCACAATGTCATGACCAAGTTTTTATCATGCCTCGCTGTATAAATGATTGTTTGTCCATCGTCACGCCGTTCGGCAGGTTCGCGCCGCCAACGGAGCATGGGAATCGATATGCTGACGAGACGGACTTTTGGATTGCGGGCGCTGGGCCTGGCCACCTCTTTCGCCTTGCCGCGGCAAGCCGCGGCGACGGAACACGACGCGCTGACCCAGCGGCTGCAGCAGGAATTTGCACGCATCGAGCTGGCGACCAGCGGCCGGCTCGGCGTCGCCGCGCTCGATACCGAGACCGGATTGCGCGCCAGCCTGCGCGGCGACGAGCGGTTCCCGATGTGCAGCACCTTCAAGGCGCTTGCGACCGCCGCGGTGCTGCACCGGGTCGATCGCGGCGAATCCAGCCTCGACCAACGCGTGCAAATTCAGGCCAAGGATATCTTGACCTACGCGCCCATCACCAGGGAACACGTCGGATCGGACATGACCCTGTCCGAACTCTGCGAGGCCGCTATCACGCAAAGCGACAATACCGCCGCCAATCTGCTGCTGCGCGAACTCGGCGGGCCCGCCGGCCTCACCAGCTTCTTCCGGACCATCGGCGACAATGTTAGCCGGCTCGACCGCTGGGAGGTGGCGCTGAACGAGGGGGTATCAGGCGATCCGCGCGACACCACGAGTCCGGCGGCAATGCTGAAGAATTTGCAGCGCGTCGTGCTCGGCGATGTCCTGCAGGCCACCTCGCGGCAGAAGCTCACCGACTGGATGGTCGCCACCAAGACCGGCGACGCGCGGCTGCGCGCCGGCGCTCCCCGCGACTGGCGGGTCGGCGACAAGACCGGCACCGGCGATCGCGGCACCTATAACGATATCGGCGTGTTCTGGCCGCCCGGCCGCAAGCCGATCGTGGTGACGGTCTACCTGACCGGCGCAAGCGCGCCCGCGGCAAAGTGCGACGAGGTGATCGCCAATGTCGCACGCGCGGTCGCGAATGCGAGCGCCGCCCAACGCGGCGGCTAGCGCGATACGACATCGCCGCGCGGCTGAGTTGCGCTGCGCGGCTTGGGCCGCGTACTCATAAATTAACCGCGTGAATCGATGTCCGCTTGTCCCCCAAGAGCGGCGCGAAAGCGGACGTTGTCGGCCTTCCGAGAAGGGCCAAAGGACTCTGATGTCCCTAGTCAAGCGCTGAGGGCGCAATTGGTCGCCCTCTTGCTGCCATTCTGGCTTGAGGGTCTGGGCGATAGATCGTGCAGGGGTGAGGGCGGGGACCTGAAGACGTCGGTGATCAAACTCTGATTCGCGGGTTGGGTACCGCATTTCCGTTTGTTCGTCCGGGGCTGTCCCTGTCTAAACGCGGGCATCGATCTTGCGATCGGCCACATAGTCCAAGCGGGAGTTCCCCTGCCGTGGCCCCGCCCTCGCTGCTGCACGATTGATGTTCGATGATGCTCCGCTGTTATTGGGCCGTTGCTACGTGTCAGGGCGGAGGGGTTGTGGGCCGGTCGAGCCCTCATAGCTCGAGCGGTCCATGACCCTGGTCTTTAGTTCGCCGTTGCATGAGATCCCGCGACTTCGCGGTTGATCGCCCAGATGAAGGCCGACAGCTCGCGGGCGATCGCAGTTACCACGATCGTCGGCCGCTTGCCCTTCCGCGTCATTGTCCGGAAGCGGCCACAAAGCCGTATCTGCGCCTTCCAGGCAATCTCGCGGGCCGTTCGTGGTGCGGCCCCGATCCTGGTCTGCATGTCCTTGCTGACGCGGGGTGGGAAACGGTAACTCCACGCAGCCTCGATGAGCAGCCGTCGTGCTCGCGCGTTGCCGGCCTTGGTGATGCCACCCCGCTTGACGTTCTCTCCGGTAGATCTCTCTGACGGGGTAAGGCCAAGATAGGCCATCAACTGGCGGGGGTTCTCGAAGCGCGACAGATCGCCAAGCTCGGCCAGGAACGCGACCGCACCGACCATGTCGACGCCACGCATGGCCTGCACTGCCTCGATGACCGGCGCCAGAGTCCAGTCCGCGACGGCCTCGCGCATGGCCTGCTCCAACCGCTCGATCCGTTCCCGGACCTGTCGTACAGCCAACAACATTTCCTCGAAGGCGATGCGCTGCTCGCGATGCTCAAGCTTGAGGCCGGTGAGCCAGTTGAGGTGCGTCCGCCCCCAGGTTTTCTTGCCCGGATAGTGACGGCCGAGACGCAGCAGTAGCGAGGAGACGTTCTGGCGCTTGACTCTGTAGTCCTTGACCGCGGCGTCGCGAGCCCGCACGAGGTCCCGCATCGCCTCGTGACGCTCATCAGGCACCCAGACCGCCGTCAGCTCACCGGCCCTGAGCAGCTTCACGAGATTGACGGCATCGCGCCGATTGGTTTTGACCCGATCACCTGGCTTGGATGGGATCAGCGACGGTGCCACCACAATGCAGTCATGGCCGATGCTCTTGATCAAGCGGTAGAGACCGTAACCTGTCGGGCCAGCCTCGTAGCAGAACGTCAATCGAGCATGTTTGCTCGCAAGTTTTGCGACGAGCTTGCGTGTCTCGGCTTCAGTATTGTCGATCTCGCCGAGATATCGAATCTCACCGGCTCGACCGGCATCGGCAATCGCCACCGCATTGCGCAATTTCGCAGTGTCCAACGCCACGAATGCTTCGCTATGATGCTCCATGACTCGCCCCTTTGTGTGAGGCTCTACCCGGCCTATCCGGGCAGCCCTCGTCATCACATCGAGGGTGAGTCGCCTTCA
>NZ_JYMU01000080.1:0-3865 GCF_000938235.1 Bradyrhizobium sp. LTSPM299
TCGCCGACCGCCGACGAACAGACACAACTTCAAATGTTGATTTCGAGGACCGGACGAAGATGTTCGTCTCGCTATTCCAGATACGGCGTCAGCACATTTTCGATCCATTTCATGAATGCGCGGACTCGGCGCGACAGATTGCTTCGATGTGCTACGACGAGGGACACGGCGAGCGCCCGGCGACGAAAATCGGGTATGATCTCCACAAGCGCTCCACTCTCCAGGTATCGGCCAATTCCCAAGAGTGGCGCCTGAATCAGGCCAAGGCCGGCGAGGGCAGCGGCTTCGTAGGTCTGCGCACTGTTAACGTGTAACGCACCTGGCAACTGAAGCGTGGCGTAGCCGTCGCCGTCCGGATATTCCCATCCATAAGGTCTTGCGCCCAGCATCGTCGAAAAATGAATTGTCCGATGCTCCTGACGCTGGAGATCTTCTAGCGATCGGGGGACGCCATAGCGCGCCAGATAGGCGGGACTGGCAGCGTTGACCATGCGTAACTTGCCCAGCGGGCGGGCGATGAGCGTCTCGTCCCTGATGGATCCAAGCCGCAATACACAGTCGAACCCCTCTTGAACCAGATCGACTTGCCGATCCGTACTCGACACCTCCAGCTCCAACTCTGGATGAGTTGCCATGAAATCCGGTAAGGCCGGCATGATCGTTGTCCGTGCCACCTCGGTCGGAAGATCGACGCGTAGACGCCCGCGAAGTGCCACGCGATCGCCTGCGAACATTGAGTGCAGGTCATCAACGTCAGCAAGCAGATCGCGGGCACGGGCATGAAATACCCGTCCGTCTTCCGTCAACTGCACGCTACGCGTCGTCCGGTGCAGAAGCCTGACACCGACATCTTCTTCCAGTTTCCGGATCGCCGTTGAGGCCCTTCCCTTCTGAATGCCCAGGCTATCGGCTGCGCGGCTGAAGCTCCCCATGTCCGCTACCGTTATGAAAATGAGGATGGGTTCGAGATTCTGCATTTTCCTGCCTCGGCATTGTTCACCGTAGAGAGAACAGTGAGTTCGCTCCCTCGTTGTTTGTCATACCTAGGAGACACAATAGGCTCCAAATAATGGGATTCCTCCTCGGAGAATGACAAGTGTCCGAAACTATCAACCTGCCTCAGGTGCCTGAAACTGTGACCGTGCATCGCGCCCTGTGGGCCGGCCGGATCATGAGCGCATTTGTCGTTATCGCTCTGGCGGCAGACGGCACCATTCAGCTTTTCGCGCCGGCACAGATCGCGAGCATGTTGCAGGAAACCGGGTTCGCGATGGACCTGACCCGTGTCGTGGGTCCGATCATCCTTGCCTGCGCCATCCTTTACGCCATCCCGGCCACCGCCGTGCTCGGCGCGATCCTTGTGACGGGCTTTTTGGGAGGTGCCATCTGCGCCCATGTCCGCATTGGTGAGTTGGGGGCGCCGCCGGAAATCATGTCCCTGCTTCTGGGCGCGATGACATGGGGCGGCCTCTACGCGCGCGATCCCCGAATCCGGGCCGTTCTGCCGCTCATCCATTGAACCAACCAGGGCAGTGTTCTGTCCCTCAAGATCAGGAGAAAACACATGTTTTTAGTCATGGGAATCACGGGAAAAGTGGGCGGCGCAACGGCAGAACATCTGTTGGCGCACGGCAAGGAAGTCCGCGCGCTCGTCCGCAATCGCGAGAAGGCTTCAAGCTGGGCGAACAAGGGCGTGGAACTGGTAAACGGTGATTGGAATGATTCGGCAGCCATCGAGCGGGCGCTCAAAGGCGTCGAAGGCGTGTTTGTCATGTTGCCGGCTGTCTGGGCCCCCTCGCCCGATTACAAAGAAGCCAAGGGCGTGATTGCGAACTATGTCGAGGCGCTCACCAAGGCAGCGCCGCCGCGGGTGGTAGCGCTTTCGTCGATGGGTGCGAACAGGACCAGCGGGCTCGGGATGATCACGGCGTTGTCGCTTCTGGAGCAAGGTTTGCGCGACCTGATATCGCCAATCGCATTTGTGCGCGCAGGTGGTTTCTTCGAAAACTTCCTCTACGGCTTGCAGGTCGCCCAGGGCGGAACGCTCCCGGTCTACTACAATCCGACAAACCGGAAATCGACCATGGTCGCGACGAACGACATCGGCGCGGAGGTCGCAACCCTTTTGACCGGTCCAGCGTGGTCAGGGCAGCGCGCCGTCGAGCTTGGTTCGATGGTCACCGCGGATGAAGTCGCGGAGCAATTGGGTGAAGTCCTGAATCTCGACGTCAAAGCCTTTGCAGTCCCGCGTGCAGGGTGGGCGAAAGCGTTCGAGCAATTCGGCATCCCGAAGGGCCACACCGGACCTGCCGAAGAAATGTTTGAGGCCGTGAATGCAGGATGGATGGACCTTGGAGTCGCGGGTACGGAGCACGTAGCCGGTACGACGTCCGCACGCGATGTATTCGAAGCTGCACAGAACGCCGCCAAGGCGTAGGTCCGGGACGGAGAGTGCCCGCTTCTGCCCCGGCTAGACGAGAATAGCGCGAGGTCCGTTCAGGGCAAACTCGGAAGTTGGCGGGCCTTCCGCCGCAGTCCGCTGGACCCCAGTGAGCAGACATCCGCAGACCGCGTGATGAGGTCCGAAAAGGGCCCAGGCCGTGTGAAAACCTCGCCTCTGCTGCTATTCTGCAGTGAATCGACGGGGACGAGCGATGGCTGGATTCGTGGAAGGGGTTGATCGCGGGCAGAGCACGTTGTTCCCGGCAGTGCTCGACGACTACGTGGCCGAGGACAATCCGGTGCGTGCGGTTGATGTGTTCGTCGACGGGCTCGATCTGGATAAGCTCGGCTTCGTTAGGGTCCAGCCACTCGACACGGGGCGACCCGGCTACCATCCCGGCATGGTGCTCAAGCTCTACATCTACGGCTACCTCAATCGGGTGCCGTCGAGCCGACGCCTGGAGCGGGAGTGCCAGCGCAATATCGAGATGATCTGGCTCACCGGGCAGTTGGCGCCGGACTTCAAGACGATCGCAGATTTCCGCAAGGACAATGGCAAGGCCATCCGTGGGGTTTGCCGTGAGTTCGTCGCACTGTGCCGCAAGCTTGATCTGCTTGTTGTAGCGAGCGTCGCCATCGATGGATCGAAGTTCAAGGCCGTCAATGCGCGGGACAAGAACTTCACCGAGGCGAAGATGAAGCGGCGTCTGGAGCGGATCGACGAGAGTATCGCTCGCTATCTGTCGCAGCTCGAGACCGCCGATCGGCACGGCGATGCAGGGCCAGAGGCTAAAGTTGCGAGGTTAAAGGGCAAGATCGAGAAGCTCAAAGAGGAGACTGTTCGGCTTAATGCGATCAATGCGGCGATGATGAAGAGCGAGGACAAGCAGATCTCGCTGACCGATCCTGATGCGCGTTCGATGGCGACAAGTGGCAAGGACACCGGAATTGTTGGCTATAACGTGCAGATTGCAGTTGATACGCAGCATCATCTCATCGTGGCTCACGAGGTGACCAATGTGGGCACCGATCGCAATCAACTCGCCAACATGGCCGGGCAGGCGCGCGACGAGATGGCTGTCGAGACGCTCGAAGTCGTGGCAGACCGCGGCTATTACGATGGAGAGGAGATCAGGGCCTGTGAAGATTCCGACATCACGGTGATGTTGCCGAAGCCGTTGACATCGGGCGCCAAAGCCGCTGGCCGCTTCGGCAAACAGGACTTCGTCTATGTCGCCGCCGCAGATGTTTATCGCTGTCCCGCCGGCGAGCGGCTAACTTATCACTATACGAACGTAGAGGACGGAAAGACGCTGCGCCGCTATTGGACAAGCGCCTGCAAAACCTGCGCGCTAAAAGTTCAATGCACGACGGGCCCCGAGCGCCGCATCACACGCTGGGAGCACGAGGCCGTTCTGGAGAA